>NZ_QHJQ01000009.1 GCF_003185655.1 Coraliomargarita sinensis | reverse complement strand
AGAAGGCGCTGAAGGTACTTGAAAAAGAGGATGCGCTCCTGCCGAAAGCTACTGTGCTGCGCTGCCGGGTGCGCTACTTCACCGATGGGGCCATCCTGGGCAGTCAGGACTTCGTCCGGAGTTACGCGGGGGCCTGGCAACGAGAGAAAAATCGGAAATATCCGCCCAAACCGAATCTACTGCGCGGGGCCGACTGGCAGGATCTTGCCACCATTCAGGGACTGAGGAAGCAGGTGTTCGGGTAAGAATCTGTTTCTATTCTTAGTTTGTTTTGGTGAGGATATTATGAGGTTAAGCTAAGGTGTCTAATGATACCCGAATGGTTATTGAGGTAAAAAAACGGCCACCTTTCGGTGACCGCTTGAAATAAACAAACTCCAGGGGAGGTATTAGTCTTTCTCCTCCGTTTCCGGAGCTTCTTCGTCCTCTTCGTTGCCTTCCTTGGCATCTTCGAGAGCAGCTTTGCGGGAGAGGCGAACCTTGCCCTTTTCCACACCAATGCACTTAACGACCATCTCGTCGCCGAGCTTGCAGATGTCTTCCGTCTTCTTGACGCGGAAGTCAGCCAGTTCGGAGATGTGGACAAGGCCTTCCTTGCCGGGCAGGCACTCGACGAAGGCGCCGAATTCCTTGATCCCGCGAACGATACCACGGTAGGTCTTACCGACGACGATCTCTGCGGTGCAGAGTTCGACTTCCTGGATCGCGCGGTCCATCGACTCCTTGTCGGTGGCGAAGATGAGGACCTTGCCGGAGTTATCCTCGTCGATGTCGACCTGGGCACCGGAGACCTCGGTGATCCGGCGGATATTCTTACCGCCTGGGCCGATGAGGGCGCCGATCTTTTCCGGATCGATCTTGATGGTGTGGATGCGCGGCGCGTGTTCGCGAAGGTCCTGACGGGACTCGGGCAGATGCTCGGCCATGATGGCGAGGATCTTCATCCGGGCATCGCGGTTCTGCTTGATGGCATCGAGGGTGATGTCGAAGGGCAGGCCGCTGATCTTCAGGTCGAGCTGGAAGCCGGTGATGCCGTCCTTCGTGCCCGCGATCTTGAAGTCCATATCACCGAAGTGGTCTTCTGCGCCGAGGATGTCGGTGAGAATGACCTTCTTGGTGATCTTGCCGTCAGCATCTTTCTCCGTGACCAGGCCGGTAGAGATACCGGCGCAAGGTGCGGTGATCGGCACGCCTGCATCCATTAGGGAAAGGCAGCCGCCACAGATGGAAGCCATCGAAGTGGAGCCGTTTGAGCTCATGACTTCGGAAACCACGCGGATAGCGTAAGGGAACTCATCTTCCGGGGGAAGGATCGGGAGGAGCGAACGCTCGGCGAGCGCACCGTGGCCCTGCTCGCGGCGGCTGGTGAAGCCGAAACGACCCGCTTCGCCGGTGGAGAAGGGGGGGAAGTTGTAGTGCAGGATGAAGGACTTGCTGGTCGCACCGCCGGTGAGGCCGTCGATATCCTGAGTGTCGCGGCTGGTGCCGAGCGTGGAGATGACGAGTGCCTGGGTTTCGCCCCGGTTGAATAGGGCGGAGCCGTGCACGCGCGGAAGCAAACCGGTATCGCAGGAGATCGGACGCAGGTCTTCGGCGCCACGGCCGTCGACACGCTTGCCGGTCTCGAGGATGTTCTGGCGGTAGAGCTTCTCCTGGATCTCGTCGAAGGAGCGGGCAACGTCGTTGGCGTCCACCTTGTCCGCGCCGAGCTTTTCTTCCAGTGCGGCGGTGGTTTCGTTGGCGATCGCTTCGATGGCGAGCTTGCGGGCGGAGTAGCTGTCTTCCTTGAGCGCTTCCTTAACCTTCTCGGCGGCAAACTCTTCGCAGAAGTCGGTGACTTCCTTCGGAGTGATAACGAGGTCGAATTCCTTCTTTTCCTTACCGGCAAGTTTCGCGAGCTCTCTTTGGGCCGCGATGATCGGCTGGATGGCTTCCTGCCCATACTGCAGGGCCTCGTAGAAGCGCTCGTCGGAGATGAACTCGGCGGAGCCTTCGATCATCATCATTTCGGTTTCGTTACCGACGTAGATGAGGTCGAGGTCGGAGTCGAGCATCTCATCGTGGGTCGGGTTGGTAATGAACTCACCGTCGATCTGGCCGACGCGGACACAGCCGACCGGGCCGTTCCAGGGAATGTCGGAAATCAGGGTGGCTGCGGAGGCGGCATTGACCATGAGCACGTCTGGCTCGTGGATGCGGTCGGTCGCCAGAAGCAGGCCGATGACCTGTACTTCGTTCATGAAGCCCTTGGGGAAGAGCGGACGAAGCGGACGGTCGCAAAGTCGTGAAGTGAGGATTTCCTTCTCGGAGGGCTTGCCCTCGCGCTTGAAGTAACCGCCGGGGAACTTACCGCCAGCGGAGAACTTTTCGCGGTAGTCGACTGTGAGCGGGAAGAAATCCTGCCCGGGGCGGAGTGCGGATGCGGCAGTGGCGGAAACGAAGAGTTCAGTTTCGCCCTGACGGATGGTGACGGCACCGCTGGCAAGACCAGCGAGCGTGCCTGTGGAGATCTCGATGCCGAGACCTTCAACGCTTACGTTATGTTTTTGTTTCATTCTATTTGTATTTTGCTTTTTGCATTCAACGGCATGTCGGGGATGGGACCTTCATTTGCCGCCAGCACCGCAAATCGGTTGCGATGCTTCCGTGAAAGTAATCAGGTGGAGGTATAAAGTAGAAAGGTTGAAAGTGGACGACATCTTATTTTGTAGTCGGATTCCTTACGACTCCGGTCGACCTGACTTGTTTATTACGTGGGCCAAAGCCAAAGGGCTTCGGCTACGGGCTATGAATTTTTCCTAATCTCCATCCTACTCTTAATCGTAATCCTCTTCCAGTGTGGTCAGAGAATTACGATTAAGATTACGATGTTGACGAGGCGATTTAAAGAACGGGGTAAAAAGAAAATGCCGGGCTTCGTGAAACGAAGCCCGGCATCATTGAGAGTCTTATCGGCGAAGCTTGAGCTTCTCGAGAATCGCGGTGTAGCGACCGAAGTCGGTGCGCTTCAAGTAGTCGAGCAACTTACGGCGGCGGGCGGTCATGGCGATCAGGCCGCGGCGTGAGTGGAAGTCCTTGCGATTGTCGCGAAGGTGCTCGGTAAGGTGTTTAATGCGTGCGGTAAGCAGCGCGATTTGCACTTCGGAAGAGCCGGTGTCGTTTTCGTTGGCACCGAATTCCTTGATGATAGCTGCTTTATCGACGATTGTATCTGATATATCTGACATATGTTTTGATTTTATTTTCCCTTGCTATGGATTCCGGGTTTCTGGAACCGTCGGGGCCGTCACCTGACCGCCCTGACCGTTAAAATCCCTCTAAGGATTAGCCGGGGAGCGGGCCCTTCGCAGGACGCGCTCTAACGCTGAACTGACGGAAAATGCTTTTCTCCGGCACTTGCGCAAGGAAAAAAAGCAGTGTATTGCGATACCAGTCTCTCCCGAGCCGGACGAAAAATCGCCCAGAGTAGGCTTCTAGTCGTGCTTGAGTTGCCAGCGTGCGAACTGGAACTCCGGATTTTCGGGAGAGCCTGTTTCGATGGCGATATGGAGCAATTCCTTGAGGTTTTCGCTATGGGCCCGTGCTCTTTCAAGTTGGGCGAGCCAGTAACTGGCTGCACAAATTTGAGTGCGCGCCTGTTCCGGGGTCTCTGCGCGGCCGGCCCAGTCAAGGACCTGTTTGCGGCTGGCTTTGCCGCGAGCATAGTCGTTGTAGAGAGTCGCCGATTTCGAGGTCGTTGCCAGTTCGCTTATTTGAATGCCTTTCTTCCCGGAAAGGAGGGTATGGAGGTAGGCCGCGGTATCGGATTGGTTGGCCTTGAATTGCTTCAAAGCATCGCCTTCGAGTTGGGGGTGGAGATATTGCTGTAGCGATTGGGCGGCTTCTTCGTATTTGCCCAGCGTGTAGGCGCAACTGGCGTGGAGCAGGTCGAGTGTCACATGGGTGGTGAGCTTGCGCGCGGCCACGCGGAGAAAAGGCTCTGCTTCCCCGATGCGGCCGAGTTGAAGGAGCACGAGCCCCTGCTCATAGCTCAACACCGGACTCGACGGTTCCAGTTGATGGGCACGCTCGTAGTCGACCAAGGCACCCTGCAGGTCCCCGATCTTGCGCAGGAGCGAGCCACGCAATGCCAGGATCCCGGCCTGCTCCGGTTCGAGGTCGAGCGATTGGTTGAGTGCGCTCAGGGCCAGTTCGTTACGCCCCTTTTTAATGTGGGCCCGTCCCAAGAGCGCCCAGCCTTCTGCACTCGTGTTGCCGCGGAGCAATGCTTTCTCCAGAGTGGGCAGGAGTGGATCCAAATCCTTTTGCCGCAGCAGCAGTCGTCCCAAATGAACGGCTTCATCGGGCGTTTCCGGGACGTAGCCGCCGTCGACAGCCCTTTTCAGACTTTTGATGGCCTCGTCGCGGCGTTTTAGTCTTTCAAAGCAGATGCTACGGTAGAACTCGAGTGCATGTTGTAGCGCGGTTGGTCGATTGGCGTTGAGTTCCAGGGCTTCCTCGAATCTAGCCCGGGCGGTGCCCACCCGGTCGCGGGCAAGGGCTACGCGCCCTTTCAGGTAGAGCGCGATATCGGCCAGGGCCGGGTTTTTCGAAATCGGCTCGATCAGGTCTTCAAGGGCCAGCCATTCCTCGCGGTTGGCATAAAGAGAGGCCAGAGTTACTGTGGCCTCCAGATTGTCCGGGTCTTCCCCAACAATTTGTTGGAGAACGGTGGTGGCCTGTTGCGTCTCTCCCGCCTGCGCCAGAAGTTGAGCGCGCTTGATTTCCAGGCGGCTCAAAGCTTCCAGGTTTTCCCGGCCGGTCTGGCCCCGGTAGAGTTCGATCGCCTGGTCGATCGCGGCGAGGGCCCCCTCGATATCCGGTGCGGTCCGTGCTTTTTCCAGATAGGCTTCAGTAGCAAGCTGGCGGCCGGTGTCCGACGCTTCCGGCTGGGGGCCGTAGGTTTTTTGGAACGCGTCGGCGGCATCGTCCCATTTTTCTTCCGCCATTTTGAGCAGGCCTTTAAGATGTTGGGCGGTTCGCGCGTGCTCGCTGCCGGGCTGCGCTTTTGCCAGGACTGTATCGATTTGGGCCATCGCATCCTCGCGGCGATCGAGATTGCCGAGGATGAGTGCTCTGAGCACCTGATATTCCAGTTCCTCCGGCGCGGATGCGATCGCGGCTTCAGCAGATGCCAGAGCAGCCTCGATTTCGGATTGTTCGAGGAGGAGCTTGGATTGCAGTGCCAGGCTGGGGGCATGTTCGGGGTCGAGTCGCAGGCATTGTTCGATGCCGCGCGCCGCGCCGCTCCGGTCGCCGATCAAATAGTTGCCTTCAGCAATATTGTAATAAGACTGCAGGCGACTCTGTTTGGCAGCGCCCGGCAGGGCGTTCGAAAACAAGAGAAGAAGAGCTATGAGAGACGATCGGTGGCGCATTGTCTTGGATTGCAAAAGAAAAAAACCTCGGCGACGACTGGAAAACGTTAATAGCTTGGATAGGATCAATTCAACATGAAGTCAGGTAAGACACAAAAGCGTTCTGCGGCCGATTTGTTTTTCGACACGGTGGGTGCCGTCGTGCCCAGCTGCGGGCCGGCCATAAAAATGGTGGAACTGGGGCAGGAGCGCCCGCTCTCGCTGAAAGAACGTTTTGTGCTGACCTACAATTCTCCACTTTGTCTGCACTGTAATTGCAACCGCCGGAAGTTCAAAGAGGAGCGCGAGAAGATGCGTGCGATCGAAGCAGAGCGGCGAGCGTAATAGAGAATTACGAGTGGAAGTGCCGCAGGACGGTGCTGGCGCACCACCGCTACGAGTCGCCGAGCGGAAAACTTTTTTAAGCGCAACTAGGATTCTTCGTTTTCCAAATCCGCGAATCGCATGACTTCCTCGATCGTGGTGGTGCCTTCTTTGATATGTCCCCAACCGCTTTGCATGAGTGTACGCATGTCCTGGGAAATGGCGGTCTGACGGATGAGCCGGGCGGAGTCGCGCTTGACGATATGCTCGTGAATCTCGTCGGTCACGCGGAGGATTTCGAAAATGCCGACCCGACCACGGAAGCCGAGCGAGCGGCAGCGTTCACAGCCGACGGCTTCTTTGGCGAGATGTCCGAATTGAGCCTCGCTCGGGTCGATCCGCATGGTCGCGAGGAAGCCGGCTATTTGATTCGCTTCGTAGTTGGCAGGGCGGGCGCACTCCGGGCAGAGGCGGCGCACGAGGCGCTGCGCGATGATCATCTCGACGGAAGAGGCGATGAGGAAAGGCTCGATGTCCATATCGATGAGCCGCGTCAGCGCCCCCGGAGCATCGTTGGTGTGGAGGGTGCTGAGGACGAGGTGGCCGGTTAGCGAGGCACGGATGGCGATGTCAGCGGTTTCGCGGTCGCGAATCTCACCTACCATGATCACGTCCGGGTCCTGACGCAGCACGGCGCGCAGTGACTGGGCAAAGGTCAGCCCGATCTCGGGGTGGACCTGCGTCTGGTTGACACCCGGCACTTCGTATTCGACCGGGTCTTCGACCGTGATGATGCGTCGCTCGGGTTTGTTGATCAGGCGGATATAAGCGGTCAGTGACGTTGACTTACCCGAACCGGTCGGCCCCGTCACCAAGATGATACCATGGGGCGTGCTCAGCGCGTGGCTGAGTTTTTTCTCTTCGTTAGGGTCGAGGCCCAGTTCTCGCATGGAGAGCGGTTTGGACTTTTGATTCAGCAGACGTAGCGAGACACTCTCGCCGTACATGGTCGGGAAAGTGGAAATCCGGATGTCGAGTTCTGAATTGCCTGAACCGAAAGAGATACGCCCGTCCTGCGGGCGGCGCTTTTCTGAGATATTCAGCTTCGCCATGATTTTCAGGCGTGAAATAATGGCGCCCTGAAAGCGGATCAAGTTATCCGGCACCCGAATGGGTACGAGCTCGCCGTCGATGCGGTAGCGGATCTGCAGTTCGTCACGGTGTGGCTCAAAGTGAATATCCGTAGCGCGGTCGCTGACCGCTTTGGAGACGACTTCATTGACAAAACGGATAACGGCGGCGTCCTCATCTTCGTCGTCCTGAGTTTCGGCGACATCGGTGACAAGGTCCGACTCGTCCAGACTCCCAGCACCGACGCCAAAATGCTCGGTGATGGTTTCGACCACCTGTTCGGGATTGCCGAGATGCCACTTCGGCATGCGGCCGCAGGTGGCGTAGATCCAGCGGTCCATTTTTTCATCCGGTGGCCAAAGGGTGACGAGTGGAATGGGGGCCGTGCTGTCTTCCTCTTCTGTTGAACTGCCGTCCGCTTTTACGGGTTCCCCGTTTTGTACCGGCACACATTGGTATTCGTGGATCAGGCGAAGGGGCAGCGACCAGGTTGGATTTTCAATCAGTTCGATTTGACCCACCAGTGGGAGCCCGGTTTGTTCGGAAACTTCCTGCAGGAGTTGTCTGGTCGACATCTGGCGAAGTGCCGCAATTTGCCCGAGCCGCTCCGAGCGGGGGAGCTGCTCCACTTCGGTGCGTTGCTCTTCGTCGAGGTCCTTGAAAATATCGGTTAGTGCCATTGGCTTTGGATGCGGGATGCGGGATGCGGGATGAGGGGTGAGGGGATGATGAACGATGTAGACTAGCCGCTCCCTGACAAGTTTCGATATAGTACCGGACAATTTTCGTTCTGCACCCGATCACTCGCAACTCGTATCCCGAATCTCAAATCCCGGTAGCTATTCCCAGTAATCTTCACCGTAGTTGAAAAAGATTTCCTCACCGGGGGCGATATCGCAGAGCGCTTCAAAACGTGCGCTTTTCCAGCGGTGGGAAACCACGAGAAAGGCGTTGGGCTCATCGCTGTGGTTGATGTAGCGGGTGTAGTTCGCCTTGGGACCCTCACCGATAATGATATGCGTTCGGCAGACCCAGAGCACGTAGGCGGAGAAGGGGCGTTCGGGGTCGTGGAAGGCGTTTTCGTCGATCACCTCGCCCGTATAGTAGCCGATGGTGTCCTCTTCCCGGATATGGGTTTTGGCAAAAAGTCCCTGTCCGGCCCCCTTAATGGTGGAGGGGCGAACATCAAAATCTGATTCTGTAAAAATTTTTGGCTTCGGCATCGAAACGTTTAGGCTGGGTTGTCGCTGTAAAAGGTCGAACATGGATTCTTGCTTTTTAGGTGCAACCCTCTAGTCCCTCTCACCAATGCAGATGCGCGGTATGTTGGCACTAATTTTGGCCCTGGTCCTGACCACGGCCATCGCTTCAGCGTTGCCATCTATCGAAGTGGCCAGTGGGAATACGACCCTCCGTTGGTCATCCACTGCCGACAAGCAGTATCAGGTGTATGCCAGTGATAATCTGTCCCGTCCTCTGCTAGAATGGGAAGAAGTCGGCCCCTGGTTTGCCGGGAATGGTTCGGAGCTTTCGGTGCAAGAAGCCGTTCAATCAAAAAGGTTTTTCGTGGTGGAGGAGCGTGACTCCTTCGCGATCGATGTTGCGGGAGCCGGTTATGGTACGACCGGCAACAGTTGGACATATCAGATCATTGACAGCCGGGAGAACGATGTGCCCTTCACCGCGACTTACAACGTAGTAGGCACGGAAAACTATGAGGGCGACGATGCCATTAAGGTTGTTGCCAGCAGCGAGGACCATCCGTCGGTCGACCCCTGGGAGCAGACCTTATACATCCTCAACGACTTCTCTGCGGGGCTCTACCAACTGGGTGGCGTGAATCCGGAATCAGGTGCCGAAACGAATTACACTGCCGGCCCTTTTCAAATAACCAGTGCCGCAAAGTGGCCCTTGCTCTTAAATAATTTCACGCCCGGCGTGGCTGTCGATGCCGATTACACCCATAGTTTTTACGGTGCGGTCGACAACACGATTACTCACAGGATCAGTTCCTTTACCTTGCCCGGAGATAGCGAGCCGAGCACGGCGATCGAGGTGACTTCAGTTTTCACTGCGACGGTATCCGTTAGGGTGGTTTTCTTTACCTATAATTACAACGTCACCTCGACGACGGTGGACAAGTATGTCGATGGGGTGGGCTTGGTCTCGAAAGTATCCGACGTGATCATCGAAGGTGTAGGAGGCGCGCAGGAAGTCGATCCCATTAGCGTGAGTGTTACGTTGACTGCTTATTCGCAACCTTAGTCAATTCGCCCACCCAGCGGCGATGTGGTCCCGATAAGGTGATGTTTTCCAGATCATTGAATCTGATCCAAAAGTGATCGTCCGGCAGCGCCTTCGGTGCGCTGACGACAAAGATGGGTTCCTTGATGCGGCGATGCGTGATGGAACGCGTCTTTATGGCAAGTGGTTTGGTTTTGGGCGTGGGCAGGTGTAAATCCTTCAGTTTCGGCAGTTCATATTGCCCGGCAAGCTGCCCCGCACTTTCCGGGATGCGATGGAGGAGGATCGCGTTGCCTTCCAGGGCCCAGGCGCGCTCGACTGTGATGCGTTTCGTGGCTTTGCGCTGAATTTTCGGTATCTGATCGAGTTCCGCACTGGTGCGTCCCAGGCAAAAACCGGCCACTGGGCAGATGGTGCAGAGCGGCTTGCGCTTCAGGCAAATTGTCGCGCCGAGTTCCATCATGGCCTGGTTGTGGTCGCCGGGATTCTCCTCTGCCACCACATCCTCCGCGAGCGCGGTGAAAGCTTTGACTGCCTCGCCATTGCTTTTGAACGTTCGGGTGTCACAGGTCAGACGGGCGAGGATGCGCACAACATTACCATCGACCACTGCCACCGGTTCATGGAAGGCGATCGAGGCAATGGCGGCCGAAGTGTAGGGGCCGATGCCGGGGAGCGCCTGCCAGGCTTCACGGGCTCTGGGCTTCGGGCTGGCAGCGACGTATGCCTTGGCCAGCTTGTGCAGGTTGCGGGCGCGACTGTAGTAGCCGAGCCCTTCCCAATGCTTGAGCACATCTTCTTCGGAGGCTGCGGCCAGAGTTTTGAAGTCCGGGAAGCGATGCATCCACCGATCAAAGTAAGGCAGCATAGTTTTGATCTGCGTTTGCTGGGCCATCAGCTCGGAAACCACCGTGCGGTACACGGAAGGCTTTTTCCGCCAGGGCAGGGGGCGTTGGGCCTGAGCATACCACTCGGCAAGTGAGCTTTGAAATTCCTTCTGTTGCTGGATGAGCGACATCGTGTGGAAACTAGCGCGGCGTCGCGGGAATTCACGATTATTCTTCAGATTCCGAACCGATTACACCATGGGCACGAAGCGCACGGGTAAATCATCCTGCTGTTCGATTTTGCCTTTGGATTTTCTTAAAATCACAAGGTGCTGCCGATATCCGCCGACTGGTAAAATCATACGTCCGCCTTCCCGAAGTTGTCCGGTAAGTGCTTCCGGCACAGTCGCCGGAGCGCAGGTAACGAGTATGACGTCGTAGGGCGCGTGCTCCGCCCATCCTTGATTGCCGTTGCCGTGCCGTACTTTGACTGAGTGGTATCCTTCTTCCTTCAAGACGGCTGAGGCGTGTTCGGCGAGTCCCCGAATCGTTTCCACGGAATAGACCTGAGCCCCAAGCTCCGCGAGGATCGCGGCCTGGTAGCCGGAACCGGTTCCGATCTCGAGGATTTTTTCACCGGGCCGGACATTCATTTTTTCGGTCATATAGGCCACGATGTAGGGCTGCGAGATGGTTTGGTCATAACCGATGGGCAAGGGATGGTTCCCGTAGCTGTCCCCGCGCCGAAACTTATCCGGGATGAACAAATGACGCCTGACGCGCCCCATCGCTTTCAAAACCCGTCTATCGCGAATGCCCATCGCGCGCACCTGTTCGACCATCGACTGGCGATCACTTTCCGGCATTTGTATTTGTGGCAGGGATTTTGCCTATTCGGAAATCCGGACGAATTCGGAGATGCAGTCCTTGAAGGTCTGCATGCGTATAGGCTTGGCAATAAAGGCGGCCATGCCCGTCTTCAGGCATTCTTCTTTTGCATCGGGGCTGACGTGAGCGGTGAGCCCGATAATTGGGGTTTCACGGTTTTCGGAATCCGACTCGCGGATTGCCTGTGTGGCATCGAATCCGTTCATTACGGGCATACTCAAATCCATCAGAATTAAGTCGTATTTCTCTTTCCGGGACATTTCGACAGCGGCTTCGCCGTGCTCGGCGAGGTCGACCTTGAGTCTCCATCGCGTCAACATGGTTTGAGCGACAAGAGCATTGCTGGAGCTGTCTTCAACGAGAAGAACTTTCCCGGTCGAGGGGGCTTCGGCTTGCTGCGTTCCGGGCGTCTTCTCTCCGGAATTTGCTGCGGGTTCAACTTTCTGCAACGGGCAGCGGAAACGAAAGCAGGAACCGACGCCGGGCTGACTTTCCGCGGTGAGCGAACCGCCCGAGATGTCCGCGATCTTGCGGCAAATTGCCAGCCCCAAACCAATGCCTTCATAGCGGCGGGTATGCGATGAGTCCACTTGGGTGAAAGCGTCGAAAAGCTTTTCCAGGACAGCTTCTTCGATTCCGATGCCGCTGTCTTCGACTTCGAAAAGTGCCTCGATTGTTCCGTCACCCAGATCACGCTGGCCGATGCGGAGGTGGATGCTTCCCTCGTGCGTGTATTTACAGGCATTGGTCAACAATTCACCGACGATTCGCCGAATGTGGTCGCAGTCGCCGGCGACCATGGTTCCGGCCGGAATGGCGTCGTAACCATCTGTCCCGTTTTCAAATTCAATCGTCTGCTTCGGGCACTGCTTCCGGCTTCTTTTTAATGCCAATTGGCTGCACTCCAGAAGATCAAAAGGCAGGGTCTGGTATGTTTTTGAGCCGTCCTGTAACTGGGAAAAGAAGAGGATGTCTTCGATGAGGGCGAGTAACTGCTCGCTGGAGCGATTGATTTGCTGGAGCGAATCGAGGCTTTCCGGGTCGTCGATCTGCTCCTGCAGCAGACTTGTGTGGCCCATGATCGGATTGAGCGGGGTGCGTAACTCATGGCTCATGACGGAGAGGAATTCGTCTTTGGCCCGGTTGGCATTCTCCGCGGCACGTTTGGCAATGAGCAGATCCTCGGTGGCACGTTTACGCTCGGTCTCGGCACGAATGCTGTGCAGGGCGAAACGCAGGTCCTCGGCCACTTCCCGGAAAAGATCGATTTCCTCTTCGTCCTGGATCGCCGCCTGACTGGTCATGAGTGCGATGTATCCAAAATGATTGGCGTAGCTGAACTCCACGCCGAGCAGTGCGCAGTCTTCCAGTCCCTCCATAACGGGAAAATCGGGGCACTGTTCGATGGGCTTAGCGGCGAGAATGAGCCCGTCTTTTGTCTTTGTGTTTTCAATACACTTTGGGAGCTGTCCCGCTTGCAGGAAAGCTTTCAATTTCCCGGCGTCCTTCAGTTCGGGTGCATCGTGGTAGTGTGTGGGTTTGCCATTCTCGTCGAGCAAGGCGATCCAGGCATGCTCGAACTCGCGGTCCTCGATCAGGATCTCGCAAATCTTACGGATGAGTTGATCGATATCCGGCGTGCCGACGATTGCTTTGTTGATTCGTCGTATCGCCCGCAGCATGGCATTCAGCATGAGCAGTTTATGCTCGTTCTGTTTCCGGTCGGTGATGTCTCGGGAAAAGCAGATCGCCCGGTCTTCCATATGACGTACCCCGTCGACGCGAATGATTTTTTTGGAACCATCTTTGCAACGGATCACGCGGTCACGAGTGGCATAATTATCGGTAAAGATTTCTCCGAAAACCGCGGCGGTGCCTTCCTTGCTGTCGGTCGCATCGATCTCGAAAATGCTCATCTTTTGCAATTCTTCGAAAGAGTAACCGGTGAGCTTTTCCGTCGCCTCATTGACCTCAAGGTACTTGCCCTTTCGATCAATGACCGCAATTGAGATCGGCGAGTTTTTGACGTAGAGTTCATACTGCGTCTGACTGCGCTCGTATTTCGACAAGGCCTCGGCGACTTGGTATGACCAGGATCGGCAGAGCAGCCAAAGCAACGCGGTCGTGACCACGATATAGGCCAGCCCCTTTAGCGCCTCGATTGCAATAATTGTACTGGATTCCGCTACTTCCTGCGACAACCAAAGGGTTGATAGTATGATCCAGGCCGATCCCACCACGAAGTAGATGAATACGATTCGATTCGCCGTGAGTTTGGTTTTCAATATTTCGGAAATCCGGCGTGGCATGTTGTGAGGGCGGACAATTGGGATGGGCTATCTCGTCGGTACGGCCTGAGGTGAAAGGTGAATGGAAGCCTATGCGTTGTTAACCGCATAGCTCTCGACAAACTATTCAAGAGGCAGTTTGTGGCAAGGGTAAAGCCGCTTGGATACAATGCAATTGCATTCACATTACATCGCAGAAGGGGCTCTTGGACGCTGGCTGGATTGCGGTGTGGTGTGCGATTGTGCTTCAATTGCAGGAGCGGCTGTGCTAGCCGTTTTCACACATGCCGAAAAAGCGACAGAAAAAGGCCGAAGACGAAGGTCCCAAAGCCAAGACCATGTACACCATCAAGCTCGAGGAAGAGCAGATGGATAAGCTGGCGGACTACTTGGAGGAGGGGTATCAAGGGCCCTGGTTCCACTATGACGTGGCCTACTCGCTTTTTGCCTTCAAGGGGGAGAAGGTGAACGTTGTCGGCTACCAGAGTGGTAAGCTGGTCGTCTCCGGGAAAAAGACCGAAGAATTCGTGCAGAACATTCTGGAGCCCGAGATTACCGGCGACCCGCGGCTCGGCTATGACGAGGTGCACCATCCGGAATGGTTCGAGCTTCATGCCGGTTGTGATGAGAGCGGTAAGGGCGATCTCTTCGGCCCGCTGATTACGGCCTGCGTCATCGCTGATGGCGACATGGTCCGGCAATGGATCGAGCTCGGCGTCGCCGATAGTAAAAAACTGTCCGACAGCAGCATCCTGAAATTGGACAAGGAAATTCGCAAGACAAAGGGCGTCGTGATTAAGACGGCCTTCGCCCGGATGCCGAAATACAACGAGCTCTACTACAAGTTTGATAAGAATCTGAACAAGCTGTTGGCCTGGTATCACAGCAAATCCCTGATTGGGGCTCTTAATGAGCGCCCGGCTCCCTGGGGGCTGCTCGACCAGTTTACCAAGCAAAAGCTGGTCGACGCCTATGTGAAGGACCGGAAGGACTTTAAACTGATCAGCCGGACGAAGGCTGAATCCGACCCGGTTGTCGCGGCTGCCTCAATCGTGGCCCGGGCCGTTTATGTACGTGAGATGAAACGGCTTTCGGATGAGGCGGGTGAAGTGCTCATCAAAGGTGCCAGTGGTAAGGTGCTTGAACAGGCGAAGAAGATCGTGGAAGAAAAAGGTGCGGATGCGCTGAAGAATTTTGCCAAGATGCACTTTAAGACGGCCTACGAAGCGCAGGGCCTGGAGCCTCCGGCGAAGCCCAGTTGGTATAAGTATTGATCGATATTTTCTGCTGGTTTTGAGGGGTCGATCAAATTATCCTGACAGGGTAGCATGAAGGAAGTCGTATTAACCAAGCCGCCTTATATGAATGCGTCCGAGCAACGGATTGCGGACATGCATACGGTGCTTAACATCATCAATATCCTGATCGGTGAGTTGTCGCTGACCGAAACGGAGGTTCCGGAACTTTCCGAGCGCTCGAAGGAGCTTGATGCCGAACTGCATGCTATCGCCCGGGCTATCAAGGAGGGAGGCGAACTGGCCAGGATTATGCCGCGCATCCGGGATTCGGAGGCGGCTGTGCTAGCTCATTTGCGTGAGGCTTTGGAACAGGAAGAGAGTGCGTCGTCGAGGGCCGAAATCAAAGCTTCGATCAGCAACCTTGAGTCCATCTTTGCCATCTTCAAAAAACGCCTCAATGAACTCGAATTTCGGATGGATGACCCCGACGTCTGGGGGCAAATTGCTCCCGATGTTTTCCGTCAACAGTTTGAAGATGTCTTCGCCGCGATTGCTAAAAATTCCAAAGGAGACTATGGGATCCACTTCAACCTGAATCAGAAAGGGCAGGGCGATTATTATATCGACCTGAAAGTGGAGGCCCAGCTCGATGGCGGGCAGCTCTGGATGCCACTACGTTTGATTGATGTCCTCCGCGATTTAACGGCCAACGCCCGTAAATACACGGAACCCGGTGGTCAAGTTGCCTTGGTGGTCAATCAGGATGAAAGCGGAATCCGGGCTGTGGTCGAAGACAGCGGCTGTGGCATTCCGGATGACGAAATCGAGAAGGTAACCGAGTTCGGCTATCGAGCGAGTAATGTACGCAAACGCCCGACCCTGGGGGGAGGTTTCGGGCTGACCAAGGCCGCCTGGCTGGTGACGACTTGGGGCGGGCGCCTGACCATACGATCCGAAGTGGATCAGGGCACGACCATCAAATTGTTCATTCCCAATAAGCCAATGCCATCGAATCCGCCGGTTTTTAAGCTGTAATGGAATTGAATGACCTGCAGCAACATGATGCCGAACAGCTTACCGAGCGAGAGTGGCTCATCGGCATCGACGAAGCGGGTCGGGGGGCCTTGGCCGGCCCGGTGGTGGCGGGGGCCTGTGTGCTGGGGCAATCCTTTTTCCGTTCAGCCGAGGCGGTTGCGCTTTCGGCTGAGGTGAATGACTCGAAGCAGTTGAGCGCCGGGGCCCGTGAAAGCTATTTTGGGCAAATCAAAGCCCTGCAGCGGGCCGGCCTGCTCGATTTTACGGTGGCCTCGGCTTCGGTTGCAGAGATCGCCGAGCGGAACATTCTAGGTGCGACCCGGCTGGCCATGCAGCGGGCGGTGGAGGCCCTGGTCGGCAGGACCAGCTCATGGAAGCTCCCGGAAGCCGCTGCGGATGGTCCGCTCTTTGCCGGCGAGGCCACGGTACAGCTCATTGTGGACGGGCGCCCGCTCAAGCCATTTCCTTATGCCCATCGCGGGATTGTTAAGGGCGACGGCAAATCGCTTAGCATCGCCATGGCCAGTATTGCCGCCAAGGTCAGCCGGGACCGCGAGCTGGTGCGTCTGGCCACGGACTATCCGGACTACGGTTTTGACGGGCACAAGGGCTATGCCACCCGGAGTCATCGCCAAGCAATTTTGACACACGGCGCGAGTCCTGTTCATCGTGAACTTTTCCTGCGAAAAATCCTGATGCCCAAGGCCTCTGCTTGACAGCGGTCGTCAGCTCCCGGCATAGCGGCTGCGGCGGCCTTTGGGGCCCGCTGCATTTTTTGTAAATAAGTGTTGACTGACTATGGCACGAGGCGCACTTTCGCGGGCTTTCTATTTTTCAACCGCTCACCTGCGTTTGATTACGCGCTCTTTACATCTCCTTTTCAATTGTGCGAAATGCCCTTGTAGCTCAGTGGTAGAGCGCATCCTTGGTAAGGATGAGGTCGGCGGTTCAATCCCGCTCGAGGGCTCCATTTTACATCACAAATAACAAACAAATAACCAATCTCTCAATAACAACTAACATCCATCATGGCTAAGGAAACATTCGAAAGAACAAAGCCGCACGTTAACGTCGGCACCATCGGTCACATTGACCACGGTAAGACAACTACAACTACTGCGATCCTCAAGGTTCAAGCGGACAAAGGTCTCGCTGAATTCAAGTCCTACGCGGACATCGCTAAGGGCGGCACGGTTCGTGACGAAACCAAGACTGTAACGATTGCAGTCGCACACGTCGAATACGAGACCGAGAACCGTCACTACGCACACGTTGACTGCCCGGGCCACGCCGACTTCGTCAAGAACATGATCACCGGTGCCGCTCAAATGGACGGCGCGATTCTGGTTGTTTCCGCTGCTGACGGCCCCATGCCGCAGACCCGTGAGCACATCCTTCTTGCCCGTCAGGTTGGTGTTCCCACCATCGTTGTCTGGCTGAACAAGGTTGACCTGCTCGACGACGAAGAGCTCCTCGAGCTCGTTGAGATGGAAGTTCGTGACCTCCTTTCCAAGTACGAGTATCCCGGCGATGACATCACAATCGTTCGTGGTTCCGCAACCGCTGCCCTCGAAGGCAAGCCGGAAGGTGTTGAAGCGATCGGCAAGCTGATGGATGCGATCGACAAGGACATTGCCGAGCCGGAGCGCGACATCGACAAGCCGCTTCTCATGTCTGTTGAAGACGTCTTCTCCATTACCGGACGTGGTACCGTTGCGACCGGTCGTATTGAGCGTGGTATTGTCAAGGTTGGCGAAGAAATCGAAATCGTCGGTATGAAGGACACTCAGAAGACCACCGTTACCGGTGTTGAGATGTTCCGTAAGCAACTCGATCAGGGTATGGCCGGTGACAACGTCGGTCTTCTCCTTCGTGGTATCGAGCGTGAAGCCATCGAGCGCGGTCAAGTGATTGCCAAGCCCGGCTCCATCACACCGCACACTTCCGCCAAAGCCGAGCTTTACGTCCTGTCCAAGGAAGAAGGCGGCCGCCACACTCCATTCTTCGACGGTTACCGTCCGCAGTTCTTCTTCGGCACCGCCGACGTGACTGGCATCATCAAGTGCCCGGAAGGCGTCGAGATGGTTATGCCCGGCGACAACCTTACCGTCGACATCGAGCTTGGTAAGAACGTCGCGATGGAAGCTGGTCAACGTTTCGCGATCCGCGAAGGTGGCCGCACCATCGGTGCCGGTCGTATCACCGAGGTGACCAAGTAATCCCGGTCAGACCGTTTCCCTCCAGTTTTGCCGAGGGCTCTGAAATGGAGCCCTCGGCTTCGCTGTCTTAATAGTTACTATACATAATTTCTTAGGAGAGTAGTTCAATTGGTAGAGCAACGGTCTCCAAAACCGTAAGTTGTGGGTTCGAGTCCCTCCTCTCCTGCCATTTTATAAATTTCATGAAAAACCCGTTCACCAGCATTCGTCTCTTCTACAAGGAGATGATGGCCGAGCTCAAAAAGGCGTCCTGGCCTTCCAAGACCGAATTACGCGATTCCACGTTCGTAGTGTTGATCGCGACTGCGATTCTCGGCTCTTTTATCGCGCTCACTGACTTTTCGCTGATGAACGGCGTCGAACTATTGACTTCCTGGGTCCGATAGCGCGCATCGCGGCCTGTCGTCCTTTCACGTTTTAACGATCCCTAAACAAAAATGTCGGAAACTTCCACCATCACCGGTCCGCGCTGGTATGCTGTTCAAACGCTCTCCAACCAAGAGCAAAAGGCTAAGAAATACCTCGATAAATTCATCGCCATCGAGGAGATGGAAGATTTTGTTTTCGACGTTCTCATGCCCACCGAGACCGTGACCGAGGTCAAGAACGGCAAGAAAACGACCAAAACCCGCAAATTTTATCCCGGCTACGTTTTCGTCAACATGCGTCTTTATGATGATGACGGCAAGCTGCTGCAGAAGCCCTGGTATTTTGTGCGTGAAGCACAGGGCGTGATTAACTTTGTTGGCGGTGACCGGCCGACACCCCTCAAAAAGAGCGAAATCGACCGCATTATCAACCAGGTCGAGGAAGCTGAGGGTAAAGAAAAGCCGAAAATCGAATACGAGGTCGGCGAAATGGTCAAAGTCAACGACGGGCCTTTTGCCAATCTTGTGGGCAAGATCGAGGAGATCGACCCCGATCGCGGCAAGCTCAAGGTTTCCGTCTCTATTTTCGGGCGTTACACGCCTGTTGAACTTGAATACTGGCAAGTCCAGAGAACTGAAGAAAGCTAATCCGTCATGTCTAAGAAAGTAACAGGAGAAATCCGTTTGCAACTCCCTGCAGGCGCGGCCAATCCGGCTCCCCCCGTGGGTCCGGCACTGGGTGCGCAAGGTGTTAACATCATGGGCTTCTGTAAGGAGTTCAATGCCAAGACCAAGGACCAGGCCGGTATGATTCTGCCGACTGTCATCACAGTCTATGCAGACCGTTCCTTCACCTTTATCCTGAAGTCGCCGCCCGCCGCCATTCTTTTGAAGAAGGCTGCCGGTATCGCCAAGGGATCCGGCGTGCCGAACAAGGAAAAAGTCGGCACTGTCACTCGCAAGCAGGTACTCGAAATCTGCGAAACCAAGAAAAACGACCTCAATGCCAAGGACGAGGATGCCGCGTTCAACATAATCGCCGGCACCGCACGCTCCATGGGCCTCGAAGTCGTCGACTAATCTTTCGGAGCGCCATTCGGGGCTCCAAACGAACAACTAGAGATTAATATTATGGCCACCCAGCAAATCAAGGGAAGCAAACGCTACCGTTCGGCCGTCGAAATGACGGACCTGACGAAGACTTACTCGGTCGAAGAAGCGTCTGCGTTACTGAACAAACTACCGAAGGCGAAGTTCGACGAAACCGTCGAAATCTACGCCCACCTCACGGTCGATCCTCGTAAGAGCGACCAGATGGTCCGCGGGACCCTCTCGCTTCCGAATGGCAGCGGTAAGACGGTTCGCGTTATTGTCTTCACTGAAAATCCGGACGAAGCCAAAGAGGCAGGTGCCGACGAAGCCGGTCTCGACGACCTGATTGAAAAGGTCTCCGGCGGATGGACTGACTTTGATGTCGCCATCGCCACCACCAGTGCGATGAAGAGCGTTCGTAAGGTCGCTCGCGTGCTTGGTCCCCGTGGTTTGATGCCGAATCCGAAGTCCGGCACCGTCACCGATGACATCCCGGCAGGGATCAAGGAAGTCAAGGGCGGACGCGTCGAGTTCAAGATGGATAAGACGGCCAATGTCGCCATCGTTGTCGGTAAGCGCTCCTTCACTCCCGAGCAAATCACCGAAAACGCTGAAGCGGCGATCAAGGCCCTGACCGACGCCAAGCCTCAGTCCACAACCGGCAAGTTCCTCAAGAGCTTGACCCTCAGTGCCACCATGAGCCCCGGCATCTCAGTCGATGCGGCTCCGTATAACAAGAGCTAAGGAGGGACATACGACATGAGACCAGAAAAGAAATATCTCGTTGATGAGGTCAGCACGCACCTCGCAAAATCCGATTACGTTTATCTTGCGAACTACGAACGCATCACTGTCGATGAGACAGCCGAGCTCCGTGCCTCGCTGGCCGAGCACGACGCCGAGTTCCACGTGGTGAAGAATACTATCTTCGGCATCGCTGCCGGCGAGAAGGAGTACCCAGACGTAAGCGAGCACCTGAGCGGACCGACTGCGATCATCGTGGGCGGGAACAATCCCTCCGGTGTTGCCAAGGTTCTGAACAAGTTCTTCAAGGATAAAGAAAAGGTCGATCTCAAGGTCGGCATCTTTAACGACAAGACCCTGGACAAGCAGCAAATCGAAGCGCTTGCCAAGCTTCCGGGCCTCGAGTCGCTTCGCGCGCAGCTCCTTGGCCTGCTCACTCAGCCTGGCACCGGCCTCGTTCGCGTCCTCAACGCGGTTCCGCAAAACGTCGTCAATGTTCTGCAAGCCAAAGTGCGTGCGGAAAACGGCGAGTAATCGAAATCATCACATCACAACTTTTAGCCGTCGCCTGATCGCGGTGGCCGAAAAACCAAAAACCATAAAATACGGTTAGGAGGAATTCGCCTCTTAAATGTCCCCGACGCGGGGATGCTAACCCATTGAAAGGTATAACATCATGGCAGATATCACAAAAGACCAAGTCGTCGAGTGGCTCAGCGCACAATCCGTGCTCGAAGTCGCCGATCTCGTTAAAGAACTCGAAGAGAAGTGGGGCGTAAGCGCTGCTGCTCCTGTTGCTGTCGCTGCTGGCGGCGCACCTGCTGCTGGCGGTGGCGAAGAAGCTGCCGAGGAGAAGGACGAGTTTGACGTTATCCTCAAGGCTGCTGGCTCCAACAAGATTGGTGCCATTAAGGAAGTTCGCGCCATCACCGGCCTCGGACTCAAGGAAGCCAAGGAACTCGTCGAAGGCGCACCGAAGCCTGTTAAGGAAGGTGCCTCCAAGGACGAAGCTGAAGAGATCAAGAAGAAGCTCGAAGCTGCCGGCGCTGAAGTCGAATTGAAGTAATCACGGAACAACTCCGAATTATACTCAATCATACTACATTTACACAGTTAGGTGAGCTTGCCCAGCAACGGGCAAGCCTCGCCTAGCTGTTTTTGCTTTTCCGCCGTCTTCCGCGGCACACCAACTGAATTTACCATCATCATCACCGTTCAACGGACATAGCATCATGTCAAAACGCACAAATTTCGGTCAACTTAAGGAAGTTATCCAGCCACCCAACCTGATTGAGAATCAGGTGGACTCCTACAAGGAGTTCCTCCAGATGGACACCCCGACCAACCAGCGGAAAGCAGTTGGCCTGGAGGCGGTATTCTCTGAGGTCTTCCCGATCGAAAGTTACGACAGCCGTTGCCACCTCGAGTATGTCAACTACCGCGTTGAGCCACCACGTGAGACCGAGATCGAAGCGATCCGCGACGGTGTGACCTACTCCGTTTCCCTCTACGTGAAGCTTCGCCTCCGTGAGGAAGACCACATCAAGGACGAGGAAATTTACATGGGCGAGCTCCCGATGGTTTCCGAACGCGGTTCCTTTATCATCAACGGTGCTGAGCGTGTGATCGTCAGTCAGCTGCACCGTTCGCCCGGTATCGCGTTTGAAGAAAGCACGCATACCAGTGGCAAGATCCTCCACGCCTTCCGTATTATACCGGACCGCGGTACCTGGCTCGAAGTTCAGTTCGACCAGAACGACCTTCTCTATGTCTATCTCGACCGTCGTCGTCGCCGCCGCAAGTTCCTGCTGACCACTTTGCTCCGTGCCATGGGCTACGGCTCCGATGCGGAAATCCTCAACCTTTTCTACGATCTCGATGAGATCTCGGTGGCGGACGCCCTCAAGCGTGACTCCGTCTCCAACCTTGTTCTGACCGAAGACATCGTTGATGCCGACAAGGGTGTCGTGCTGGCACGTGCGTTCGAGCCATTGACCAAGACCATCGTTCGCAGCTTCGAAAAAGCCGGCCTCAAGAAGGTCGTCGCGATCGACACCACGGTGGATGACGGTGCGATTATCCGCTGCCTGAAAAAGGACCCGACTCAAAACGAAGAAGAGGCGCTCAAAGATATCTACAAGCGCCTCCGTCCCGGTGAGCCGCCCACAACAGCCAACGCCAAGGCTCTCCTCAAGCGTCTCTTCCAGGATCCGCGCCGCTACGACCTCGGTCGCGTCGGTCGCTATAAGCTGAACCAGAAGCTGAAGATGGAGACGGACCTCGACTTCCGCGTGGTCAACGCAGAGGACGTCGTCGAAGCCACCAAATATCTGTCCCGCCTCAAGCGCGGCGAGGGCACCTTGGATGATATCGACCACCTTGGCAGCCGCCGCGTTCGTACCGTCGGTGAGCTTCTTGCCAACCAGTGCCGCGTGGGCCTCGCCCGCACCGAGCGTCTGGTCAAAGAACGCATGACGCTCTACGATCAAAGTGTCGACTCGATCACGCCGCAGAAGCTGATCAACCCGAAGGCGCTGAGCACGGTAATCCGCGATTTCTTCGCCCGCAGTCAGCTCTCCCAGTTCATGGACCAAATCAATCCATTGGCGGAGCTGACCCACAAGCGTCGTCTCTCGGCTCTCGGGCCGGGTGGTTTGAATCGTGAGCGTGCCGGTTTCGAGGTGCGTGACGTGCACCCGTCCCACTACGGTCGTATCTGCCCGATTGAAACTCCGGAAGGTCCGAATATCGGTCTGATCAACTCGCTTTCGCTCTACTCGCGGATCAATGAGTTCGGCTTTATCGAAACACCGTACCGCAAGGTGACGGATGGTAAGGTTTCGGATGAGGTGGAATACCTCAACGCCGACCAGGAAGAGCCCTTCATGATCGCGCAGGCCAACTCCGAGATCGACAAGAACGGCAAGCTGAAAGGCCCACGCGTAACTTGCCGGAATCAGGATGAGGTGCTCGAGCTTTCCCCCAAGGAAGTCGATTACATGGACGTTTCGCCGAAGCAACTGGTTTCGGTGGCCGCAGGACTTATTCCGTTCCTCGAGCACGACGACGCCAACCGCGCGCTCATGGGCTCGAACATGCAACGCCAGGGTGTGCCGCTGCTTCAATCCGAAGCGCCTTTCGTCGGCACAGGTATTGAAGAGCGTGTCGCAATCGACTCCAAGACGGTCGAAATCGCCGACATCGACGGTATCATCGCCGAGGTTGACGCACGCCACATCGTGCTGACCAAGGACGGCGAAATGCCCGCCCGCACCAAGGGAGAACTCAAGACCGACCCGAAGAAGGACCTTTACGTATATCCGCTCCGCAAGTTCATGCGCTCGAATGCCGGTACTTGCTTCAACCAGAAGCCCATCGTCGCGAAGGGCCAACCGGTGAAGAAGGGCGATATTATTGCAGATGGCGCATCGACCGACGACGGCGATCTCGCTATCGGACGTAACATTCTCGTCGCCTTTATGCCGTGGAACGGCTACAACTTCGAGGACGCGATTTTGATCTCCGAGAAAATCGTCAAGGACGACATCTTTACTTCCATCCACATCGACGAGTTCGAAGTCACCGCGCGTGACACCAAGCTCGGGCCGGAAGAGATTACCCGTGACATTCCGAATGTCGGTGAAGAAGCCCTCAAGGATCTGAACCACGACGGTGTCATCCGCGTAGGTGCCGAGGTCAAGCCCGGCGATATCCTCGTCGGTAAGATCACTCCGAAGTCGGAAACCGAACTCGCGCCGGAAGAAAAACTTCTCCGTGCAATTTTCGGTGAGAAGGCCGCCGATGTTAAGGATACGTCCCTCGTGGTGCCCTCCGGTGTTCATGGTATTATCATGGATGTGAAGGTGTCCGCCCGCGTGGACGGTGAGCCGGAGCAAATGTCCGCATCCGACCGCCGTCGTCAGATCAAAAAGATCAACGAAGAATACCGCTCTCAGAGTGACAAACTTCGTGAAGACCTGACCGAGGCGCTCTCCAATATTCTACTGGGTGAGAAGATTCCGCTCGACGTGAAGAACGGCGAGACGGACGAAGTCATCATCCCGGCGAACCGCAAGATCACCAAGACCTTGCTTCGTCGCCTCGCTGCTGTCTCCAAGGATATCGAGATCGATCCGTCTCCGGTGAAGATCAAGATCATGGAGATCGTGAACAACTATCAGGGCAAGTTCGACGAGCTTGACTACGACCGCGAACGCAAGATCGAAGGTGTCGAGTCCGGCGAAGATGCGGATCAGGGTGTTGTCAAGAGCGTGAAGGTCTACATCGCCAAGAAGCGCAAGATGCAGGTGGGTGACAAGATGGCCGGCCGCCACGGTAATAAGGGTGTGGTCGCCAAGATTGTTCCGGAAGAGGACATGCCTCACCTGCCCGATGGCACACCGGTTGAAATCTGCCTCAACCCGCTCGGCGTTCCGTCCCGAATGAACGTCGGTCAGGTCCTTGAGACTCACCTCGGCTGGGCTTGTAAGAAGCTTGGTCTGAAAGTCGCGACTCCGGTCTTCGACGGTATCAGCGAGGCACGTGTCCGTGAATACCTTGAAGAAGCCGGACTGCCGTCCACAGGTAAGAGCGTTCTTTACGATGGCCGCACCGGCGAACAACTCCACCAGGAGGTCGTGGTCGGTTACATGTACATGCTGAAGCTCAACCACCTCGTGGCATCCAAGATCCATGCCCGTGCGGTGGGTCCATACTCGCTCATCACCCAGCAACCGCTCGGTGGTAAGGCACAGTATGGTGGCCAGCGCTTCGGTGAGATGGAGGTTTGGGCGCTCGAAGCTTATGGCGCCGCCTACACCCTGCAGGAACTCCTTACCGTCAAGTCCGACGACGTGGCGGGCCGGACCCGTATCTACGAGTCGCTGGTCAAGGGGGACAACAGCCTGCAGGCGGGTACGCCTCAGTCGTTCAACGTTTTGATGAAGGAAATCCAAAGCCTCTGTCTCGACGTTCGCCTTGGCACCGAAGGAAAGTTCGACCTCGACACTGCGATCGACGTTTAAGGCCCGCACATCCGCAACATTTCAAAAAAGGTTTACTCAATGAGCAACGAAGTAGCACGCGACGTCCTTGGCTATGAAGCCACCAAATCATTTGACCGTGTCGGTATTACCGTCGCCGCACCGGAGGCCATCCGCGAATGGTCCCGTGGTGAGGTGAAGAATCCGGAAACGATCAACTACCGTACATTCAAGCCGGAGCCGGGCGGTCTTTTCTGCCAACGCATCTTCGGCCCGGTGCGCGACTACGAATGCGCCTGTGGTAAATACAAGCGCATCAAATACAAGGGCGTGATCTGCGACCGCTGTGGTGTCGAAGTCACTGTCTCCCGCGTTCGCCGCGACCGTATGGGCCACATCGAGCTGGCTGTTCCGGTTTCCCACATCTGGTTCCTCAAGAGCATGCCGTCCCGTCTCGGGCTGCTGCTCGATATCACCGCACGTAATCTGGAGCGCGTCATTTACTACGAGAACTATCTGGTGATCGATCCGGGGAAGACGCCTCTGGAAGAGCGCCAGCTGCTCACCGAGCAGGAGTATCTACAGGCGCAGGACGAGTATGGTGAAGATTCCTTTGTCGCCCGCATGGGTGCCGAGGCGGTGCGCGATGCCCTCGCTCTGGTTGATCTCGAGTCCACCGTGGCCGAGCTCCACGAGCAAATGCACGCCACTCGCTCGAAGCAGATCAAGAAGAAGATTTCCAAGCGCTTGAAGACGATTCAGGGCTTCATGGAGTCCGGCACCCGTCCCGAGTGGATGGTGCTCGAAGTGCTTCCGGTTATTCCGCCGGATCTTCGTCCGCTGGTTCCGCTCGAAGGGGGCCGTTTCGCCACTTCCGACCTGAACGACCTCTATCGTCGCGTCATCAACCGGAACAACCGTCTGAAGAATCTTCTCTCCCTGAAGACTCCGGACGTCATTATTCACAATGAGAAGCGCATGCTTCAGGAAGCTGTGGACGCGCTCTTCGACAACGGCCGCCACGGCCGTGCTGTCACCGGCGCCGGCAATCGCCCGCTCAAGTCCCTCTCCGACATGCTCAAGGGCAAGCAGGGTCGTTTCCGTCAAAATCTTCTCGGTAAGCGGGTCGACTACTCCGGTCGTTCCGTCATCGTGACCGGTCCGGAGCTCAAGCTGCACCAGTGTGGCTTGCCCAAGAAGATGGCCCTCGTTCTCTTCGAGCCGTTCATCATCCGCCGCCTCAAGGAACTGGGCTTCGTCCACACTGTACGGGGAGCGCGTAAGATGATCGAGAAGCAGTCTCCGGAAGTCTGGGACATTCTTGAAGAAGTCACCAAGGGGCACCCGGTTCTGCTGAACCGCGCGCCGACGCTTCACCGTCTTTCCATCCAGGCTTTCGAGCCGGTTCTGATCGAAGGGGATGCCATCCGTGTCCACCCGCTGGTTTGCACCGCTTACAATGCGGACTTTGACGGCGACCAAATGGCGGTGCACGTACCGCTCTCGCTGGAAGCGGTCATGGAGGCCAAGACCCTCATGATGGCGACGCACAACATCTTCTCGCCTTCATCCGGCAAGCCGATTCTGACGCCTTCGCAGGACATCGTCCTCGGCTCCTACTTCCTCACGCTCGACCCGCCGGTCAAGCCCGAGGAAGGCAAGCGCTTGCCGCTGGTCGTCGATGCCGACGAACTCGACACCGCTGTGGCTGACGGCGCGCTTAACGTCCATGACCACATCAACTTCATCAATCCGGACTTCGGCAAGGAAGGCACGGTCTATGGTAAGTCGGACAAGAAAGTGATCCGCACCACGGTCGGTCGCGTGATTTTCAATACGATTTGGCCCAAGGAGCTTGGCTTCATCAACTTCCCTGTGCCGAAGGGCAAACTGGGGAATATCATTCTCGATACTTACAAGACTGTCGGTAAGGAACGCACTGTTCACACGCTCGACCGTCTCAAGGAGACCGGCTTCAAAATCGCCACCAAGGCGGGTGTCTCGATCGGTATTGACGACATGATCATCCCCGAGTCGAAGCCGGCGATTGTAAAGAATTCCCGTAAACGCATCGACGAAGTCGAAGGTCAATACAAGAAGGGTATCATCACCGAAGGTGAGCGTTACAATAAGATCATCGACATTTGGACCGGTTGCACCGACGACATCGCCAAGGCGGTGTTCGAAGAGTTGAAGAACAATGGCGGCAAACCAAGCGTCAACCCGGTCTATCTTATGATGGACTCCGGTGCCCGTGGTAATAAGCAGCAAGTTCGTCAGCTCTGTGGTACCCGTGGTCTCATGGCTAAGCCGTCCGGTGAAATTATCGAACGTCCGATTCTCTCCTCTTTCCGTGAGGGGCTTTCCGTTCTCGAATACTTCATCTCCACACACGGTGCCCGTAAGGGTCTGGCCGATACCGCGCTGAAGACAGCTGACGCCGGTTACCTGACCCGTAAGCTCTGTGACGTGGCCATGGACTGCATCGTTGAGCAAACCGACGACGGCAACCGCGACGGTGTCTGGAAATACGCTATCTACGAAGGTGACGACGAGATCGTTTCCCTCTACGACCGTATTGTGGGCCGCTGCTCGTCCAACGACATTAAGAATCCGCTCGATCCGGATGAGATTCTGGTCAAGAACGGTCAACTGATCACCGAGGAGATTGCCGCCAAGATCGAGGAAGTCGGTGTTGAGCGCGTCAAGGTGCTCTCCGCACTGACCACCCGCAACAAGGTCGGCATTACCGCACTTGAATACGGTATCAATCCGGCAACCAGCAGCATGGTGGAGCGCGGCTCCTCCGTTGGTATCATCGCGGCTCAGTCGATTGGTGAGCCCGGCACGCAGCTCACCATGCGTACTTTCCACATTGGTGGTATCGCATCCGGTGTTCTCAAGAATCCGGAAATTAAAGTCCGCACCGGTGGTAAGGTTGTCTACAAGGGCCTCCGCATCGTGCAGACGGCTGATGGTGCCAACATCGTTCTGAATAAGACCGGTTCCGTACAGATCCTGGACGATGACGATCGCGAGATCGAAACCTACAAGATCGTGGTTGGTTCCGTGCTCACACAGCCGGACGGTGGTTCCATCAAGAAGGGCGAAATCCTCGCCATGTGGGACCCGCACAATATTCCGATTCTCTCCGAGAAGGCCGGTAAGATTAAGTTCTCCGACATGATTCACGGGGTGACGATCAAGCGCGAGCTTGACGAGTCCACCGGCCGTATCGCTACGGTCGTGATCGAGCACAAGGAAGACCTCAACCCGCAAGTCGAGATTGTCGGCGAAAAGGGCAAGGTCATTGCCACTTATGCGATCCCGACCGGTGCCCAGGTCGCCGTCAACGAAGACGACGAGATCGCCCCCGGTACTATGCTCGCGAAAACTCCACGTCAGGCATCCAAGACACAGGACATTACCGGTGGTCTGCCACGTGTGGCCGAGCTTTTCGAAGCGCGCCGTCCGAAGGACGCCGCGGAAATGGCCAAAATCGACGGTGTGGTTTCGCTCGACGGTACGGTTCGCGGCAAGAAGAAGCTCCTTGTCACCGACCCTGAGACCGGCGATGAAGAAGCGCATCTCATCCCGCACGGCAAGCACCTCGTTGTACAAGTCGGTGACCTCGTGCACAAGGGGCAGAACCTCACCGAAGGTGGCGCCGATCCGCACGAAATTCTCGAAATTCTCGGGCCGCAGGCTGTTCAGGACTACCTCATTTCCGAGATTCAGAAGGTTTACCGTCTCCAGGGCGTTGAAATTAACGACAAGCACATCGAGGTCATCATCTCGCAAATGCTCAAGAAGATCCGCATCACCGATCCGGGTGACTCCGAGTTCTTCTGGGGTGAGCAGGTGGACCGCTATGCCTTCATGACTGCCAACGAGCACATCGAAGACGCTGGTGGTATGCCCGCCGAAGGTGAACCCGTGCTTCTCGGTATCACCAAGGCTTCCCTCGAGACCGAATCCTTCATCTCCGCCGCTTCCTTCCAGGAAACGACCCGCGTCCTGACCGACGCTTCGACCCTGGGCAAGGTAGACGAGCTCAAGGGCTTCAAGGAGAACGTCATCATGGGGCACCTCATTCCTGCGGGTACCGGTCTTCCGGCCTACCGCAAGCTCCGTATCGATACACTCGGTGCGGAAATGGAAAAGGTTTCCCTCGAAGAAGCGGCCGAGCGTGTCGAAGGCGTGGCCTTGCCACAGGCCGAGCTCAGCACCGAGGCTGAAGGTGCCGTGCCAAAGGCCGACGGTGTTGAAGGTGAAACCGAAAAGTCCGCCGAAAAGGCTGCCTCCGACGAGGAGGAAGCCGGATAAACCGACCCAACGTTTTATGCAAAAGCCCGCTCATTCGAGCGGGCTTTTTTATTTCGTAGGGGCTCTCGCTTGCGAAGCCCGCGATGGCGGGTAGAATCCCGAATCTTCGGAAACCACACCACGCTCGCGCCCCGAGGTGCACCCCTACGAAAATTTCCGTATTCCTATCGCCCGATTTGGAACGGGTCTTGGACGATTAAGCTTCCAAATGGCCGCCCGTCCTGGAAGTCTTCGGAATATAAACGAGTCGCACCCGATTCAATCGCAGCGGCCAGTATGAGAGAATCATAGTAGCGGTATTGTGTGTGCGCATGTAGGTCGCAGGCGTTTTGATAGAGCGACTGCGAGGGCATGACTTGACACTTTGGCCAGAGAACCAGTTCGATGAAATTCTTAAGGAAATGCGGGCTTACCGGTTTGGCAAAACGATGCAGCGCAACAGAGCTGAATTCCTGTAATACGTGCCAACTGATCGACCAGTTATGCTCTATTTCGATAAGTTCACGGGCACGTGCTTGTTTTTCGGGTGCAGTCTGGTCGAAGGCATAGACCAGTACGTTCGTATCCAGAAAATAATCAGCGCTCATTCATCTCCTCTCGTGTGAATTTTCCGCCTGCATTGTATTGTGACATCTCTTCAAAGACGGCATCGACGCGTTTTCGACGTGCATCCCGTTGGGCGAGATCATCGAGCCACTCCCGGAAAAGCGCGTTTAGTGTGGTCTTTCGTGAGCGCGCTTCTTCACGTGCCAGTTCGATCACACGTTCATCGGCACTGAATGTGACGTTTTTCATAACACGAATATCGTGTACACGAAAACCGTGGTCAAGTGGATTAGGCATCAATTTTACAAAGTCGCATCATGGACGGGCGGTCTTGCCATGACCGCCGTTCGCCAGACGGGATATAAAGACTGTCGAACGAAGAGGTGCTCTTAGCTGCGTGATATATCGCCGAACCTCAGTATCCGAGCGCCACAGCGCAAATTTGGCATTGAGGGCTAAATACCTCGCGAGCCTACACCAAGTGTACAGGAAAACGACAGGCTACCTTCGCCGCCCGCAGCACCGTTTGTGCGTGTAGCCAACCGGTCATGCCGGGTTCGCGGTGATAGCCTCCGCCGTAAACGACGACTGTCGGTGCCGCATACTCCTCGCATAGGCTGAGGACGAAATCGTCACGGGCCGTCATCTCTTCGTTGCTCAGGCGCATTTGACCGAAGCGATCCTCCGCATGACAGTCGGCTCCGCTGATCCAGAAGATCAGGTCGGGCTCGGTCTGGGCAAAGGCGGACGGGAGGGTGCCTCTTAAGGCTTCAAGATAATCTCTACCGTCGACCCAGCGGGGTAGAGGTACGTCTTGATCGCCAGGCTCTTTGGCTGCGGGATAATTTTTGCCTACGTGTATCGAATAAGTGAATACGACGGGATCGTTTCGGAAATAGGCATGGTTGGCGTTGCCCTGATGGGCGTCGGTGTCGACGATCAGAATCTGGTCGGGCTTGCGGCCGAGTGCGCGGAGGTGCTCGATCGCTATTGCGACATCATTGAGCACGCAAAAGCCCAAGCCGCGTCCGGGAAAGGCATGATGCGTGCCGCCGGCCAGGTTGGCGGCCATGCCGTCTTCCATAGCGGCCAGTGTCGCCGCCACGGTTCCGGCCGTCTCAAGCATCGAGCGCTCCAGCAGGCGCGGGCAAGCGGGCAGGCCCAAGCGGTTGCGGTCGTAGCGGAGCAGGCCGTGTGGCTGACCGCGTTCGTCGTCCTGGCTGACCGCATCGAGGTAAGCCGCATCATGCGCTCGTTCGATTACGGTGCGTTCCAGCCGCGGGATGGGGCAGACCTCGACGACATCCTTGACCAGAGCGTGCGCATCCGGGAACTTCTCCATAGGGAAGGGATGCCCCACGGGAAGCGGGAGAAAGTAGTCCGGATCGTAATAGCAGCGCACGAGAGTAGCATGCCGAAATCGTGGGACGATTCAAGCAGGCGGAGCATCTACGATCACAGTTAATGAATTAAGGATAAGGTTCCTATTAAACGACTGAGGATACTGTTAAAGTAGTCGGGGTGATTTATCCCCCGACCGAGCGTACTCGCGACTTCGAATCGACTTGCGAACGGAGCGTTCCTGTGCGCTCGGGCCTTTCTAGGTAGTCTGACAACACACTTGCATTCGGGTCGGGGGATGAATCACCCCGACTACGTTTCCTTCAGCAGCTTCTTCAAATACGGGTTCGGATAGCGCCGCTGGACGGTTACCGCGTAGAAGGTTTCGTGGATGTCGGGGATCTGGTAGAGCTCGACCAACTCGCCGGACTTGAGCTCGTCCTGGACCACCACCGGGGGCACCAGTGCGATCACGTCGGTTTCGCGGGCGATCAGACGGAGCATGGCCATGTCGTCGGCTTCGGCCGCGATCAATGGGGCGATGCCCGCCTTTTCCATGATCAGATCGAAGCGGGTGCGGATACTGCTTTCCTTGCTCGGGAGCACCATGGGTGTGTCGCGTAAATCTTCGGGGAAGCGAAAGGCCCGGCGTTTTTTATGGTGCCGGTGTCCGATCAAACTCACGGCCTGGTCATCCACCAGTTGGCTGCGCAGGAGGCGCTCGTTGTCGCGGGGCACCGGGCTATTGGAGAGGACGAGGTCCAGCGTATGCGCCCGCAGTTGACCATACAGCTCGCGGGTGCTTGATGAGTGGATGATCACTTCCAGTTCGTTGTCATCGAGTGCCTCTCGCAGGAAACTCATCTGGAAGTTTTTCGACAGGGTGGAAACTGCACCCACCCGGAGCACGTTGCGATAGCGGCCGCTGCGATTCTGTAAGGTGGCCAGCATTTCCTCGCCGGTCTTGAAGATCGTCTCTGCGTAGTTCAGCACCATGCGACCTTCCTCGGTCAGGCTCAGGGTTTTGTGCTGCCGGTCGAACAGCGCGCATTCCAAACTCTCTTCCAACTTCTTCAATTGGATGCTGAGTGCGGATTGTGAGACATTCAGCCTTTCCGCAGCCCGGGTGAGTGTGCCCTCACGCACGATGGCGTGGAAGTATCGAAGGTGATGGTAATTGAGTTGATGCATATATAAAATAGAACAAAAGTATAGAATACTTATATTGGATAAACTCAAGTCATTCTGCTAGTCTAGGGACATGGAAACATTCATCAGCAGTCTTGTCCTTTGGATCGCACCGGTCTCACTTCTGTGGGTGTTGCTTTCTTCCAGCTGGCTCAATGTTCGGCCGCGTGCTGCCGGACGTATTGCCGAGGTGATCGCATGGGCGGGCTTTGGCTGTGCTACCATGGCCACTTCGCTTTGGGCGCTTTTCGGCAAGGGGCCGGTGGTGGCGACGCTGACCGATGCCAGTTGGTTCGGTATTCGCTTCGACGCACTTTCGGCTACGATTCTGCTGCTTGTCTGTTTTCTCGGCGCAGTTATTTTACGCTTTTCCAAAAACTATCTGGCAGGCGACAAGAAGCAGGGCCACTTTTTTAAATGGATGTCGGTCACTCTAGGCGCGGTCATGGCACTGGTGGTCGCGCCGGGCTTGGTACAGTTTGGCCTGGCCTGGGTCGCCACCAGTATGGGGCTGCACAAGTTGCTGATTTATTTTCCCGATCGTCTGGGCACGCTGCTCTCGGCCCGCAAAAAATCCATCGTCAGCCGGGTGGGGGACCTCTGTCTGATTGGGGCCTTCTCGGGGATTTACGCCATTTATGGCGTACAGGATTTCGGGCAGTTGTTTGCCGCTACCCAGCTTGAGGGGGGCTCGCTGGGTAATTATTCATGGATCGGTTGGCTCATCATTTTAGGAGCGCTGCTTAAGTCGGCGCAGTTTCCGTTTCATACCTGGTTGCCGGATACCATGGGTGCGCCGACCCCGGTTTCTGCCCTGATGCATGCCGGTATCATTAACGGCGGAGGCTATCTGGTGGTCCGAATGAGCCCGGTTCTCGTGCACACCCCAGCCGCCCTGCAAATGCTGGCCATCTGTGGTGCGCTCACCGCGATCTACGGTTCCATGGTCATGCTCTCCCAGACCAGCGTGAAGCGCGCACTGGCCTATTCGACCATCGCGCAAATGGGCTTCATGCTTCTACAGTGCGGTCTCGGTGCCTTCCATCTTGCGGTGCTGCACCTGGTGGCTCACTCGCTCTACAAGGGGCATGCCTTTCTTTCCTCCGGTTCTGCGGTGGAAACAGCCAAGAAGCTCAATGCCAAGCCGCACTACAGTCGCCTCAATCCGAGCCGCATCTGGCCGGCAGTTGGGGTGTCGATGGCCATTGTGATTGGTCTGAGCTTCGCTTTCGATGTCAGTCCATCGGAAAAGCCGGGCATGCTGGTCTTGAGTATGGTCGTGGTCATGGCCCTCACGCAGCTGCTATGGACCGCCATGCGCCGCGGCCAGGTCGGGATTGCCTTTGCCGGGACCGCAGGTGTGGCGGGCAGTATTGCCGCGCTCTATTACCTGCTGGCGATGTTTTCGGAGCAGATCCTCGCCTCGTCCTTGCCCGAGAAAATCCCCAGCGCCTTTCTGTTCGAGTCGATCCTCGCCGTGCTCATGCTGGGCTTCCTGATCACTTCGATTCGCTTTCAGGACGGTGAACCCGGCTTTCTTACCGTGGCCTACAAGCGCCGCCTCTACGTGCACGCGCTCAATGGTTTCTATATGAATACGATAGCCAATCGCTTTGCCCGGGCCATCGGACTCGTCCCCGACGATCGCTAACCCTCGAACCCGATCACACTATGGAAAATTCCAAGCCACACTTTTTAGCCGCGGAAATCAACGCCGCCTGTGCGAAAATCGCTCCGCTCTGGCCGTTATCGCACTTCGTGGCCGTCAATCCCTTCCTCGGATTTGCGGACCAGAAGTTTGCCGCAGCGGCTGATGCGCACAAACGTATCCAGGGTTCGGATACGGTCCTGCCGAAGGAATGGTTCAAGCAGAAGTTTGAAGCTGGTGATATCGGTCTGGAAGATTTACGCGGGGCGGTGGCGGCAGCCACGCCCGAGATAGCCGATTGTTTTGCTGCTTTCGATCAGCCGCTGACCGCGGATCAGTTGGTCGAGTTGCTTTCGGAGCCCGAAGAAGAGGAAACGCCGGTCTACCAGACTTGCTCCTTCAGTGCATATCTCGATGCCCGCGAGGGAACGCACTGGCAGCGCATCATCCGCGAAGAGGTCGCCAAATGGTGTGCCGCTTACGACGATGAAGGCCAGTCGTCCTGGAAGTTTCCCTGGAAGGATCTGAGCCTGTATGCGGGATGGAAAGAGGCGGCGCAAATCGACCGCAATCCTGAGCTGCACGGTCTTGCGGGCTTCCGGCAATTTGTCGCCGGGCTGCCCGAGGATCCTCACGCCGTGATTGAGCAGGCGATCGAGACTCTGCAAATGCCGGAGGCCCGCATCGGGTCCTTGCTCTATCGCATTCTCCTGACCCTGCCCGGATGGGCGGGACACTTACGCTACAAGGACCGTGAGCTGGAAATTCGCGGCGAATCCGGAGACTCCCTGCTGCAATTGCTTGCTATTCTGCTCAGTTATGATCTGGCGCTCTACAGCATGCATGCCGACGACAAGAACTGTATCCTGGGCTGGCAGCGTAATCTGGAGGAAGATCATGCCGACGATGGTTCTTCCGTCATTCCGCTTGGGCTGGCACAACGCCTGGTTTGGCAGTCCGCCATGGAGCATGCTTTCGAGCAGAAGCTGCGTCTGGGGATCAACCCGAGCGAAGAGTCGGCAGGAGAGCGGCCGGATGTGCAGGCGATTTTCTGTATTGATGTACGTTCGGAAGTGTACCGCCGAGCACTGGAGTCGACCGGTCTGCATGTCCAGACCATCGGCTTCGCCGGATTCTTCGGCTTGCCCATTGACCACAAGGTTCCCGGCCTGGGGGGCTCACAGGCGCGCTGCCCGGTGCTGCTGGCACCGCCGGTGCCGACCAGCGATTGCAAGTCGGGTATCGAGGTTTCGGAATTTGACCAGCTCCTCTTTCAGCGGGTCGATGCCCGTGAAAGTAAGCGCACTTGGAAGCGCTTCAAGGAAGCGGCTTCGTCCTGCTTCACTTTTGTGGAAACCATCGGTCTGAGCTACGGCCTGGAGTTGTTCAAAGATGCGTTCGGTATTTCCGGGAAGACGGGTAGCGATAAAGGGGCACCCGATTTCCTCGTCGATATGGCGACAAAGGATCGGGCCGACCTGGCCGAGGGGATTCTCAAAGGTCTTGGCCTTCTGGAAAACTTCGGACGGATCGTCCTCTTCTGTGGTCATGGCAGCGCGACGAAGAACAATCCTTACGCCTCTGGCTTGGATTGTGGGGCTTGTGGTGGCCACGCCGGTGACGCCAATGCCCGCCTTGCAGCCGCCTTGCTCAACCAGGCCGACGTTCGGGCCGAGTTGGCCGAACGGAAGATTAACATCCCGGCAGATACCGTCTTTGTCGGTGGACTCCATAACACCACCACGGATGAGGTCACACTCTTCGACTACGAGGGTGCCGATTCCACGCTCGTAGGTCAGCTCAGGGCTTCACTGGATCAAGCGGGCATCCTCTGCGCGATCGAGCGTTCCGCCCGACTAGGTGATGCCGGGGAGCAGGATGATGTGGTGGCCGCTGTCCGTGCCCGGAGCCGGGACTGGTCGGAGGTGCGCCCGGAATGGGCACTCGCGGGAAATGCCGCCTTTATTGTGGCGCCGCGTCAATGGACGGCCAAGGCCAACTTGCAGAGCCGCGCCTTTCTGCACGAGTATTCGGCCGAAACCGATCCGGAGGGTGCCGTCCTGGAAAACATTATCGGAGGGCCGCTGGTGGTCGGAAGCTGGATCAATCTTCAATACTACGGATCCGCCACCGACAACGCGCACTTCGGCAGCGGCCATAAGTCGATCCACAACGTTGTGGGTGGCGTGGGCGTCGCCCTCGGTAACGAAAACGATCTCCGCCATGGCCTGCCGCTGCAATCCGTGCACGACGGTGAGAAGCTGATTCACGAGCCACTGCGCCTCCACGCCTGTATCGCCGCTGATACGAAAGTGCTCGATGGCATTCTCGAGCGGCAGGAACACGTGCGCCACCTTGTGGAAAATGGTTGGGTGCACCTGATCGCCCTCGGAGCCGATGGAAAGCTCTGGGCCCGCCGTCAGCCGGACGGCTCCTGGAAGCAGTCCGTTCCGCGTGAACGGGAGGTCGTCGCGTAGGCAAGGTAGTCCTTGAAGCTCAAAGTTCGAATTGAGAGTGAATGCGCACTGCATTCTGATGGCTGGGGGCCTAGCTTGATATGCCTGGGATGTAGCCGACCAGCATGTCACGGCGTAATTTTATGAAGACGGGTCCTCTTACTCCGATAGACAGCTTACTTTTCCTCACTCGCAATTGGGTGCGATGTGCCTACATTTCAAAACATGCAGGTAGAAAAACTTAAATACACCATCTGGGCGGCGGATGCCGAACGCGCGGCCCATTTTTATCAAACCGTGTTCGGGGCCGAGGTGGTTCGTAAAAACCCGCATATCATTGAGCTCTCGGTGGCCGGTGGCCTCATCGCTATCCACGGAGGCGGCGAGGGCAAAACCACTTGGACCGGTTTGAGCTTTCAAGTCGCCGATGTGGTGGCGGCTGCCGCCGAGGTCATCGCGGACGGAGGGAAGTGTGAACGGGAACCACAGCCGGAGGACGGGGAGCCACCGCACCTCGCCATGTGCGAGGATACCGACGGCAATCAGATCATGCTGACTCGGGCCCGCAGCTAGGGTATTGGGATTTAACGGAGTCAGGACATTCTTGTCCTGTCGTGCGCACTGATTTTGAGATACCTGTTTGTTGAAAGCGGACAGGTCTCGAGCGACACGTCCGCCGAAGCCTTGGCGTAGGTGCAAGCGATAAGACCACGCATGTCCGTTCTCCGTTTTGCGTCTGCGTGGGCCAAGGTGAAGCTCTCGCTTGAATAAGTCCGCTCAGTGCCGTAAGATGAAATATTGCTATGTACCGTATCCTACTCATTCCGCTTCTGGTCACGATCCTTCTCCTGTTATTGTTGCTAGTGGCCGCGCTCGTGGGCAAGCGGCGCACCCGGTCGCGGGATAAGGAGCTCAACGGCGACTACATCTACCGTAAAGAACCACATGCCGACCAAGTCACCGAGCATCCCAATCGTCTCGAGGACAACGATATCACCCGAGGCTGAAGCAGCCGGGCCACTTTCGACTCTGAATGGGGGGCGTCTTCGCTTGCGAATGGCTCAATCGACGTTCAGGCGATGGCATCGTTCTTGCCTTCAACCCCGTCGGTCGTCTTAGCTCAGTGACATGAAAGTAGGCATTATTGGAACGGGCTGGGTCACGGAAAAACATCTCGCTGCCCTGAAAAAGATTGAAGCGGCCGAGGTGGTGGCGATTGCGGGTCGCAATCAGGACCGGGCGCAAGAGTTGGCTGCGCCTTTTGGGGCGAAGGCCTACGAAAACTATCTACCCATGCTGGAGCGTGAATCGCTGGACGCTGTTTTCATCCTCCTGCCACCTCACCTACACGGTGATTTGGAGCGCGCCTGCGCCGAACACGTGGGTGCGGTACTGATCGAAAAACCCATCACGACATCGATGGAGCAGGCGCAGGCGATCCACGAGACTTTCAAGCGCGCCGGGACTCTTGTCTCCGTTGGCTATCAAAACCGCTACCGCGAATCCGTCCAACGCGCGCGGGCCTGCTTTACAGAGAGCAGCCCGGGCATCATGGCCAACGGTTGGTGGATCGAGCAAATGCCGCCGCCGTCCTGGTGGCGGCGCATGGACCAATCCGGCGGGCAGTTTGTCGAGCAGTGCACCCACCTCGTCGACTTGAGCCGTTACCTCATGGGCGAGATTACCGAAGTCAGCGCCTACCGCACCAACGGTTTTATGACCGAAGTGCCGGACCTCAGCGTCGACGACGGGATGGTCGTCAATGTCCGCTACGCCTCCGGGGCACTCGGCTCCTTCTGCACCGGCTGTTTCCCGCTCGCCGGGCACGCGCTCAACGGCATCAGCCTCAACCTTTCCACGCGCAAAGACCGCGTGGTTTTTGAAACCTGGGACTTCGCCGGAACCATCCATTCCGGTGAAGGGGAGATTACCGAGCTACCCGGCACAGAGGACGCCTTTCTTGTGCAGAACCGGGCCTTCCTTGAGGCCGTCGCCCAGAAAGACGGCGGCAAAATTCTTTCCGACTACGAGGATGCCATGCGCACGCTCGCGGTCACTCTGGCGGCCAATGAATCCGCCCGGGAGCAGAACGGCGCGCCGGTCAAAGTGGTAAACTTTAATAATAGCTAACCGATCAAGCACTTCTTCTCGATGAACTCTCGCGATAAACCTCAGCCTGTCCTCAAGGTCTGCGTCATACTTCTCTGCACTGTCGGCTTACTCGGCAGTGGTCCATCCTGTCGCGCGCAGGTTCCGGATACAAAGGTGCCGAATAAACCGGCCGCATTCACGATACTGGATCTTGAGGTTATGAGCTTCAATATTCGTAACGGCCGGGCCAAAGACGGGGAGAATCGCTGGGAGAATCGCAAGGGCTTCGTCCGCGACGTGATTCGTGCGGAATCGCCCGACGTGGTCGCGATTCAGGAGGCCTATCACTTCCAGTTGGAATATCTGCTTGCAGAACTGGAGCAATACGCGGTCGCCGGAACCGGACGGGATGGTGGGACCAAGGGCGAGTATTCCTGCATCCTCTACCTGAAGGATCGATTCGAATTGATGGAGACCAACACCTTCTGGCTCTCGGAAACGCCGGAGAAACCCTCGGTCTCCTGGGGCAACCGCTACCGGCGCATCTGCACTTGGGCCGAACTGCGTGAACGGACGACGCAGCGCGAGCTTACCATCTATAACACCCACATGGACCACCAATCCGTCAATGCCCGTGAAAAGGGCGCGCAGTTGATCATGATGCGTATCGCGGCCCGCCAGAACGAAAACCCTTTCGTTCTCTGCGGCGACCTGAATGCCGATGAAGACAGCAAAGTGATTCGATATCTCAAGGGGCAGGAGGCTCTCGACGCACCCAATCCCATCCCGCTGGTCGATACCTGGCGCGTGCTACATCCGGATGATAAATTTGGCGGAACGATCAGCGATTTCAACGGCTGGACGGACAACGTGAAGATCGACCACATTCTCGCAGCACCGGATGTGGATGTGCTGTCCGCCGAAATCATACGCACCCACCGGGAAGGCCGCTACCCCTCGGATCATTATCCGGTAACGGCCCGTTTGAGATTTGATTAGGCTGTCATGGCGTCCGAACGATGTGTACTGAGCCATACTGCCATGGCTACATAGATGCGCTGTAGCTAAGCCAGTCTTCTGGCTTCTTCAGTTCGGGCAGAAAGCAATGTAGCCAAGCCAGCATGCTACGGCGTAGTAGAACGTAGACGGATCCTCTGGCTCTCCTCGCCAGCAAAACTACGCCCCGTCCTTCGGCGTAAAGGGCACCAGCACGGTCAGATTATTAATCTTCAATTCATGGTGGGAGCGATCCCTCGGCACAAACCACTGGCCGTCCTTTCGTTGGACGAGGGCGCCGTGCGAGAACTCGCCCCAGTTGGCGATCGTAATCATGCCGCCCTTATCTCCGCGGATGCAAAGCACGGCGTGATTGCCCAGAAGCGCCCCGGTCTGCCTGTCCTTCGGCCGCACCGATAAAATACCGGCCCGGTAGTTGCGGCTCAGTTCATTGAAATCTTTCAATGAAAGCGGCGGCTTTTTGATTTCAAAGTGCAGTCGGGTGGGCCCCTTGCTGTATTGCTGCACCAATTCGTCCATCGCTACAATGGAGGCTACTGTGTTGGTCCCGCCGTAGTCCGTACGCGACTGCTTTTGAATCTCCCGAATTTTGCGATCGATCTGTTGAAACTTCAGCTGCTTGTAGCGCTGCTGGTCTGAGTGTTGGATTGATTCGTCCAAGAGTCCGAACTTGGAATACCAGACATACAGGTTGAGCAGAGCGGTCGGCCCGCAGCCACTTTCCGGTTCGGGATAGTCGCCCTGATTCTCGGAGATGAAATAGCGTCGCGCCTCCCCTCGCATTGGCACCTCCGCGCCCTGCATGCCCCGACGATAGAAGTCGTAACGTTGGGTTTTGCTGTTCCACTTTTTTTCAGCCACATAAAAGGGAAAGTCTTTTTCCGTCTGCCGGAACCGCGTGCCCTGATAGTTGATGATAGGCGCCGATTTTGAGGCGCGCAGCTGCTTGAGGATGATATCGCCAACAGCGCTTTGGTTGGACTGCTCCCTGATAACCTGAAAAGCGGAGGCGGCCGGCACGGCATCACCAGCATCGCTGTAGCTGATCTCAACGGGGGGTGGCTCTTTTTCTCCATAGATCCCCTGAAATTTATCCTCCTCTGTCACCAGCAGGTAGAGCACTACCCCCATGACCACCAGCATCAGCGCCAGCGCGATGACTTCACCCGCCCGCTCCTGCCCACGCTTGCAAGCGGGGCAGCGCTGCTTTGCTTTCTCCAGTGTATGGTTGCAGTATCGGCAATGATTCTGCGTCGGGCGTGGGTTCTGTTTTGCGGACCGGGTGGACATGCTGTCTCAAGTTTTTTTCCGGGGCCTGGGGCGGATGATTGTTTCCGATAGGGATTTTCTCCCTTCCCGTAGCGTTGGTATTCGTTGGATTTAGAGAGGACGTTGAGCTTTGTCAGCGGAAAACCCGATAGGTTTCGTATCACAAGCTGGAATTCGTGGCGTCTGCGCTCGCGCATGGCTCCGCGCCGTTGAGGCGCGGCACGTCTGGTAAAATTGAAAGAGTCGGGCATGGGACTGTAGTCGGAGTGAGCTTTCCATCGCTATGGCTGCACGGCGAATGCAGTTTTCTGAACGGCACCGATTGAAAACAGGGTATCAAGCGGTCCGTGTGTTGAAAACACACTTGCCTGTCTGGCTCGAGTATTTGGGATGGGGCGTATGCGAAAAAATCTGTCACTGAAATTACTCTCTGCCTTCACGCTCACCCTGGCCGGTTTGGCTTTGCCGTTGACCTCGACAGCTTTGGCCGACGATACCTATTCCATGACTGATACACCGAGCGATGTAAGTGCCGTGCCTGAAAACGCCGAGCGGACCGATTCCGGTCTGGCTTCCCGTGTCCTGGAGGAGGGCAGCGGTAGCGATTCACCCGCTGCGGCAGATACGGTCACCGTGCACTACAGTGGTTGGACCACCGACGGCAAAATGTTCGACAGCTCGGTGAAGCGCGGTCAGCCCGCCAGCTTCCCGCTGAATCGTGTCATTCCAGGCTGGACCGAAGGTCTGCAGCTCATGGTGGTCGGTGAGACCCGCCGCTTCTGGATTCCGGCCGAGCTGGGCTATGGCGAAAACCCCGGCGGTGGACGCCCCGGCGGTATGCTTGTTTTTGATGTCGAACTTCTGGAAATTCAAAAGGCTCCCGAGCCCCCCAAGGTGCCGGAAGACGTCGCGGCTATTCCCGATAACGCCGAAGTTCACGAGAGTGGGCTTGCCTCGCGCGTGATCACTGCAGGCAGTGGTGAAGCCAATCCCAAGGCCTCCGACAATGTCACCGTGCACTACAGTGGTTGGACCACCGACGGCCAGATGTTCGACAGCTCGGTCATGCGCGGCCAGCCGGCTACTTTCCCGCTCAACCGTGTCATCCCCGGTTGGACGGAAGGCGTGCAACTCATGGTCGAAGGCGAGACCCGCCGCTTCTGGATTCCCGCCAAGCTCGCCTACGGCGAAAAACCACCCGCGGGCGCCCCGGCCGGTATGCTGGTCTTCGACGTCGAGCTGTTGAAGATCGGCCGGTAGGGGAATGCGTGATTCCGCCTTCGCTTTTCAAGGCTACGGCGTGACAGGACGGGTTGCGTGATCCGTGATCCTCGATGAGATTGTCTTGGTGAAGCCGTTTACACGGCGGGATAGGGGATTTTGCGTCCCGTCGTAATCCAACTTGTCGCCGTTCCGAGCGGAGCGACAAAACCGGCTGCTGTGCAGACAGGAACACGCCTTCGCGTTTGGTCAGACTTGACGAAGTGGGCCGTCCAAAGCCTAAGGGCTTCGGCTACGTTGATCCTCAGATTCTAACTAAGGTCGGCTGCTGTACAGACCAGAATACGCCTATGCGTTTAGCTTGAAAACTCTAAAATTCCATGCATGATATCATGCATGGCAATTAAGACAATCAGTCTGGAGCTGGATGCTTACGAGCGTCTGAAACGGGCGAAGCGGGGCAAAGAATCCTTTTCGTCGGTGGTTCGGCGCGCGCGCTTTGATGCGCCCAAATCCACGGGTGCGGCGATCCTTGAGGAAACTCAGGCTCTGTACCGCGCGAAAAAGGGTGCCCCGAAAAAGACGCTGGATTACTGGGCCGGGGTGGAAGCGGAAGAATCGGCTTCACCGCGAATCTCGGCTAGCGAATGGGCTAACGAGGAATGATTCTCGATACTTGTTTTCTCATCGACCTTCAGCGCGAGGCGCGGAAGAGCGAGCGTGGGCGTGCGACGGATTTTTTGCAAATGCACGCCGATGCGGCCTTTTCCATTTCGGTGATTTCGGTGACGGAATTTTTAGAGGGCTTTGCCGAACCGGGCGAGGGCGAGCGGCTTCTTCGTGCCTACACACGTATTAATCTGGATTCAAAAGTGGCGGGGCAGGCGGCCCGGATCCGTCGGGACTTGCGACTCGAAGGCGATTTGATCGGTGACTTTGATATTCTCATCGCAGCCACTGCGCTCAGTGAGAGCTTGCCTTTGGTGACTCGGAACGTTTCCGAGTTCAGCCGTATCAAGGGGCTCGAATTGATCGCTTATTGACGCGCATCAATCGGCTTACTCCCTTAGAACAGGCTCCCGCCTGTTTCCTATATCTAGACGACGCGTAGCCATCCGTATCTTCCCGAAGCGCGTCCCGAAACAGGCGGGACGGCTGTGCTACAAAAAAATCTTCGCGTCCTTTCGCGGACCATTACTCCGTGTCCCGGGGCAGCTCCTTCACAATGGCTTCAATCCGGGCAATCATCTCGTCGACGGAGGCGTCCTCCGGGAGAGGTTCGGCCTCACTCAAGGCGCCGCCGATTTGTTCGATCATTCCCTGGAGGAATTGCTTCTTTTCGCGCAGCTTCTCCAAGTCCTCGGTCTCCCAGTACTCGCCTTCGTCGCTGACCTTTAGGTTGCTGAGGTAGCGCTTCTTCAAATAGCGCAACAGACCGATGATCCAGACATGTGTCTCGATTTCGGCGAACTGTGTCTTCGTGGACGTGGCTAGGGAATACCTCGTTGGCTCGACCTGTTCGTTGAGCAGATCCATCAGCGGGCGTAGCCGTCCTTCCCGATCAAAAATAAAGCAGAGCGGTTCGCAATCGCCCTTCGGATTGACGATGATCCCGCGAAAATTCGGGTCGCTCTCGTCCTCGTTGATTGGCTGCACCATCCAGTCCATGGAGTCGGCGATGTCGGACAGCTCTTCCACGAATTTTGGAATGGCTTCGGTGCGGTCGATCGTGCCGGAGTAGTGAATGCTTAGGCCCATATTGGATGGTCGTTGATCCGCCTTCGCCCTTCGGGGCTCCGGCGTGACTTGGTGGTGGTTGAGTTGTGAGTGGTTTGTGGGGATCAAAGAAGTTTAGGATAGACGAATTGGCACTTCGCCGCGCAAGCTTCGCCGATCTCGCTCCAAGTGTCTATCCCGAGCTCCATTTGCGCGACGCCGCAGGTCGGAAATTTCTCACCGTCGCCCTCAAAGTCGGGATCCAGGGCATAGGCCAGTTGCTCGAAACCCGGATTGTGCCCGACAAGCACCACATGCATGTTCGCCTCATTCAGGCCTTGCACCAAGGTGAAGAGCGCCGCCAGCGAAGCCGCATAAATCTCTCGCTCCAGGACGATGGAGTCGTTTGGCACGTCCAGCGCAGCCGCGATCAATTCAGCGGTCGTGCGCGCCCGCAGCGCGGGACTGCTCACGATCCGGTCCACCGGAGGCAGCTTGGCTTTCTTCAGATAAGCGCCCATCCTCGGCGCGTCCCGCAAGCCGCGCGCATTGAGCGGGCGGTCGAAGTCGCCCCGCGAGACATCCGACCAGCTCGATTTGGCATGTCGTATCAGGGTGAGATGCTTCATTGTGAATACGCTTATGGAAAATGCGCCCAACGGAAAGGGAAATGTCCACGCGCTCGGACAGCCCATACGGGAATCCGCTGGAGAAAAGGCGTTCCGCCCGTTTATATATCCGTCTTGGGATTTCCACCGTCGATTTCGGCCTCCATTCATTTGGGGGAACAGTCGGACAGGAGGCGGGTGGGGCGCTCTTGACCGAACAAGCCCCCGTTTTGTAAGCTACGGGATGGTTATCGAACTTAACTCCCTCCTCGCGCTGGCCGCAGGCATCTGCATCCTGGTTTTTCCGAAAATCCTGAATTACATTGTCGCCGCCTACTTCATCATCATCGGCCTGACGGGGATTTTTAATATCCAGATTACATAGTCAGGCTCCGAGGTCTTTTCCGCTCATCTATCCTGCGTAGAACAGGTGTCTCGCCTGTTTTCTGGTCGGGGGGGCGCTCAAATAGGATCGAACTCGAATCGCACAAGCTTAGGGGAATTTTACCAAATGAACCTAACTGCCGGCCGTATCTATAGTTCTACGATCCTGTTGTAGGACGCGCCTCTTCAGAGCGCGTGCTCAGTATCGTCAGGCACGGGCTCTAAAGAAGCCCGTCCTGAAGTGGGTTGGATAGATATAATACCGCTTTGCAAAAGTTTTGAGATGATACGCGTTCACGAACGGATTCGTTATTACTGATCCGCCGCGGCCTCGGCGTACACTTCCTCCCCGTCCAAATAAAAATAAATCACCATTGGTCGGCAGCAAATCTCGCAGTCGTAGTCCCATTGGGTGGGAACTTCATTTTCCGCCGGTCCGGGGACGCTGAAGGTCTCGAAACAGGTTGGGCAGGTGACGTCGCAATGCATTGTCTTAATGATGAACTGCTAATGACGAATGGCTAATGAATAATGACGGATTTGACGCGGATCGAACTGCGGCGGGTGCGTTTTTAAAACCGGTAACGGACGAACCGGGCAACCAATCTTGAGCGAACACAGCGGTGTCTTCGCTCAAGGCCGGATGAGGCGGCCTTCCAGCGGGGCCTCTTTGACACGTGAGGAGATGACGAGGCAACTGAGTACAACGGCCGCGCCGATAACGAGACCGGGGCGAAGGTTTTCGCCCGGGATGAAGAGGGTGGATTCGAGGATACCCATCAGGGGGATGAGGAACCGGAAGGAAGCCAGCACATTAATACTGTAGTGTTCGATTAAACGGTTCCAGAGCGTGAAGGCGGTGGCGGAAACAAAGGCGAGGTAGAGGGTGACGAGCAGGGTGGTGAGATTGAAGCTCGCGATATATTGGGTCCAGAAGGGCGCGGCCGTCAGCAGGAGAAGGAGTCCGCCGGTGGAGAGGGAGAAGGCAGTGGGGGTCCGGCTGCCGGAAACGGGGGCGACCTTTTTCATGAAGGTGGCGGCCATGGCCCCGGAGAAGGAGGCGGCCAGAAACGCGGCGGCACCGAGGCCCGCGTTTTGAAGGTCGCTGCCCGGTTGGTAAACCGCGCAGGCGATGCCAAGCGAGCAACAGGCAAGCAGCACCCAGTGGACCGGCCGGGGTGGCGCGGTTTTGAGGATGAGAGGGGCGAGCAGCATCCACCAAAAACTGCCGGCCCCCACCAGCAGTGCGGCCAGGGTGCCGGTGGAGACATTGAGCCCGTAATAAAAGAAGACGTACTGGAAATAGGTCTGTCCCAGCACGATGGCGATGAGCGGGCCGCGGGGGGCCTGCTTCAACTTTGGGAGGACCTTGCCCCGGCAGAATGGCAGGACGAACAGGCCGGCTAGAAAGAAACGGCTCCCGGCAAAGATGAGCTGCTCGCCATAGTGGTTGAGGCTCAGTTCGGCGTAGCTGTTTTTAATCACCGGAAACGCACTGCCCCAGAGCGCCGCACAGATCACGACCTGGAGGTAAAAGCTGACGGGCAGGCGTAAATGTAGTGGGGCCGTGTTGGGCATGGAGGTGGTGAGTCGTTGAGTGGTGGGTGGTTGAGTTGTTGAATGGTGAGTGGTTCTACATTCGCCCTTTCGGGTCTTCCGTCTTCACTGGGTTGCGCCGGACAAGACGGCGTGGCTTGTGTTTGGTGTGGGGGAGTGATGCGGGATGGAAACGCATAGGCGAAGCCTTTTACGCGGCGGGATGCGCTTACTGAATCGCGACTCGATACACCGTCTCCAATGAATCCGTTGCGGCTTCAGCGATGGCCTTGAAATCCTCGGAGATGTCGGGGTGAGCGCTGACTTCTTTCCAGAAGTCGTGGGCATGCGGATACATTTCCAGCCATGCTGTTTGGTCCTCCGGCTTGGGAAGCTTTGGGTCGAATCTTGTTTGCCTGACCTCGCCGGTGCTACTTGGACGAAAACGCATGGGGAGCATGTCGTAAACCGGTGCGAGCGGGTAGGGGCTTTGCCCGGGGAAGAAGAAACTCAGGTTGCCCCAGTGCATATCTGTATTGGCAATCAGTTCGCCAAAACAGTGGAGTTGGGCGATGCGTTCATAGTCTTCCCCGCGAATCCACTTTTTTTCGACAAGCTTCCGGGCGCAATCGGCCCAAGTGCCAATGCCAAGTCCCAAATATGCGGCATCAAGGGAGCGAAGCGTAACCAACCCCCTTCGGCCGGTTGGCACGATGCGGTCGAAGCGCTCGGACTCAAGGTAAGTTCGCCTGTCGATTTGGAAAATCCGGGTTTTTGCGGTGGCGAAACCGGCTTTCGTCAGGATTTGATTGGCAAGGTGTTCGGCATGCAGGAGGTCGGACCAGCGCTGGCCGAGCGGCGATTCCAAATGAGGACTGAATTTAACGATGACCGATCGCGGTGTCTCGCCTGGGGCATCGCTAACCATGGTGGTGAATTTTGGCTGATCGCCTCCGGCCGATGATCCGAAATCCTCGTTCTCGTCCATGGCGTGCTTTGCCAGTTCCGGGTAGATTTGAGGAAGGTTGTTTCGGTAATACCCTTTGGCAATCTTGAGCTTTTCTTCCTGAAAGTCATTCAAGGCCATGCCATCCCCAAGAATAAAGTTGCCCGGTAAATTCGAGCCGAAGCGAGTGAGCGTCATGAGCAGTTCCCGGCCATTCCAATTCTCGGGGTTTGTATCGATTGAGAAGAGTTTTGCCATGCGTTTGCCAAAAGCACGTCCAAGGAAGCCGGAGGGGCGAAGGTCTTCCAGAAACCATGGCCAATCCGGATAGAGGCCATTTTTGAACTCACCTTCAAAGCAGGCCGCCGGACTCTCCTCAGGACGGAGTAGCCATTGGGTGCGTTCCCCGTCTTGAAGGGGGATGAGATGTCCGGCTAACTGAAGCTGGGCATTCTCGAGAACTTGATAAAGAGGCGTATCCGTTCTTAGGTCCCGGCGGGCGGCCAGTAGCGTGGCACGCGCTTTGCCCAAGGTGACAACTCGATCGCCCAGTTCCCGGACCCGCCGCATGAGTGTGGCTCGGCTGATTCCGAACTGTTTCACGACATCACCGGACGCGCTCGGCCCATTTCGTTGCAGGTAGGTCAGCAGCTCCTGAGTTTTTGTATTTAATTTCATGAAACGATACGAAAATTTACAAACATCTGATCTAAAGATTATTATATAAAAGTAAAATATTTTATGAAACGATACTGATACAATATAGTAAAGTATGGGAAGGTGATTCGCTGCCTTGATCATCGACCTTCCCTGCTTCGTTAAAACGACGCAGGATAAATACGGATCGATGCGACGGGAAAGGACTGAAAAACGGGCAACTGACCTGGGGCTTACGACGAGCTGAGGTTGATTCCCGCTTTCCGTTAGGCTAACCTTTCCGGCATGCAATTTTGGAAAAAGGCTTTGATCTGTGTGTTGGGGGTGGAGCTGCTGGGGAATGCCAGCGGGCTGGTGACCTTTCTCTCGGTGGACGGCTGGTATGACGCCCTGCAGCGTCCGCCGGGGACACCGCCGAACTGGCTTTTCGGTCCGGTTTGGACGACGCTGTATGCCATGGTGGGGCTGGCCCTAGCGCTGATCTGGCACCGTCCGGTTGTACTGCTGTTGAAGCGCCGCGCGTTCAAGTGGTTCGGTACGCAGTTGGGCCTCAACCTTCTCTGGACGCCGGCCTTTTTCGGGCTGCAGCGGATCGATCTGGCCTTGGTCGTGATCGTGCCCCTGTTGCTTGCGATCGGCTGGACGATTCGGACGGCTTATCCGGTCAGCCGGCCGGCCGCGGCTTTATTGCTCCCGTATTTTCTTTGGGTCGGCTATGCGACTTATCTGAATGTCGGGTTTCTGCTGTTGAACGGGTAGGACGGAGCGGCTTTGGCCGCAGTTATTCAGTTTTTGGTTATCCTGTTTCCAGCTTCTCACTAACGGTATCGTAATTGACAGCCGAATCCCCTCCGCGTTTGAGGCGGGGAGTTTTTTTTCGAGACGTGCGCGTCTCAGGTGATGGCGAGGACGGCGGCCTTGAGCGCCTTGACACGCGCATTGAAGTCCTGCGAGGAAGGGGTTTCCACGGTGTAGTTGAGGCCGCCGTAGCGCTTTTGCAGGTAGATCGCTTCGGGGTCGCCTTCCTCGAGGTCCGGGAGGCGGTCAGGTCGAATGATGCCCTGGTGGGCGATACGTCCGTCGATGATTTCGTCCAGATCGATGGGCAGGTGTGCTTGTACGGCTTGTATGATTTGGGGGCTGAACCCGGGTTGCTGGGTGAAATTGAGTTCGTAGAGGTAGAAGCCCCGGCTCTCCCAATCTTCATGGAGATGCATGGCGATGGTTATCGCGCTAACGTTTTGTTCGATCCAGGCGGCGTGTGTGCTGATTTCGCGGGAGACGAGGTGACGGTAGTCGCGGTTGAGGTCGATCCCTGCTCCGTTCTCGCGCGTACCTTGCCCCAGCCCGATAGGGTTCAAGAGCGGGCAGATGGCGTAGCTGTGTTGGTCGGGCAGGGCATCCTCGTTGAGTAATTCCAGCAGGGCCTGCGGCCCGGCCGGTTCGTCGCCGTGAATGCCGGCGGAAAGGTAAATGTGCCGCTCGCTCGTATCCGGCTCCGAGGCGGCGCGCGTCAGGCCAAGTAGCGGACAGCCCTCGCTTTGCCCGAAGGTATCGACGGTGTAGCCGGATGCATCGCCCGCCTCGGCGAGCCGGGCGATGGTGGCCTGTATGTTTTCAGATGCGTGCATGGAAGCGGTGCGGAACTATCCGGATCGCTTGCCCGGCTCGACAGTGATATGCACCTACAGTGTCATGTAGAACAGCCTGCATGATGGCGCGGTCTTTTCAAGTCATTGAATATGAGCGGTTATCGACCTTCCATGCTTTGTTTGAATCACTATGGATCGCTACTGCGTCGGCATTGCTGCAGTCTATTCGTAAGTAAATCCGCGACGGATGCAGGAAGTGGAGGTTATAGGATCAATCAGATTTCTTTGATTGCCGTTCCTGATTCTGAGTTTCGCTTGTGAGTCACGATCATGTTGATAGTTTGTCGGCTAGCATTTTCTGTGCGGAATCGTTTTTGATGAGCGCACGGAGCGGCGCTCTTATGCTCAAGAAAAGTTTAGTTCTATCGAAGCTGAAAACCGTTTTTCGCCCCAAGGTAAAAGGAGCGAAACTGATCGAGGTCTATGCGCTGGTGGGCAAAGCGGGCACAGGTAAGAGCTTTCGGGCACGCTTGGTGGCGGACACGCACAACATTCCGGCGATCATCGACGACGGCTTGCTCATTCGTGAAGGGAAGATTGTGGCCGGACGATCGGCGAAAGAAAAAGAGCATTACATCGCGGCGGTGAAGACCGCCATGTTCAACGAAGCTGAGCACCGTGAAGCAATGATAAGGGCTCTTTCGGAGGCACAGTATCCAAAGATTTTGCTGCTGGGAACCAGCGACCGGATGATCCTGCGGAACTGCCTGACGCTCGGTCTGCCCGAGCCGAAGCAAATCATACGGATCGAGGAGATCGCCTCGCGGGAGAAAATCGAAGAGGCCATACGCTCGCGCAAGACCAAGGGGCAGCACGTCATCCCCTTGCCGGTTGTCGAGGTGAAGCAAGCCTACCCGAAGTTGATTGCGCACGCGATCAAGGTCTGGTTCGAGCACATGGTGCATGGTCGTCACTACGACAAGACGGTGGTTCGGCCCGGTTACCAGCAAAGAGGAGACGTGACCATTTCGGAAAGCGCATTGACGCAAATGATCCTCCACTGTGTGCGCGAACGGGTGCCGTCTGCGAAAATTCAACGTGTGCGGATCAAGCATAAGATCGACGGCTACGATATTAAAATGAATCTATCGCTCGCTTACGGAGAGCAGGTTGCGCACAGCTGTGGAGAGTTGCGCGACTACACCATCCGTAAGATCGAGGACTTTTGTGGGATCACGATCTGTAAACTGCAGCTGCACATCGAGTCGGTCCGAGTGGACAATGATCGATGTCCGCGGTCGTCCCAATGAGAGCACAGGATTTTTGGCATGCACTGCGAATTATCAGTTAAAGTCGTTCCGGGTGCCTCACAGGAAGGGGTTGCCGGTTGGTTGGGGAATGCACTCAAGGTAAAGGTGAGTGCACTGCCGGAAAAGGGAAAAGCCAATGCGGCGGTCTGTGCCTTGTTAGCGGCGCGCCTTGGCTTACCGAAAGGCTCCGTGGAAGTGCTGCGTGGGCATGGCAGCCCGAGGAAACAGTTGCGTATTGAAGGGCTGGATGAGCGAGAATTACAGGCGCGCCTGGCCTTAAAATTCGATTGAGCTATGGTAGATTTTTCGGTCTGGTGTTGGTAGCGGTCGGTGTCCCCGCCGACCATGAATCTGCAAACGGCAGGGGATGCGCAAAACGGCCGCATCATGACCAAACGGCCTCGGATTTCTTTTTTGGCTTTTTGGGGATGAATGGTTTTTCGTAGAATCCCGGGCGCAGGAGGAATCCTGCGTTGGCGTGGACGCCCGCCCCGACCAGGGCCATGGTTTTTGATTCGATGCTTGCGCTCAGGGGAAGACCTACCAGCCTCGGCGACTTTTTTGTCAGTGCACCTACCTTCCTGACCGGTCTTCTGATTCATGGCTTCTCATTTTCGAGAGGGCAATGGGGAGACGGGATACTATCCAGAGCTATGTTTCAGTCCAAATACTTCCAAGAGTGGTTTTCCAACCCGCGCAAGGACTTGATTGCCGGTGCGGTCGTCGCGCTCGCGCTTATTCCCGAGGCGATTGCCTTCTCCATCATCGCCGGGGTCGATCCGGCGGTCGGGCTTTACGCCTCATTTTGTATCGCGGTGGTAATTGCCTTTCTCGGCGGGCGCCCCGGGATGATCTCGGCGGCGACCGGGGCGATGGCGGTGCTGATGGTCAGTCTCGTCCGCGACCACGGGCTTGAGTACCTTCTTCCCGTCACGGTGCTGACAGGGTTGTTACAGATTCTGGCGGGCACCTTCAAGTTGGGTAGTCTGATGCGCTTTGTTTCGCGCTCGGTGGTGACCGGTTTTGTCAACGCGCTCGCGATTATCATTTTCATGGCGCAGCTACCTGAGTTCGAGGGACAGGGTATTTTGATGTATGGCATGGTAGCGGCAGGTCTCGTCATTATCTACGGGTTGCCACTTCTGACCACGGCGGTGCCTTCGCCGCTGGTTTGCATCATTATTCTGACGATTGTTTCGGTCAGCCTCGGATTGGAGGATTCCCTGCGCACGGTTGGTGACATGGGACAACTGCCGGCGAGCCTGCCGGTCTTTCTTCTGCCGGATGTGCCGCTCAATTTCGAGACGCTCGGGATTATTCTGCCGTACGCGATCTCGCTCGCCATCGTTGGTCTGCTGGAATCGCTCATGACCGCGACCATCGTGGATGATTTCACCGATACCCCGAGTAACAAGAACCGTGAATGCACGGGGCAGGGGATTTCCAATATCGTCTCCGGCTTCTTCGGGGGCATGGCGGGCTGTGCGATGATCGGGCAGTCGGTGATCAACGTGAAATCCGGCGGGCGCGGGCGCCTGTCCGCTTTTGCGGCCGGGATAATTCTGCTCATTCTTATTCTCGTTCTGGATGACGTAGTGCGTCGCATCCCCATGGCCGCACTGGTAGCGGTCATGATCATGGTCTCGATCGGTACCTTCAGTTGGCAGTCGATCGGAAATCTCAAGAAACACCACAGGACCTCCAGCATGGTGATGTTGACCACCGTCCTCGTGACCGTGTTCTCGCACAATCTGGCGCTCGGGGTCGGGGCCGGTGTTCTACTCAGTGCCTTGTTCTTCGCCTACAAGGTGTCTCGCCTGCTCGAAATCGACTCGGCGCTTCAAGTCTCCCGCCGCGAGCGGGTTTACACCGTACGGGGCCAGTTGTTTTTCGTTTCGGCCAGCAGCTTCGCCGAGGCCTTCGATTTTCAGGAGGTCCTCGACAAGGTGCGCATTGACGTCACCCACGCGCATTTTTGGGACCTGTCGGCGATCCATGCCCTCGACCGTGTTGTCTTGAAGTTCCGTCGTGAAGGCACTGAAGTGGAACTCTTCGGAATGAATGAAGCCAGCAAGACCCTGGTTCTGCAAATTGCAGAACACGACAAACCGGGCGCGGGCGAGCAGCTCGACGCCCACTAACGAATACAGAAATCCTTTCGATTAAACATCATGGCCACACCCAACATTCTCGCCTGCACCGATGGTTCCATCTACGCCCCCAGTGTGTACCAGCACGCCGCCTGGGCGTCTGAACGTCTGGAGGCTGCCGTCCACGTGCTGCACATGCTCAACCCGCACCACGAGGATCCGGTCAAGAGCGACCTGAGCGGAAGTATCGGTTTCAACGCCCGGAAGCACCTGCTGGAGGAAATAGTCGAGTTGGAAGCGGCGCAGGCAAAGCTGGCGGCCAAACGCGGTCAGGCCATCCTTGATGATGCCAAGACCCAGTTGGAGGCGGCCGGTGTGGGCGAAGTGCTGGCCGATCAGAAACACGGCAAGCTCAGCGATTCCATCGCCAACTACGAAAAGGACGCGGAACTGGTCGTGATCGGGAAGCGAGGCAACAACGCCGACTTCGAGAAGGGCCACCTCGGCACCAACCTGGAACGGGTGATCCGGAGCTGTCAGCATCCGGTGCTCGTCGCTGCGAGGGAGTTCAAGCCCATGCGCAACTTCATCATTGCTTTTGACGGGGGTAAGAGCGCCATGAAGGCAGTGGAGTATGCGGCGAAGTCGCCACTCCTGAAGGGGATGCACGCCTATCTCCTCTATGTCGGTTCCGGGAATGCTAAAGTCGAGGCGGCTCTGGCCGAAGCGGCGGATAAGCTGAGGGACGCCGGTTACGAAGTGACAATCGAGCAGCGTACCGGCGAACCGGAAGAAGTAATCGAGAGCGTGGTGGCACAGGATCATATCGATCTTTTGGTCATGGGGGCCTACGGGCATTCACCCATCCGGCAGTTCATCGTCGGCAGTACGACCACGGCCATGATCCGCTCCGTCAAGCTGCCGGTGTTGCTCTTTAGGTAGTCAGCTGTTCCAAAGTCGCTTTCTTCAAGGGAGTGCGGACATTTCTGTCCGCCGGTTTGGCAGGACGGGACAGGAATGTCCCGGCTCCGTGATCAAAGAATTTAATTAACGGGTCGCTCGGTATTGATCGGGTGATTCGGATTAAGATTAAGAGGTGCTCGCCCTCACTTTCAGCCTGCGGTTCGTCAGGGTTGACATTCTTCGAAGCAGCGCTACATCCATAAGTCCCAGATGGGCACTGGTCTCAGTTTTCGAGTTCTAGTTTTAAACCGGCTCTGGCAGCCTGTTAATATTGTCGGCACTCAGCGGGCCTTTAGTTTGCTCCTTCAGGACCATGCCCAGGTCATTTATACGGGAGATTCCAGCTTCCGCATGATGGACGCCGCGGCCTGGCTCGCGCTTTCGGAAGAGGAAGTACCCGGGGACAATGAAGCCTACGTCAATACCGTCCGCCTGCGCATTCGCGTGCCCAAAGTACTCCTTCTTCGTGAATACGCCCAGCTCCCGGTGCAGGAAGTGAAGTTTACCCGGGAGAACCTTTTCGAGCGCGACAACTACCGCTGCCAATACTGCGGCAACGGATTTGAAGCCTCCCAGTTGAATATGGATCACGTCATTCCCCGCGACCGGGGCGGCCGGACCTCCTGGGAGAATATCGTGACCAGCTGCATCAAGTGCAACTCCCGCAAGGCCAACCGCCTGCCGCATCAGGCCAATATGCATTTGATCCGCAAGCCCGAGCGCCCGCGCTGGCGGCCCTTCGTCAGCTCGCTGATCGATCAGGATTATGATTCGGATTGGGATCATTTTATCAACCTCAAGCAGGTGGGGTGATTTAGTTGGTGGTTCCGCCTTCCCCCTTTCGGCTCTTCCACCTTCGCCCTTCGGGACTACGGCGTGACAAGACGGCGTGACTTGTGAGTGGTTGCCTGACCTCCATGCTTGGGAAGCGATGGAGGCAGTGGTTGGCATTGTCGCATCCGTCCTTAAGGCGGATGACTCACGTCTCCTCCTACTTTTAATCAAAATCTTACTCTTACTCCCAAAAACCGCGGGATTAAGATTAAGATTAAGAGTAAGATAAAGATTACGATTAAGGCTCATTGAGTGGGGTCAGTTGATCTTCGATCGTCGAGAATACACTTGTCTGTGAGGCCCGATCCTATACCAACAGCACATCATGAAAATATGCTGCATTGGAGCCGGATATGTGGGTGGGCCGACCATGGCTATGATTGCGCACAAGTGCGAGGATCACACTGTTACCGTCGTTGATATCAATGAGGCTCGAATCGATGCTTGGAATTCAGTCGAGCTGCCGGTTTACGAGCCGGGCCTCGATGAGATCGTGCAGGCTAATCGTGGCAAAAATCTCTTTTTCTCCACGGATGTGGACTCGGCGATCCGTGAGGCGGACATGATCTTCATGTCGGTCAACACCCCGACCAAAACCTATGGGGTGGGCGCTGGCCGCGCGGCGGACCTTCGCTATATCGAAAAATGCGCGCGTAAGATCGCCGAGGTCTGCGAAGGAGATAAGATTGTGGTGGAAAAATCGACGCTCCCGGTGCGTACGGCTGAGTCGATCAAACGTATCCTCGAATCTAACGCAGAAGGGCGTAAGTTCCAGATACTTTCCAATCCCGAGTTCCTCGCCGAGGGAACCGCCATTCAGGATTTGCAGAATCCGGACCGTGTCCTGATCGGTGGGGACCAGACGCCCGAGGGCAAGGCGGCGATTCAGATACTCGTCGATGTCTATGCCGCCTGGGTGCCGGAGGAGCGCATTCTTACCACCAATCTTTGGTCTTCCGAACTCTCCAAACTTACGGCCAATGCCTTCCTGGCGCAGCGGATCTCTTCGATCAACGCCATCTCCGCGCTCTGCGAAGCCACCGAAGCCAATGTCGACGAGGTGGCCCACGCCATTGGCACGGATAGCCGGATCGGCCCGAAATTCCTTAAGTCCTCGGTCGGCTTCGGGGGCTCCTGTTTTCAAAAGGATATCCTCAATCTGGTTTATCTCTGTGAGCACTTCGGTCTGCCGGATGTGGCCGCCTACTGGAACAGCGTGATCGAGATGAACGATTACCAGAAGCACCGATTCGCACGCAAGGTTGTCTCGACGCTCTTCAATACCGTATCCGACAAGAAGATCGCGGTGCTCGGCTTCGCCTTCAAGAAGGATACCAACGATACCCGCGAGTCGGCTGCCATCTACATTTGCAAGGACCTGCTCGAGGAGCAGGCAAACCTGAGTATCTACGACCCTAAGGTGCCGGAAGCGCAGATGCTCCGGGACCTCGAGCTCGGCGAGAAGGACGATTCTATCACGGTTTGCGGCGATGCCTACGAGGCGACCAAGGACGCACACGCCGTGCTGGTTCTGACCGAGTGGGACGAATTCAAGGAACTCGACTACAAGAAGATCTACGATGCCATGCACCTGCCGGCCTTCCTCTTCGACGGGCGGAATGTCCTTGATTTGGAAGCGCTCCGCGAGATTGGCTTCGAAGCCAGCGGCATTGGGAAGGGGTAGGTTGTTTGTTGAGTGGTGCTTATTGCTTGATTAGGCGCACGACCTAAAGGTCGTCGCGGGGGATGAATCGCTCCGACCCGATCCTGAGGTTAGGGGCCGCCGGACAAAAGTAGCTAGAGTTAATCTTACTCTTCATCTTAATCCGTGGGTTTTAAGATTAAGAGTAAGATTATGATTAAGAGTAGGAGGAGTCATCGTGAGTCATCCGCCTTACGGACGGATGCTACGAGCTATGGGGGATAGGCGACCACCCACCACTCAACAAACCACTTAACGACGACCAACTTCCCGGGAATTCGTTCAACATGGTTTCGTTGCTGAACGGCTCAGTTGAAACTAAACTCTGGCTACTTGTCCTCGCTGACCATCAATGATTCCGCAGGTAACACGTGTTCTGTGATCTTTTTCGCCTCCTTGCGCAGGGTGCGGAAGTCGCACTCAACTTGTATGCCGTGCCAAAAATCTTCTGATTGCCCGAAAAAGACTCCGAAGCGCATCGACATTTGTGGGGTTATTGAGCGCTTCGCATGGACGATCTCATTGATGGCCCGTGGTGCGACACCGATTGCCCGCGCCATGGCATTTTGAGAGATCCCCATCGGCTTGAGGTATTCTTCTAGCAAAATTTCTCCAGGTGTGATCGGTGTATCCATATTTATAACGTGTAACGTTATAGGGGTGTTGTCAATGGTAGTCGCATATTTTGACTTCGGTGGGACCTTGATTGGTCCACCTGAAAACAATACGCCATTGCTGATTGATGCGGATGGAGTGCAAACCTTTCATATTCCCTTTCAGCGCTTCCAGTCTATTGCCGGGTGGTATTTTCAAGTCATCTAGTTGCCCTGCCCGGTTCATTTGAATCAATTTCCGTAACGCGATACGTCCAACTGCGGCGAATCGTCGATTCTTCTCCTCATGGAAGAGTTGCCGAGTGTCGTCGTCGGAGAAGGATTGAATCATAGTTTTATCGTAGTTAGCCGGGGACATACCTTAAACCATAAAATAGAATGTTGAGTCGTTCCGCCTTCGCCCTTTTGGGTCTTCCGTCTTCACCGGGTTAAGCCGGACAAGACGGCGTGACTTGTGAGTGGTTCCTCCTTCGCCAAGGCGACGGCGGACAGGTGAGTTGTGGGTGGCGGCAATCGCTCGATCAGGCAAGCACCTGCCTAACGGTAGTCGCGGGGGATGAATCGCCCCGACCCGATCCTCAGTTTTGGGGCCGCCGGACAAAAGTAGCTTACGTCGTCTTACTCTCTAAACCCGGAGATTAAGAGTAAGATTACGATTAAGAGTAGGAGGAGTCATCGTAAGTCATACGCCTTACGGACGGATGCAACAGAACCGATGCTACGAGCTATGGGGGATAGGCGAGCACCCAACCACCCACCAAGATTACCTCCAACTTCCCGGTTGCCAGTTCGTCGGACGGGCCTTTCTATCTGAGGAAATCACCAACTCTCAGATCTATTTTACATTATGATTATCAAGCCCAAGATTCGTGGATTCGTTTGCATCACCTCACATCCGAAAGGTTGTGACGCGCGGGTGCAGCAGGAAATTGAAGTCGCCAAAGCCGCCAAAAAGGAAGGCGGTCCCAAGAAGGTTTTGGTGATTGGCGCCTCCACCGGTTACGGACTTTCGACCCGGATCGCTTCAGCCTTCAGTCACGATGCGGCCACCTTGGGCGTGTTCTTTGAGCGTCCCTCCATGAAGGGCAAGCCGGCGAGCGCGGGTTGGTACAATTCGGTTGCTTTTGAAAAAGCGGCCCACGAAGCCGGGCTTTATGCCAAGAGCATCAACGGCGATGCATTCTCCAACGAGATCAAGCAGCAGGCGATCGAAACCATCAAAGAGGATCTCGGCCAAGTGGACCTGGTGGTTTACAGCCTGGCTTCGCCCCGCCGCACCGATCCGGAAACCGGGGAAACCTACAAGTCCTGCCTCAAACCGATCGGCGAAACCTTTACCAATCGCACGCTGGATACCGACAAGGGCGAAGTTTCCGAAGTCTCCATTGAACCGGCGACCGAAGAGGACATCGCCAACACCGTTAAGGTCATGGGGGGCGAGGATTGGGAGCTCTGGATGAAGGCCCTCAACGAGGCCGGTGTGCTGGCACCCGAGGCCAAGAGTGTGGCCTATTCCTACATTGGGCCAGAGATCACCTGGCCGGTCTACACCAACGGCACGATCGGTGCCGCCAAGAAGGATGTCGAGCGCGCGGCCCAAGCCATTACCGAAGCCTACGATTGCGAAGCCTATGTGGCGGTGAACAAGGCGGTGGTCACCCAGGCCAGCTCCGCGATTCCCGTGGTGCCCCTGTATATTTCCATCCTTTTCAAAGTGATGAAGGAAAAGGGCACCCACGAGGATACCATCGAGCAAATGGTACGCCTGTTGAACGACCGCCTCTATGGCGACGATCTGGAACTGGATGACGAAGGCCGTATCCGGGTCGACGACTGGGAAATGGAACCGGACGTGCAGGCGGCAGTGGCCAAGGTCTGGCCGGAAATTACCACGGAGACGCTTAATGTCATGGCCGACTACTCCGGCTATCAAAACAACTTTCTTGCACTCTTCGGATTTGGCTTACCCGGTGTCGATTACGAGGAGGACGTCGAAGTCGAACTCGACCTGCCGAGCGCTTAATCCACTCGCCGTAGCCGAAGCCCTTCGGCTTTGGTCGGTAGGGCAGGTCGGTTGCGCATGGCGTGCGGACCAAACGCTAAGGCGTTCGGCTACAGGACGGACCAAACACAAAGGTATTCAACTACTTCCCATCTCCCGGCTTCGGGTAGATGCGGGTGCGCCAGGCGTGCCAAGTCCAGAGTTCCTCCAGAGCGGCTGCTTTTTCCGGATGCTCCGCCACGAGGTTGTTCATTTCGCTTCGGTCCTTCTCCAGACCGTAGAGTTCCCATGGCTTGTTGACGCCGAGGCGGACCAGTTTCCAATTGCCGTCACGAATGGCGGCCCGGCCATAGTGTTCAAAAAGGAGTATCCGGTCCGGATCCTCGTCCTTTGAGAAACTCGCTTTCAGGCTCTGGCCTTCAAATGGCTGGATCCGGTGTTTCGCATAGATTTCAGGATATTCAGCGCCGGAAAGGTCGAGGCAGGTCGCCATGAGGTCAATCAAGTGACCGGGCCGATGACGCAACTCATTCTTTGCGGCAATACCTTTGGGCCAATGGGCAATCAGGGGAGTCGCGATGCCGCCCTCATGGTTTTTTGATTTATACTCACGGAAGGGGGTGTTGGAGACATTGGCCCAGTTGCGGCGATAGGACATGTATGTGGTCGCTGGTCCGGGCATGGCATCCTTGCCGTAAACGATTGGTTGGCCCTTCCGTGTATGGGTGGGAAACATTTCCGTCTGGAGTTCATCGGGGCTCATCGGCGCGCGTGGTGGTCGACCTTTTTCGCGCTTCACCCAACCGATCGTTTCATCGCAGCCGCCATTGTCGTGCAGGAAGAGGATTAGGGTGTTCTCGAATTCGCCCTCATTTTCCAGTGCATCGACGATCCGTCCGATCCCCTGGTCCATCGAGTCGATCATGGCAGCATACACTTCCATTGCGCGCGCTTCCCAGGCTCTCTGCTCTTCGGGGAGATCACTCCATGAGCCGGGAGCCGGGCTCAGCGCCCAATCCTCCTGGATCACGCCGAGTTGCTTCATGCGTTCGTAACGCGCTTTGCGAATCGCTTCGTAGCCGTCGTCATAACGGCCTTTGTATTTTTCAATGTCTTTTTCAAGCGCATGCAGCGGCCAGTGGGGAGCCGTGTAAGCGACGTACATAAAGAACGGTTCCTCCGAATCATGCTCATTGATAAAGCGGGCGGCGTTGTCGCTGATCGCGTCGGTGTAATAAAACGTTTCCGGTTGATACTCCGGATCATCTTCCGGGGTGATGGCTTTGTTGCCGCGGGTCAGGGTCCAGGGGTCGTAAAAGCTGCCGGCACCGATAATGGTCCCGTAGAAGCGGTCGAAGCCACGTTGAAGTGGCCAGTTGAATTTGTCTCCGTCCGGCTTGAGTTGCTTGGCGAGGTGCCACTTGCCCGACATGTAGGTGCGGTAACCTGCCGGTTTCAGTGCTTCGGCGATGGTCACGGCATTGCGGCTCAAGTCACCCCGGTAGCCGGGTGCGCCCCGGTCGCTCGTCATCTCACCGATGCCGGCCTGGTGGGCGTAAAGTCCGGTCAGGAGTGAAGCGCGGGTGGGACAGCAACGGGAGGTATTGTAGAACTGGGTGTAGCGCAACCCATTCGCGGCCAGCTCGTCGAGTTGTGGCGTTTCAATCTCACTCCCGTAGCAACCCAAGTCCGAGTAGCCCATGTCGTCCGACATGATGATAATGATGTTCGGCTTGGGCGCGGCACCAAGCAAGGTGCTCAATCCCAGAAGAAGAAAACAAGCAAGCCGGGGGAATGGAGTCATGATAGCTGTGGGTTAAAACTTCCAGCTGGGTTCATCCAGTTCCCGGACGCAGGCGGTGAGAAGCTCGATGCAGGCCTCGAGATCCTTTTTGTTGGACGACTCGATGGTCTGATGGATGTGCCGGGTCGGGACAGAGATGGCCCCGGCGATCGAGCCACCCGCCGACATGCGCTGAAGGCTGGCCGTATCGGTGCCGCCGCCGGCGAGGATTTCCGGCTGCCACTTGATCTTATGTTTTTTGGCCGTCGCTTTCATGAACTCGATCATCCGGTAATCACAGATCACCGAGGAATCCATCAACTTGATTGCGGCACCGTCGCCGAGGCTGGTGCAGCGTTCCTCCGGCTTGGAGCCGGGGGTGTCGAAAGCGATGGTCGTATCGAGTCCAAAGCTGAAGTCCGGGGCGACTTGAATGGCGGAGGCCTGGGCGCCACGCAAGCCGACTTCCTCCTGGACGGTGAAGACGGCATAGAAATCGTAGGCCGGTTTGGCGCGGCTCTTCTTCAGTTTGCGCAGGGTTTCGATGAGGACGAAGACCGAAGCGCGGTTGTCGAGCGACTTTACATTCACGCACTCGCCCAGTTCCATGAGCGGCGAGTAGCGGGTGATGAAGTCGCCTACGGCCACCAGCTTTTCCAGCGATTTTTTACTGCGGCCCGTGTCGACGAAGTAGTCTTTGATTTTTACCGCATTCTTTCGTTCCTCCGGCGACATGATGTGGATGGGTTTTGAGCCCATCACACCGTAAACGTCTTCGCGCCCGTGAATGATGACACGCTGCGAGGTCAGCGTTTTCGGATCAAAGCCGCCCACCGGGTTGAAGCGCACGAAGCCGTTGTCGTCGATGTGGGTGACGATAAAGCCGATCTCGTCCATGTGGGCGGCGGCCATGGCTTTCTTCTTGGAGGAGCGTCCCTTCTTCAGGGCGATCACATTGCCCATGTTGTCGGTGCGCACCTCGTCGGCCAGTCCGTCGAGTTCCTTGAGCACCAGTTCGCGGATCAGTTTTTCGTAGCCCGGCGCGCCCGGGGCTTCACAAATGCGGGAGAGGAGATTGATGTCGATAGCCATGATTCAAAACTCACTTATTTTTATCGGCTAGGCGAGTGACAAATCCTGCGGATGACAAGGACTGCTTTGAATCTTGTAGAGATGTTATACTGTACGCTCTCACCGTGCGCGTGAATGGATCGAAGCAGACCAGCCCGGGCACTCAGGATTAGGATCGTTGCGACTAGCGATATTTGCCCTTACCGCAGAGATGCCTCACTCTCGACAAACTTCGCTTTGACCGGACTCTGCCGAAAATCTCGCCTCCCTCTGGCCACATTGTTGGCCCAGCGCACGACACGCCGCATGACCGCTGCAGGCTTCCAGTAGAAGTAGGACACTTCCGGACGGCACCATTTGAAACAGGGATGATAATCGGTGCAGATGCAGACCACCCGGCGGTAGTCGTCACCTTTGTGCCGGGATAGGAAGTTTTGAACGGCGTAACTAAGCTGCCAGTCATCGACCAGGATCGCTGTCGGCGGGTTTTCCTTAAACAGAGCAACCAGACATTGATGGAGGCCTTCCGGCGTGCTGTCCCATACAGGTAAGCAAGACTCACCGCCTGGCAGGTCCCGCGTCGCCAATTCTTCCAGAAAGACACGCTGCACTTTGTTCAGTCTGCGATCATTGTAAATCGATTGCGCCAACATGACAATGCGGCTGTGTCCGTTTTTGTGGAGGGAATCGATCGCCTCGCGCATGGCCGGTATTTTGTCCGGGCCTGTGCCAGCTAGCGGCAAATTTGAGATGGAACCAAACAAGGCAAACCCCGGTCGAGGCATTTGGGCCAACATTTCCAGAACCGGTCTGGGCCCGGCGATGACGATCCAAGCCTCCGAAGGGTGCGCCTCAATCATCTTTCGAACCCGTTCGGGATGGTGCTTCAACTGGGTTAACGAGCGCGGGGCAAATGCCGTTTCATGTCCTGCCGCATGCAGACAACGACACAACTCCATGACCAGGTAGTGGCTCGTATCCTCCGGTTCGTAGAGAACGATGAGGATGCGCTTACTGCGCTTGCCCGACTGATTCAGTGTAATCAGTCGCCGCCTGCCCACGCCCTGCGACTCCAGCAGGCCGTCCCGCTCCAACTGCCCCAGCGCCCGCTCGATCGTGCTGCCATCCACACCCAGCTCCCGGGCCAGACGATCACGCCCCGGCATGCTCCCGACCCAGCGTCCTCGCTGTAGCTCATTCCTCAGGTGAGCAGCCACTTGCTCCGCCGCTGTTTTGACCGTAAACATTCAAAAAAACCTGTGCGGAAATCAACGGGTTGTAAAGATAAATGATCAGTTAACAGCAGAAAAATATTTTCCACGAATTATTTTAGTTACTAATAATCAAAACTTTAAGTGTTATGAAATAGTTTGAAAATGCTGACTTAATTTGAGACAGGTAGGTCTAAATAAAAATCTTTCAAGCGAATTCATTTCAGCTAGCTTATTAGTAAGTTTCGACGCTAGAAGGCGCTCTGAATCACAAACCCTAAAAATCAAAAAAACCGATATGAAAAATAAACAATTCTTAACGGCGTTAACCGCCTTGGCTGCCTCTGCGGTATTCGCAGCGACAGCGGATGCCCAAGACGTTATCAGCGTTAATTTTGACGACGGTAACAATACGATCTCAGGTTCAACCGGTGCGGTAAATGCGGGAAATTGGAATGCTCTTAACTTTGGTGCTTCGGGCGCGCCTAACACCTTATCGGATCTTGTCTTCGATGACGGCACAGCATCGACAGCGGATCTAAGTCTTCAAAATGAATCTGCTGGTACTTCAGGAGGTTTCGCGCAGGGCGGAGATAGTATGGATTCAACATCCACTGGAGACGCGAATAACTTATTTTCCATGCGTAACCGCAACGGTGGAGCCCTCTTCACTCTATCCGAAATCCCTTACGCGCAGTATGATGTTTATATTTACTGTGGCCTTATAGATATAACCTTAGAATTGAATCCTCCGAGTGATCCAGTAGGAAGCAACGCGCTTAGTTTTTTAGGCAATAATGACGGCTCCTCTTTCGTAGAGGCTACCAGTACCGTAGCTGGTAATTATGCTGTATTCAGAGGCTTGTCTGGTAGCTCATTTACAATGGAATCAGGTAGTGGCGGCGATAATGGTTTCATCTATGGCATGCAAGTCGTCGCCGTGCCCGAGCCTTCCACCTTCGCCCTCATCGCAGGTGCACTCGGCCTGACTTCGGTCATGCTGCGTCGCCGCCGGTAGACAATACGCGCATCTGCGCGAAACCACCTTTTATCACTTTCAGCCCCACACCCGTGCGCGGGGTGGGGCTTTTTCATGCCCATTTTCTCTACATCACATGCAAAAAAACGCCCCCATTTGTCTTGCCCTTGCGGTATGTTATCTCACTTGGCTCGCGCCACTTCGGGCCGCCGATATTACTTTTGTCGGCCACCAGGATGCCGTCGAGGCCGATGCCGACACACCGACCTCCGGCTGGCGCAATGCGACGCCGAGCAAGACACTCGATATCGATGTGGACAACGTCCTTGGCACGGACGGCTACCAGGTGGCGGCAAAGAGCGCGAACCCGAGCTACGGTTGGATCATTAGAAGATCGCCGGGCTACAACCATGCGAGCAGTTGGGGGCTCTGGGATGATCCCGACAACGCCTCCGGCAGCGATAACCTGAGTGCCGGGGTTTTCTACGACCCGAATGCGAACGGTCAGGTTGATGTTTTCGAACTTGTGATTGAAGGCGATGAACTGGTCGGGAAGACACTGCGTGTCGGCATACTCTACGGCGTGATGGTCAACGGCACCAGCACCTTTACCGTGACGCAGACGGTCGGCGGCAACCAAATGGTGACGACACCCTCGCTCACCCACGACGCAACATCGCTCAATGCCGCATTTTTCAATATCACCGGTGCCGTGGAGGGCGACACCTTCCGGATCAGCACTGAGATTCTGACCGGAAGCGGAGTTGAGCAGGTGGGCGGCATCTTTCTGGACAGCGCGCCGACAAACCCCGGGACGCAGCTACCCGAAGTGGATGGCACAGTCCGGGGCACCTACGTCGCGCCGCTCGAAGTCGCTGGCATTTTCTCGGACAACGGCGTCATCCAGCGCGGCATGGTCGTGCCGGTCTGGGGCTGGGATGACCCCGGCACGGTGGTCACGGTCGATTTCGCGGGCCAGAGCGTCAACGGCACTGCGGATGCCAACGGCCGATGGGAGGCCGAGTTGCTGTCGCTGACAGCCAACACCACACCGCAGACCATGACCATCTCGGCCGGTGCGGATACGGTCACGATTTCGAACCTCCTCGTGGGCGACGTGTGGCTCTGCAGCGGCCAGTCCAACATGGAGATGGATTTTAACGGCAGCCAATATGCCGCCGACATGCCGGCCTTCATCGACCCGGACAACTTCCCCACCATCCGCCACATCGACATCAGCAATGCGCAAGCGGAGTTCCGCCAGAAGCGACTCCCCAACGGCAATGCAGGCTGGACGGTCTGCGACAGCACCACGGTTCAGGATTACACCGCAGCCGGGTTCTTCTTCGCCACTACTATTTCCCAGGAAACGGGCGTGCCGATCGGGCTCATCAACAGCACCTTCGGCAACTCGCGGATCGGTGAGTTTGTCACGCCCGACAGCATCGGCCTGGTGACCGATCAGATCCCGGCTTCATCATTCCGCGGTGTGTTCACCCCGGATCCCTGCAAGAAGTTCTTCGCGATGGTCGCACCCATAACCGGCTACGCAATGACGGGGGCGCTTTGGTATCAGGGTGAGGCCAACGCCAATGACGGCGAAGACTACTTTTGGAAACTCGCGGCGCTCTTCCAGGGCTGGCGCGACGAGTGGCAGCAGGGTGACTTTCCCTTCTACTATGCGCAATTGCCCAGCTTCGATGGTTCGGTCTCATGGCCCATCATCCGCGAATCACAGCGCCGTGCCTTGACGCTGACCAACACCGGTATGGCCACGCTGGTCGATGTCGGCGGGGTCGGCCTGCCCTGGCCGGAGAATCTGCACCCGCCCAATAAATACGATGTCGGCCGCAGGCTGGCCCAGTGGGCGCTGCTCAATGAATACGGCCAGTCCAGCGTCGTGCCCTCCGGTCCGCTTTTCAGCTCCGCCGTATTCGATGGAGCCAACGTCACCATTTCCTTCGACTATGTCGGCAGTGGCCTGGTCGCAGCAGCAAAGCCGAGCCCACAGAGCACCGACGCCCCGTCGCCGGTCGCAGATGTGCTCGGCTTTGAACTCGCGGGCTCGGACGAGGTCTGGCACGCAGCCAACGCTTCGATTGCGGGCTCGACGGTTGTGCTCAGCTCCGCCTCGGTGCCCAACCCGGAGGCGGCCCGCTACCTCTACGCCACAAATACGGATGGAGGCACCCTTTACAATCTGGAGGACTTGCCGGCAGCACCCTTCCTGACCACCGCAGCCGACAATCCCAACCCGCCAAGCACACCCACAGGCCTCAACGCCACTTCCGGCGACGGCCGGGTGGACCTAGCCTGGGATGCCGCCACCGGGGCCGACAGCTACAACGTCAAGCGCAGCACCACGACAGGCGGCCCTTATGCCAGCATCGGCAGCCCCAGCGGCACCAGCTACGCCGACACGACGGCGGCCAATGGCACCACCTACTACTACGTGGTCGCAGCGGTGAACACCATCGGCTCGAGCGCCGACTCTACCGAGGTTAGCGCAACTCCGGTGGAAGCGACTAACCCGCCTGACGCACCCACCGGCCTGAGTGCCACGCCCGGAGACAATCGCGTGGACCTAAGCTGGAGCGCGAGCAGCGGTGCGGACAGCTACAACGTCAAGCGCAGCACCACCATGGGCGGACCCTATTCAGGCATCGGCACCACTCCGGGTATCAGCTACACCGATCTCAGCGCCACAAACGGCACGACCTACTACTACGTGGTTTCGGCCAGCAATACCTACGGCAATAGCGCCGATTCCGCCGAGGCCAGCGCGACGCCACAGGAACCCGCTGCCGGCGCCGTTATCACTTATGTCGGCCATCAGGACAATGTGGACGCCAAGACCGATGACCCGACCTCCGGCTGGCGTAACACGACGCCTGCCAAAACCCACGACATCGATGGGGACAACATTCTGGGAACGGACGGTTATGCCATGTTCAGGAACAACAGCGCATTTTCAGTCGTCTCCCTTCCGAGCTACATCAGTGCCGTCACTCATGTCTCGACGCATTCCAATGCAAACGCATCGTTCGGCGTGATGGATAACCCCAGCGATCCATCCGGCTCGGATGACATCAATTACGGGCTCTGGTATCTAACAACCACCGGCGGCACAACCGATGTGTTCACCTTTACCATCACCGGGACCGATTTGGACGGTAAGACCCTGCGGGTCGGGCTGGCTTACGACGGCTACAATGGCTCTGGTAACCAGCAGCTCACTATCACCCAGACCGCCGGCGGCGCTGCAGCGGATAACAGCGGCACCGTCAGCTGGGGCAACGACGGCCTTGACTTCGTATTCTTCGACATCACGGAGGTCAACGACGGCGATGTCTTTACCGTCAATGCGAGTGCAGGCGCAGGCCTGCCCCACGTCAGTGGCGTTACCTTTGATGTTATCACTGATATTGCTACGCCGCCAGGCACACCGACTGGTCTGGCTGCTACCCCCGGTGATGGCCAAGTGGACCTGACCTGGAACGTCTCCAGCGGTGCCGCCAGCTACAATGTGAAGCGCGGCACCGCCGAGGGCGGGCCCTACTCGACTGTAGCGAGCCCGACCACCAATAGCTTTTCCGACAGCACGGTGAGCAACGGAACCACTTACTATTACGTGGTTTCAGCTGTGAATGCGGAAGGGGAAAGTCCCGATTCCGGCGAAGCCAGCGCCACACCCCAAGCTCTGCCTCCCGACGCGCCGACCGGCCTGGTTGCCACCCCCGGCGACGGGCAGGTCGACCTCAGTTGGGACGCCTCGTCCGGTGCCGACAGCTACAATGTGAAGCGCGGGACCTCGATGGGCGGCCCTTACTCGACCGTAGCCAGCCCGAACAACAATAGTTTGACCGATGCCACCGTATCGAACGGTACCACCTACTACTACGTCGTCTCGGCCGTGAACACGAACGGCGAAAGCGGGAACTCCGGCGAGGTCAGTGCCACGCCGCAGGCAGCACCGACTGGAGCGACGATTTCTTATGTCGGCAATCAGACAAATGTCGAAACGGAGGCCAGCGATGCAGGAATCGGGTGGCGGAATACGACGCCTGACAAGCCACTCGATATCGACGGCGATAACATTCTCGGCACCGACGGCTACCGGATTTTTAATGACGGATCGACCGTCTCACTACCTTCCTACATCGATAACATCACCAAAATAGCTCCTAATGCTGCTAAAAGTGGCGGTTGGGGCGTCATTGACGATCCATCGGATCCGAGCGGCACCGATGATATTATACATGGTTTCTGGTATGACAGTGGCAACGCACAAGGTTCAGTGGACATCCTATCGTTCCAGATCACAGGCACTGCTCTGGACGGCCAGACACTGCGTATAGGCATCATCTACGATACGCACTGGGGCACAGGGGACATTGCTTTCACCCTGACTCAAAATGGAACGAGTGGTTCGGTTACCGCAACCAGTGGTCTCGTAACAGCGGGAAGCGATGGTATCGATGTCGTCTTTTTCGATCTTACCAATGTAAGTTCCGGCGATGTCTTCACGCTCAACGCGGATGCGGATGATCACAATTTTTCCCACGCAGGTGGCATCACCTTTGATACGAGCGTCATTTCAGGAGGCGATACGCTGGCCGACTGGCTCGCTTCGCCGGAATTCGGACTGGACCCAGCCGACCAGGACTTTGGCGACGACCCCGATGGCGACGGCCATGCGAACGGGATCGAAAACTATTTCGGCACCCATCCCGGCGAGTTCTCGCAGGGGCTCGTCTCCGGCACCGTCAGCGGCGATTCGATGACTTTCACCCATCCTTTAAGCGATTCGCCAGCCGCAGACATCAGCGCGGTTTACCGCTGGTCCAAGGATCTCGACAGTTTTCATGTCGACGGCGACAGCTTTGACAACACCACGGTGACCTTCAGTCAGGGCACACCGGCTGACGGTATGGTCGAGGTCACCGCCGCCATTACCGGCGATCCCCTCGACAAGCTTTTCGTCGATATCGAAGTGACTCAGCCCTAGCTGTAATACCGGGCCGCCTATTTTAGATCTCATGTCAGCCTTTTACACCAAAAGGACGAGTCAATTTCGTGAATCTATTAAAGCCCTCATATAAATAACAAAATATAGAATAGACAAGAAGCATGTTAGTCCGCAGCTTGTCCGAACCATTCGCTAATCTGTTGATATTTTTATGTCGGTTAGAATACTTTCACCATCCGAGCAACTGGCGCGACATCTTCGTGAAGAGATGCTTAAAGGGCGTTGGATTGAGGAACTCCCGGGGACACCGTCACTCGCGTCGGAAATGCAGGTTGACCGCAAGACGATTACGGCGGCGCTCGAAATTCTGGAGGACGAGGGACTGACCGAACCGCAGGGCTTGGGGCGGAGCCGGCGCATAACCCTGTCCTCCAGGCATACAAGGCGGCTGAATATACAAATCCTGCTGAACGGGGATAACGACCAGCCCATTTTTTTAATCTATGAGATCATGCAACGGCTGCGTCAGGCGGGCCACAACGTGACGATCGCTCAAAGGTCCTTGTTGGATATGGGCATGGACGTCAGCCGGTTGCAGCGATTTGTTCATAGAAATGCGGCCGACGCGTGGATCGTGCTGGCCGCGCCGCACTCGATTTTGGAGTGGTTTGCCAGTCAGGATCAATCGGCCTTCGCCGTTTTCGGCCGACGTCACCGAATATCGATCCCCAGCGTGGGCCCGGATAAGGAACAGGCGATACGGCGTGCGGTCCGACGACTGACTGAGCTCGGGCATCGCCGGATTGTCTATCTCAGCCGAGACGAACGGCGCGAGTCCGGCCTCGGTCATATTGAGCGCTCTTATCTTGAAGAATTGAGGCGTTGCGGGATCAGCGTGAGCCCTGAATGTCACTTGCCGGATTGGCAGGATGATCGGGACGGTTTCGAAGCGTGCTTAAGATCCCTTCTCAAAGACAATCGGGCTGCCCCGACCGCTATCATCGTAGATGAACGCGAGTTCTTCTTCGCTGCACTGCTGTACCTTACTCAGGCCAATGTCGCGGTTCCAAATGACATTTCGCTTGTCTGTAGTGACGCGCAGGCGCTGTTTGACTGGTGTCATCCGCGTGTTGCTCATATCCGTTGGGACAAGAGTGCGGTGGTCGATCGCGTGCTCCAATGGATCAGACAATTGGCCCGTCGCAGGACCGTCCACAATAAAGCCTACTACACAGCGGCAGAATTTATCGAAGGGGGCACCATCGGGCCGGTAGTGGAGAATTCCCAATAGAGCCGAAAAAGGCGAACCCCGAGCTTGATATCTGACCCAGAATCTCCAGCACCGCTCCGGGTCGGGCGCTGCCGAGACAGGTCTCCGGCGGGTGCGCCTCAACCAACTTCCAGGCTCGCTCACTGATGCTGCCATCTAAACCCCATTTGCTGGGTCAAGCGCTTGGGCTTCGGCACATCAGACGGCAGACTCCATTACATCGGCACCGGCAGTAAGAGTAGTACCGAGGAGGCGATTGCGTTAATCAAGAATCACTGGTTTCAGAGCTTTGAAAGTAGAAGCGACACTCATGTCGCTTTTGCGAGGCGACTATGCCAAAGTGGGGAACCGTCCATCACCTACACTTGAAAGACATGCAGGAAGAAGACGATGCCTGGTCTCAAATCGATTTCGATGCCGAGCAGATCACGGTCTACCGGGCCGAAAATCTTGAGGAACCGGTCTATGAATTGGAACTATCATGGCTTGGACGCGGTGATTGAGACTGCACTTATTTTTAGATGTCCCCGTATCACAAGACAGTCATATCTTAAATGCTGTCTAGTGTGGTGATTTCAAACGACGCGGCATAAGTGGCACGCGGTCGCTTCCTCCTGCGCCAAGGCTCCGGAGGACAGGACGGGAAGCACCTCCCACAACTTACACCACAGTGTAGGGCGGGCTTCTTCAGAGCCCGCAATTTTCTTAAAGCGTAATTATTTACGGCAGACGCTTCCAACTCACCACAATGGAGCATTTCCGGGGAGGGAGTCGCTTGGTGAACTGATACTGTGCCGCCGACGGGCTTCGCCGACACTCAGCCCTTCACTGTCGCTCAGGATAGGATAACAGGCTCGAACGTCTTCTGATTCCTTTCAGTCAGTTTCCCCGGCTCCGCCGGATCATTCTGTCATTCGCGCTGAATCTCATCCGCAAGACCTAAAAAAGACAATTTGGCTGTTCTAAACCCTACGGGTTTCGAAAATTCATGCATCTTATCTTAATTAAAATATGGAATTATTATTTCACAAATAACTATCATTCAACGAACAATGACATATCGACTAGCTCACATACTAGTATTAATTTGAGACAAGTAGTGTATTTTTAATTTCTTGAGAGAAAACGATGCAAGTCACATAAAGTGATCTAGTCTCATACAAAAACCAAACCATTCATACGCTCACAAAGAACAGTAAAAGCTTTACATTATGAAAAACAACCCCCCGCCCCTAAAGAAACTCATCAGCGCGGTCGCCCTCTTTGGCCTGGCCGGGCTTTTTAACAGCGCAAATGCCACAACCATCGCCTCTTGGGACGTGTGGACTGACATAGGTACCTCCGATATTGGCCCAGATACGCTGTTGAGTGGCTTCTCAGTAAGCGGCAGTCACAATGGGGCCGGTGGTCGTAATACTACCTCCAGCGACGGGACCTTCGGAACGGCCTTTTCAGGTGCTTCAACAACTGAAACTTTTTCGCTAGGCTTAAACAGTACTGATGCCATGGCGTGGACCTTCACAAACAATTCTGGTACCGATTACGTATTCGACTCGGTTCATTTTGACTACGAAAGACGAGATGGATCAAATGATGGCATACGTCTTGAAATCACCAAAGGTGGAACAACTACCGCAGTAGCCAGTTTTACCAACATTGCTTATAATGGCTATACTTCTGAAGCTTCATACGATATGGGTGACTTCGACATCACAGACCTTAGTGCCGCTCCCGACGTCACAATTGCCAACGGAGAGTCCGTCACCTTTGGGTTCATCGTGTTCGACTCTGGTGTAAATACCTCTAAAAATAATACCAACCCATTCGATAATCTTATGATTACAGGTTCAGTCGTTCCAGAGCCTTCCTCCTTCGCGCTGATTGCCGGTTGCTTCGGCCTGACTTGTGTCATGCTTCGCCGCCGTAAATAAGCAACAGGTTATAAGTTTTTCAAAATCCCCGCGCTCGAGAGCACGGGGATTTTTTGTAGTTTTAACGTTTTCACCATGCCTAAATTACCCGCGCTCTTTCTACTTTCTTTAGTCCTCTCCGGCGCCCTCTCCGCCGCAGAAAAGCATCTATTCATCCTCTCCGGCCAATCCAACATGGCCGCCCTGAAGCCCGAGCTGAGCTTCACACCTGCCGTGGAAGCTGAATTCGGCGCAGAAAACGTTACGGTCGTCAAAGACGCTCAGAATGGCGCAGCCATTCGCAGTTGGTATGAGGGGACTACGAATACCCGGACAAGCGGGAGATCAAGGGAAAGCTGGCCGCTAGCTTGGGCTACAAATACAGGGATCTAATGGCCGCGGTGAAAAGCGCGACCGAAGGCAAACGCTACGATTCCGTCACCTTCATCTGGATGCAGGGTGAACGCGATGCCCGGGAGGGCCTTTCCGAAGTCTACGCTGAGAGTTTCCGTGGCATTCTGGATCAGCTGAAAAAGGATCTGGATCGCTCCGAAATCAATTTCGTCCTCGGGCGGATCAGCGATTTTCATATGGAGAATACCAAATATCCGCACTGGACGAAGATCCGCGAGATCCAGATGGCGATTGCCGAGTCGGATCCGCGGGGCGCCTGGGTCGACACTGATGAAATGAATGGCGGTGGCCCCGGCACATCCGGTGGCGGCCTCCATTACAACGGAGCCGGCTACAAGGCGCTCGGCCAGCGCTTCGCCGAGGAAGCCATTGCGTTGATCAAGCGGCACAGATCCTAACCGCAGAGGGCAGCCGAGTGGCGCGGAGCTTTAAAGGTAGAAGCGACACGCCTCTCGCTTTTCTAGGGTGACTACCTCAAAGTTGGGAATCGCAGCCAAAAAGCTTCGGCCAACTTCCGTGTTTGTCTCACGCCGGGCGATGCTGGTTTGTGTAATACTCCCGGCACAGACTTAAGCTGATTTAAATTGAGACAGGTTAAAATCTTTTTTTTAATTTGCGAAACACAATAATTCGCCAAATGATGACCCCTATCATTGAGCAATTAGGATACAACAACCCCTCCCTAACATCTCATTCTTCAACAGGAGAATCATTATGAAAAAACAAACCTCACTAGCCTTGGTTTTATCTGGATTTGGGCTTTTTGCAGCAATTGGTAATGCTAATGCGCAAGCAAGCATTACCTACAGTGGCGAGCAGGAAAACGTAGATCCGAAAACAGAATCTTTGCCCACAGAACCGGATTCTTTCGGCTGGCGTAATCCAACGCCGGTTAAGACCTTCGATGTGGATGGTGACAACATCATAGGCACTGATGGTTACGATGGTCGTGCTGGAACCAGTCTTCCAGCTTACATTACCAACTATAATAAATCTGGTGGCGGCAATCCATTCGGCTATGTTGATGACCCGACAGACCCCACCGGGATCGATGACGCACGTTCCGGCTTTTACGGCGGCACTGACGATCGTGACCTGTTTTGGTTTCAGATTGATGGATCTGCGCTTGATGGCCAGACCCTCGGTGTATCCATCATGTTTGATACTTTCGGATCCGGAACCCAGACCTATTTTCTTGAACAGAGGGATGGAGGAACTGGCGGTGCCGTGCTTACCGCTGCAAACTCCGGACTTCTGACCCATGACGACGATGGTTATGACTGGGCATTCTTTGAAATCGATGGTGCTGTTGCTGGAGATTGGTTCGTTTTGAAATCGGTAAGAGGTACTGCAGGCCGCTCCACTTTTAGCCAAGTTGCCTTTGACACGGCTGCCGTTCCTGAGCCTTCGACCTTTGCTCTGCTCGCCGGTCTCCTCGGCTTGGCTTCAGTCATGCTTCGCCGTCGATAATAAGCAACAGGTTATAAGATTTTCAAAATCCCCGCGCTCGAGAGCACGGGGATTTTTTGTAGTTTTAAAATTACCGTCCAACGTCTTCACCATGCCTAAATTATCCCCGCTCGTTCTTCTCTCTTTAGTCCTCGTCGGCTCCGTCTCGGCTAAAGAAAAGCACCTCTTCATCCTCTCCGGTCAATCGAACATGGCGGCTCTGAAGCCGGAGCTGACTTTCACGCCTGCGGTGGAAAAAGCCTTCGGCGCGGAAAATGTTACCGTGGTCAAGGATGCTCAGAAAGGCGCACCGATCCGCAAATGGTATTACGATTACAAATACCCGGACAAGCGGGAGATCAAGGGGAGGGACTTGGAGACCCTTGGTAAAAAATATACGGACCTGATGGAGGCGGTTAAAAACGCGACCGAGGGGAAAAGCTACGACACGGTCACTTTCATCTGGATGCAAGGGGAACGGGATGCCCGGGAAGGCCTTTCCGAAGTCTACGCCAAGAGTTTCCGGGGCATCCTGGATCAGCTGAAGAAGGATCTGGATCGCTCCGAAATCAATTTCGTCCTCGGACGGATCAGCGATTTTGATATGGAGAATGCCAAATATCCGCATTGGACGAAGATCCGCGAGATCCAGATGGCGATTGCGGAGTCGGATCCGCGGGGCGCCTGGGTCGACACCGATGAAATGAATGGCGGTGGCCCCGGCACATCCGGCGGCGGCCTCCATTACAACGGGGCCGGCTACAAGGCACTCGGCCAGCGCTTTGCCGAGGAAGCAATCGCGTTGATCAAGAAGCACTGATCTCGACCGCAGAGAGCGGAGAGTCAGCGCAGAGCTACGCGGAGCGTCAAAAGTAGAAGCGACACTCTTGTCGCTTTCTCCATAGAGGGGCGCCTAACAAATTTAGGGGTGAATTCAGGCAGTTGCGGGAGCCGCATGAGCGACAAGCCAAGCGGGTTCCCTCCAAATTGACGGGACCCTTTGGACCAATATCTTTTCTGTCTCCGCTGTTAACGCAGAGATAATAGAAGAAAGTCCAAGCAATGAAACAGACACCTTGTCCAAGGAGGAGAGTATTGAAAGTCGTGTTTTTACGGATGCTTCTACCCGATCAAAGAAGGCCTGTTGTTATCGACGAGTTAGCGCGTGGCCTCGACGGAGTTCTTACGGAGATGGCGTAGCAAACTCTGTTTCGGGGTCGTTGCGGATCGCCCCGGTTCTCAGAACCGAGGCCACGATAATTCAGTTGATTAACCGAAGCCTTTCAAAATTCGTACTACCCAGAAAACGGCATTTTATCGATGTGGAAAACGACATGCCTGTTCAAATCGGAGCGGCTTTTCCTAATTTTTGAATCGAAGAGGTCGTATTTTCCACCGGAACCATCCTCGCCTCGTGCAGAGTCACCGGCCCCCAGTGTTTGCAGGTGGCGAAGGTGCTGCGCTTGGACAGATCGTTTCAGATTTCATCGTTATTCAAGACCATGGCCTGTAACCCGCCAAGGAAAGAATAACGCCATGAAAACATATGGCACGATGCGACGAAGGCCACCAGGATTGAGATACTGTTCGTCAGAATAAAAAAATCCAGCGTAGCTGGAGACCGCTTATGATCCCTTATCAACGCTTATTGAAAAAGCGTTGACGAAAATCCTTCATCTCACTTTGGGATATATTCTTTTAGCATGTAACGTTTCCACTCCAACTTATCCAGCGGGCCGAAGTTTACCAAATAGCCGACCGCTTTGCGAGTGATGCGCATGTAATTCAAAAGCTGCCGCTCATGCTCGGGATTTAGCGCTTTGACTGCTTTCAATTCGGTGATGATCTCACCGGATACGAGCAGGTCGGGATAATATTTCTTTTCCAGCAAATGTCCCTTGTAGTATAGTTGTAGTTCACCTTTCGGAATGAACTCGATCGACCGGAACCCCAATTCGAGTTCAAAGCTCTCTTGGTAAATTTCCTCGCTCATACCTCCTCCCAGCTCGCGGTGAACTTCAAATGCAGCACCAATCATGGCGTAGCCTTCTGGCCCAAAGTATTCTGAATTTTCTACGCTCATCGCTGAAGTCTGAGTTTGAACCCTGGCCGAGTGCAAAAGAGCAAAATATAAGCGTCTGTAAGTTAAAATAAGCGGTCTCCAGCTAAGCTGGATTCACTTTAAACAGTAATGCTTAGCGGTGTCCCAATGTTGAAACCGGGAAGCTTTGATTCACATTCCAGGAAATCGATTCGCTATTTTCGGACCTCAACCATCCTTGCCTCGCGCAGCTTCACCGGGCCGACGAGCCCGGACGGGCGCAAGGCATCGTCCGGACCCCAGTGCTTCCAGGTGGCGAAGGTGCTGCGCTCGGAGGGGCGCTCGGACGGGTGGCGCAACCAGTCCGGCCAGCGCTTGAGCGACTTGTCGCTCCACTCGACATCCTCCTCGAATTTGGCATCCCCGATCAGGCGGTTGATCCAGAGGTTGCTGACCGAGACTTCAAGTGTGTTATTTCCGTCGCGGAGCGCATCGGTGACTTCGACCCGATAGGGGGGATGCCAGAGGGTGCGAAGCGCTTGACCATTCAATGTCACCTCAGCGATGACGTGGACCTCGCCCAGATCGAGCCAGACCTCCTTGTCCGGTTCATTCGCCGATCCGTCATATTGAAATTTTGTGCGGTAGTGCCCGGTTCCCGAGAAGTAACGGATCGCCGGGTCATCATGTTCTTCCCAAGCGAAGAGTTGATCCATTTCGGTGGCCGCCGGTGTCTTTGCCCCGCTTTGAAAATGAACCTTCCAGGGCCCTCTGATCGTCTGACCGGGGCCGATCGCATCCACCCGCATCTCTGTGGTCTCTCCTTTGGCGCCATACAAGGTGTAGGTTCCTTTATCCCAGAAACGAATCGTCCCGGTCTGGCCCGTGTGGTAGTCGGATCCTCTCGCCGTTCCGGCCGGTCCTTCGATCTTGGTAATATCCGTTTCCGGAGGGCTCCCTTCTTGTTCGAAGACGACAAAGACGGATTTCCCCGGGGCGAGTTTCAGAGGCAAATAAGTCCTGCCCCTTCGCTCGCGCCATGAGATGGGCACATGCTGGGCACCCGATTCCGCGTCCCAGAGCTCCGGGACGCGTCCATTGACACGGAAGTCGACTTCGCCCGAAATCATTTGCTCCGACTGATTGCTGATAAAGAAAATTTCCGTCGATTCGGTGCGGCGATGGGTCCAGGTCAGCCCCTCAGGCAAACCGACCTGTGGCTCGACATTCATGGCTTGCAGGGCTTCCACCAGCGGGAAGCCATCATAGACGTATCCCTTGCCGTAGTTGTTGAGCACGCCGAAGCCCGATCCCGCATCACCCCAGAGCGTCTTGCCGATGGTGGCGACTTCCTTCTCCGAGTCGGGGAAGTTTTTCAGGCTCGGGCTGTGACTGGGGCGCGGCCCGTAAACCCGGGCACCGGCTGCGACGAGGTCGCGCAGCTTGCGGGCGAACTCCGGAGTATGGAAACCATCCTGCCGGAGGAATAGCAACTTGTAGCGCGCGCCACTCGGCAGCACCAGTTCGCCGTTCTCCACCTCCAGCGAAAGGAAGGCCTCCGTGCTGCAGGAATCGTAGCCGTAGCCGGCGGCATCCAGGTCGCGCCGGTAGACGGAATTGTTCGGAGCGGCATTGCCGGCAAAGCAAAGGACGTCTTTCACCGCGTGTCCCGACTGGAGCAAAAATTGGGCGCGCTGGATGTAAGCCAGCCATTCGTGCCCCGGTTTCCACCAGGTATTCGTGCGCCCGAAGTGGCTGCCATATTGGCCCATGGTCATCCCTGGCACCAGATCGAGCCAGGGTTGGTGAACCCAGCCGTGGAGGATGTATCGATTGATGCCCAGGGTCCAGGCAAGGTCGCCGACTTGTTTTAGGCTGGCGGGATGGTTTTGCCAGCGTCCGATCTCCGGACTTGCGGTGAAGGCCTCGGCCCCCGCAATCTTTTTGCCGGTCGTATTGGCGATCGAGGCCGCCATGCGAAGCGAGAAGAGGTAGCTCCCATTTACCCAGAACTCGCCCATGGGCACATCCGCACGACTCCCCACCTGCATGCCCTCGAAGGTCGAGGTGTAGGGCTCGGCGGCAAATTGAAGGCCGCGGGCATGACAGAGCTCCGCCATGTAGCCGTAGTAGTTTTCGTTAAAGAGGTCGGCGACGGTGCGCCGAAAATCCCAGTAGAAGCGCCCCGTATGTCCGCCGCTCTCAATAGCCCGCCCCGTCAGTGCCAACAGGTAGGGCCCCGGGTCGTAACCACGCCGCTGCTCAAACTCGTCCCGCATCTTCGGTGTCCAGTGGTGCAGGCCCGCTTCATAGCTATCGATGAGAATCTCATTAAAGACGGGGCCTGCTTTCTTGCCCAAGCGATCCAGGATCGGCTGGATGCCCTGATTCCAATGCAGGTCCACCGCGTCGCGGCGAAGCTTGTCGATTTCAAGCCCGGTTCCCGCCGCCGGTGCCGGGCGATTGGTCATTCCGGTGGGCGTGTGTCCCATACGGATCAGTTTCCACTTCCCGGCGGGTGCCTCCCAGGTGAGCCGGCCTTCTGCGTTTAACTGACTCGTCAGTTCGATGATCGCATTGTAAGGGATAGAGGCACCTTCCGGAATCGGGCTCAGGTCGGGTTGACGGTTGGAACGAGTAGCCCGCTGTGCTGCCTTGGCCTGCCATTTTGGCAGGCGGTAATCGGAATCCGCATCGGCCGGGATGGCGAAGAGCGCCACGTCTCGGTAGAAATTGAGTGTGACCGGGGGGCGTGGCAGCTGAATCTCGAGCTTTTGTCCACCTTCGACCAATCGCTCGGAACTGACGAGCTGTTGCATACCCAGTTCCGGCGTGACCCATGGCCCGCCGGTGGTGGACCAACCCGCGCAATTGTGCATGCCCAAAGTCAAACCCAGTCGCTCGGCCTCGTTGGCGGCGTGCTCGATCCTGTCAAGCCAGACCGGACCCAGGTAGTCCGCCTCGCCTTGGGGGATGTGACTATTGTGATGTGGCCCCGCGATATTGAAGATAGTCGCGCCACCCAGATGGCCCGCCGCCATCGCCTCGAGATCGGCCGTGATGCCTTCACGTGTGACGTTCCCATTCATCCAGTGCCACCAGGTGTGGGCCCGGGCCGATTCCGGCGGATTTTGAAATGATGCCCTCAGGGATTCGGATGCTTCGGCTGTGGACAGACCAAGCAACAAGGCAAAAAGAAATAGGATGGAGGCTTTCATAAAATAGTGTCGTTTGATTTGAGCGGTGAAGTATCACGGGCGGGTCCATTCACTTTTGTGTGCGGTCTGCTAGAACTCAAAGCTTGAACCACTCCCGGTCGCCCCGCTCCCAGTTCTCCTCAAGGGTGAGCTGTAAATGACGGCCGAAGTGGCTGGCTTTGCTTTTATCCTCGAGCGCGTCGCTGACGACGTAGACCGCCCGCTTGGCACGGGTCAGGGCGACATAGGCGCTGCAGAGTTCGTTCGTTTTGGCCTCGGCGGTGATGCGTTCGTTTAACGCGCGCAGCAGTGGATCCTGTTCGGCGATGTCCTTGCGTGGCATCAGCAGGCCCCAGTGCGGATTTTCCTTCCCGGGGCCGAGCACAAGCTCGTCAGCAGTGCCGCTGCGTCCGCTTCGGTCGAGCCCGCCGACCACAACCATGTCGAAACCAAGGCCTTTGGCCTGGTGAACGGTCATGATACGAATCGCGCCGGTGCTTTCGGCTTCCTGAATCTCCAGGCTTTCGATGTGGGCGATGAAGGCGTCGATGCCCTCGCGGTTGGCATTGCCGATATCAAAGGCCTCGGCGGCGGAGACCAGAGTTTCCCCGCGTTCGCGAAGGAAGGGTTCGTTTGAGATCTGGGATCTGGGATGTGGGATACGGGATTCGGGAGACGAGGTCGCATGCTCAAGGGCGAGCTCGATCCACTTTTGAATCGTTGGTGCAAAGCCGTCCTCGGCGATCGATTGCAGGCTCTGTTCGCGAAATGTATCCAGGTTATCGATACCCCAGGACTTGGCGCAGGGCAGGCCACGCGCGACAGCTGCGGCCAGGGTGTCGCCCGGATGGGCCACGGTCCGCAGGGCGGCCAGCACGGCGCTGCCGAGCAAATTATCGGTGCAGGGGTTGGACTTGCCCTCGACGGCAACGGGGAGCCCCTTCGACTGAAGATAGGCCGCGAGTGCGGCGACGTCGTCGTTTTTGCGCAGCAGGACGGCGCATTCGATGCCGCGTTCGAGCGGGTCGACCTCTTCAAGAATTCTGAGAACTTCCTCGTGCTGGGGCGGATACTCGCTTTCGGGGTCGTCCTCGACGGCATGCCAGGCGCCGTAGCCGACCCGTTCACGGATGGGTTCGGCCACATGGTGTTCGTTCCAGCCGAGCTGCCATTTGGCGACGGTGGCCTGCGGGAGCTTCAGTTCTGACGCCACTGTGTCGACCTCGGCAAAGACCTGATTGACCATCTCAATGACCGGTTGCGTGGAGCGCCAGGAGTCGGTCAGGGGCGGGGCTTCCGTGATCGAATCGTAGTAGTCGGAGATCTCGCGGAAGAGCTCGGCTTCACCGCCGCGCCAGCCGTAGATGGCTTGTTTGGTATCACCCACATAGAAGAACGAGCGGCGGGCCGCGTCGTCCATGAGGACTTCCTCGATAAAGGCTTTGAGGATGGCCCATTGGGTGCGGCTGGTATCCTGGAATTCGTCGAGCAGCCAGTGATCGAAGCGCTGGTCGATCCGGTAGGCGACCTGGGTGCGCCAATCGAGTGCGTCGAGGGTGTCGGCATCGCCGGCGCGCTCGGCCAGTACGGTGGTGATATCGGCGAAGCTGATCAGGCCGGCGTTGCGCACCAGCTCCGCGTAGACCGATTCGTACTGCTCTACGAAGTGATAAAGTCCGCGCGCCCGTTCGAGGCTCTGCTCAAGGGCATCGGCATAGAGGGAATCCAGGAGCACCTTGCGTGCGCTGCGGACCGCGTCAGTCAGTTCCAGCCAGCCCGTCTTTTTGCGGGTGAGGCGGAGTTGGTTGGTCTTCGGCTCACTGCTGATTTTTTGCTCGATGAATTTCTGCGTGTCCTTGCTCCAGGCCTGTCCCGGTTCAATCGCGCGCAGTGCGTCGAGGTTATCCTTCAGGATGGCAACGGCTTCCTCGGAGAGCTCGGGATTTTCCGCCAAAGCGGTGCGCTCGAAATCCTCGATTGCCGAAGGCAAGTCAGTCGCCTGCGGGAAGGGCGGCTTCGACCAGATGGCTCGGCCGTCGCCCCAGATGCAGCCGTGCGGGGTTTCCAGATAGCGCTGGTGAAGCGACTCGATCTGACGGAGCAGGGTGCCGAAAACATTACGCTCTCCCTGGCGACGGGTGATCTGTCGGCACTGGTCGATCATGGCGGTCAGCCCCTCGCTACCGCTGGCACCGCGGGTGAAGCTGGTGGCGAGGGCCCGGTCGCGCGCGCTGGCGAGGCTGGCGTTGTCGGCGATGGCGAACTCTTCCGGTAGGCCCGATTCGAGGGGAAACTGGCGGGCGATGCGTGCGAAAAAGCTGTCGATGGTACCGAGTCCGAGGCGGCCAAAGTGCTCGATGATATGCCGCAGTAAACGACTGCAGTCTTCGGGAGTCAGTGCCGGCTGTTCGGTGGCTCGGGCCAGCGCCTTGAGTTTCGCCTCGCTCGTGGCGGCCTCGGCCAGTCGGATCAGCAGTTCGTCCAGGAACTCGCCGGCTGATTTGCGGGTAAAGGTAAGTGCCGCGATCCGGTCAATGGCAACGTCGGCCAAAAGCAGGCGGATAATGCGCGTGGTCAAGGCATAGGTCTTGCCGCTCCCCGCATTGGCGACGAGCATCTCGTGTTGAAACTGTCGCTCGTTGCTCATGAGGCGGGAAACCGAAGCCGAAGGGCTTCGGCTACGAAAGAAAGGTTAGCCGAAGCCCTTCGGCTTCGGACAGGAGGGCATGTTGGGGACGTTGGGTCTACCAACCAAACGCGAAGGCGTTTGGCTACAAAGATAAGATGAACGGCCGACCTCACCGAACCCCTCCCTTCAGTTGTACGATCGTATCCGGATGAATCGAGTCCTCGGGCGTGCCGTTAACAAAGAGCGGGGCAAGCGGATCGTCCCAGTTGTTTCGGAAAGGCTGGGGCGGCCAGAAGATCCCCTCGGCGATGGCTTGGCTGACAGCTTCCGCGCAGTCCAGGGCCGAGGTGTAGGCACCGGGGTTCAAGTTTTCGCTGAGTTCCTCGAAGGGGTAGATGCCGGTTTCGTTCGGATCGGAAGGGAGCACGAAGTAAGCGGTTTCCGGGGGCGCTGATTGGGTGGCTTCAGGGTACCAATGCTCGAGAATTTTCCGGTAGAGAGGAAGCTGCAGGTTTGTCCAAGTCTTCGGGCTGTGTCGCCGGCCGACGGTGAGTTCGACCTGGGCGGCGGGCAACCAGTTGTGGGAGGCGGGGCCTAGGTGGGTCTGCGCCGGTTTCTTCAGCGAGCTGAAAGTCTTGTAGTCCATTATGCGCAATGCGCCGGTTTCCGCGTGTTGCTCGATCCGGTCGATCATGCCGGAGAGTTTGAGCGGCCCGACCTGTAAGGGATTGTCGTCATCGGCGGACAAGCGCCGCTCCACATCGAGGATCAGCCAGCCTTCGGCAAAGCAGCTCGCCTGCACGCGGGCGAAGGCGTTGAGGCGCGTGGCGGCGTTGGCCAATTGTACCTGGACGGCGGGCGCCGGCTGCGGGCCGAATTGCTCCAGCGCCGCCTCCTGTAGAAGTTGCTGCACCCGTTCGCGAATCTCTTGCTCCGTGAAGCTCAACATGCGCTGCCCCGCGCGAATCGCTTCGAGGCCGAAATTTTCCAGCGCCCTATGTATCAGGTTTCCAAATACGGCAGCATCCATCTCGCGGGCCGATTCCGGCGCGCGTTCGTAGCGCAGGACTTTTTCCATACAAAACCGGAAGGGGCAGGCCAGGTAGGATTCGAACTGGGTGGGGCTGATCTTCTTGACGGCGGGCAGGGCTTCGGGGAGCTGCCAGCGCCACTCCGTCCGGCGCTTGGGGCGTGCTGTCGTGGCGGCAGTCGGCTGCGTCAAATGCAGGGTGCGCTTTGGGAGCTGTTCGGCGCCGGTGCGGAAAAGCAGACGAGAGGGGCGGTTCGGATCGCCATCGGAATTGTATTTACTGAAGGAGAGGTGGACTTCTTCCGGCTGCTTCGATGCGAGAAGACTGCTGAGCAGGTAGGCATCCCGGGCGAGGCGTTGCGTGTTATGGTTGAGCCCGAGTTCCGGGCGGACCGAGTCCGGAAGAAAGGGGTCGCCGTCGAGGGACTGCGGCAGGCGACCTTCGATCAGCCCGCAAAGGACGAGTCCGCTTTCGCCCAACCAGGGGGCCTCCAGCCAGCCGTTCAGGGTGACCGTGTCGGCCTCAGCCGGAGACTGAAGTGATTCGGCCCGAATCGCCATGGCAAAGATCTGGGCCGACCAGGCGTCTTGTCGCTTTTCCTTCGAGGTCTGGCGAACGGCCGGCGAGCTCTCCAACTCACGTCCGATCTGCAGGACGCGCTTGGCGCTTTCGGGGCGCTCATCCTCCCCGGGATAAGCCCGTTCCAGGACTTCCAATGCCGGATGGGCCAGCAGTGCGCGGACCGTGCCGAGCAAGCGACGGACCCCGGCACGGATTTTCTGGTCGCGGGGTGGTGCGTGCTCGGGCAAGGCGGGCGAGGCCGCCCAGGCCGCATCGAGGTGGCCGGCGATGGTCTCGCCCAGCAGGTGATCCATGGCGCGAAGTGCGTCGGCCGGGGTGATCGGATTCTCCGGATCCAGAGCCCGGCAAAAAGCGGGTAGTTCCAGAAGGCGGCGAAGGCGGCGCAAGTCCTTGCTCTGAACGAATTCCGTCCACTCCAGAGCTATCTTGGCGGCTTCGCAGCGGATGAGCGGTTTTCCTTCCGGAAGGTAGGGCTGCCGGCCGAGCGCGCGCAGTTCACTGGCGAGAAGCGCCTGCTGTTTCGGGTCGGCGACGACAAGGGAGGCTGTCCCGGCAATCGTCTGGCGGGCACTGCGGCGGGCTTCGTCTCGAGCCGAAGCGGCGACGTGGATCTGTTGGTCTTGGATTGCGATGGCCCGTTCGTTCCAGGTCTTTTCGACGGGGCGCCCCCAGCGGTCGAAGTCCCTTTCGTCCGCTTTCGTCGGATTCCAGACGAGTAAATCGACCGGGATCGACCTGGACTCGAGTTGGTTGACGAAGGTCTCGAAGGCTTTGGGCAGGTCCGGCACGCAGGCGATGACGAGGTGGTGAAATGAGGTTTCAGGGAGTTGGATCTGCTGGAGGCGCAGGGCGTTCGGATCCTGTAATTTCCATGTCTCGAGTTGCCCGAGGTAATCCCGGTAGAGAGAGGCGATCGCGGCCCAACGCTCCTGTTCGAAGCCACCTTCGAGTGGGGCGGGTAGTCGCAGGGTGTCGAGCGCGTAGCCGCCCTCGGCAAGAAGATCGCCGAGCTTGTTGAAGTTGCGCGCCGCCTTGAGTAACTCCGCGGTGGTTTGGGGTGTCTTTTTCCAGAATAAGGCCTGCCGGACGCTTTCGCCGGCATTTTCCAGAGCGGCGCTCCAGGCAAGACAGCGTTCGACGGGTGAGGCGATGTCGTCGCGGCCGGGTAACAGCGCTTGCATGGGCTGGGCACTGGCCGGCGCCTTGTGTCCGGCGGCTTTGAGTCGGCGGTTCACTTGCCGGGTAGCTCCGGCGGTGGGGGTGATCAGAAGGGTGTGGGCCAAGTCGAGGCGTCCCGCATCAACGCCCCCGAGGAGAAAGTCGGCCACTTGCTGGCTTAAACTTTCCGGGGCGGTAAAGAAGTGGGATTCAGGCATGGTCTGTAGGGGCGTCGCTTGCGGCACCCGCGCTTTGTCGACTCAGGATCGTAGGGCTGTCGCGGGTCGCAGCCCTCGGATGAGCTAGGCTTTCAGTGCCTGGTCCAGGTCGGCCAGCAGGTCGTCGATGTCCTCGAGGCCGATGGACAGGCGCACGAAGTCCGGTGAGACCCCGGCGGCGATTTGCTCCTCCGGTTCGAGTTGGGAGTGGGTGGTGGTGGCCGGATGGATGGCCAGCGACTTGGCATCGCCGATGTTGGCGAGGTGACTGAAGAGCTTGAGGCTGTCGATGAACTTGCTGCCCGCTTCCGCGCCGCCTTTCACCCCGAAGCCGACGAGGGCACCGTGGTGCTTCGGGTCGAAATATTTTTTGGCGGCGGCGTGGTAGCGATTGTCCGGCAGGCCGGGGTAATTGACCCAGTCGACGGCGTCGTGGCCTTCCAAAAATTCGGCGACCTTCAAGGCGTTGCTGCAGTGGCGCTCCATGCGGAGGTGGAGTGTTTCAATGCCTTGCAGCAGCTGGTGGGCGTTGAAGGGGGAGAGGCAGTTGCCGGTATCACGCAGAAGCTGCAGGCGCATCTTCATGATGTAGGCGATATTTGCTCCGCCGGCCGGTTCGAAGGCCTTGAAGGCGTCCCAGTGCACCAGACCGTGGTAACTCGGGTCCGGCTCGGTGAACTCGGCAAAACGGCCGCTGCCCCAGTCAAAATTGCCCCCGTCGACGACGATGCCGCCGACCGTGGTGCCGTGCCCGCCGAGGAACTTGGTTACGCTGTGGATGACGACGTTGGCTCCGTGTTCCAGTGGACGGCAGCAGGCGGGGGACGCCACCGTGCTGTCGACGATCAGCGGGAGCTTGTGCTTTTTGCAGACCGCGGAGACCTCTTCGAAAGGGAAGACATTCATCTTCGGGTTGCCGACGGTATCCCCATAGACCGCACGGGTCTTGTCATCGATCAGCGGTTCAAAGGTTTCGGGGTTTTCCGCATCGGCGAAACGGACTTCGATGCCGAGCTTTGGCAGGGTATATTTAAAGAGGGTGTAGGTGCCGCCGTAGAGCTGGGAGGCGGAGACAATGTTCTCTCCGGCCCGCGCGATGTTCAGGATGGAGCTGGTAATGGCCGCCTGGCCACTGGCATGCGCGAGGGCGCCGGAGCCGCCTTCGAGGGCGGCCATGCGTTGCTCCAGTACATCGACAGTGGGATTCATGATCCTCGTGTAAATGTTGCCCAACTCTTCCAGTCCGAAGAGGCGGGCGGCATGGGCCGTGTCGTTAAAGACGTAGCTGGTCGTTTGATAAATGGGCACCGCTCTGGAGCCGGTGGCGCTGTCCGGGCTGTGTCCTGCATGAAGTGCCAGAGTGCCGAGGCCGGGGGTCTTTTTCTTAGTCATTGTTAAAACGTTTTAGGTTATTCTGCAGAGCTTTTTGAGTGGGTGATGCGCTCGCGGGTGTTATTAGCCTCCCAGCTCAGGTTGAGACTGTCAAAAAAATCAGCGGCTTCTTCCAAAAATGCGTTATCCGGATCGGTATCTCGCAGGATGCGCTTATATTCGCGCAGGGCATTCGTGTTCTGTCCCGCCTCGCGATATGTGCGTGCCAAAAGGATACGCTCTCCGTGGCGATCGGGGTTGGTCTCAAGGATTTCTTCCAGCGTGCGGATTATTTCCGACTGGCTCAACAGATCGCTCTCTGAGGAACGGACGGATTCCACCAGCGCGGCTTTGGGAAGCCAGGAATTGTCCCACTGTTCGGCCATGCTTTGCCACATGCGGTTTTTATCGCTCACAGCAAAACTATAGGAGGCGGTCAGTGTGATTTGAACGAGTAGGAATAAACCGAAAAAGCCTGACCAGAGGATTCTGCCAAAAGTGTGCTTGCTTTCAAAGAAGCCGGCCAGACTGCAGAAAGTAATCGCTATCGCCGCGGGCAGGGCGACGTAGAGCGCGTATTCTTCTTTAGCCAGGCTGCCATCGATGAAGCGTCCGGTCTGCGCGATTCCGTAGAGGAGAAGCAGGATGTAGCTGCTCAGCCCAAGAAACAGGCCCCGCGCCCAGCGCTTGCGATGGTTGAAGGCAATGAGTACGTAGAAGGGCACGAAAAATAAAAATGCCAGTAGGTTGTTGGCGGCGCCGACGTTGTAGCTCTGCCTCTCAGAGAAGACATGAAAGAGTTGTCGATCGACCGGTAGGAATGACTGCCGGAGATAGAAATAAAGATTCTGTCCGGCTTTGGTCAGGGCGCTCAGTTCCTCGGATGCGGGTGCTCCCGCCTGCCCAGCATGCGTCCAGACGCCAGTAAAGAGGGCCACGCAGAAAAAGGGCAGGACCCTGTTGTAATGGTGAAGATGGACGAACTTATTTTGATAGAAGATGCACAGCGCCAGAAGCAGAGGGAGTACGAGTGCGGCGGAATGTAAGAGGGAACTGATAATTGCCAACGCCAGCGCGAGAATGAAGTCCTTCAAATCGCGGTTTCGAATGCCGAAGAAGAGGCTGGCCAGGATGAAGACAAGGCCGACAAGTTCATGACGGTAGCCGGGCCAGAAGAGTGTTTGCAGGGCAGCCGGGTGGAGAGCGAAAACCAGCGCAGCGGCATACGCTCCCCGCAATTTGAGGCTTTCGAGGAGTTTCAGTAAGAGCAGTGCTGCCAGAAGATGCAGGATGAGGTTGATCAGTCGGTGCGCTGTCGCCGCTGGCAGAGGAAGATGTGATTCGATAAAATAACTCGAAAGCGTGATAGGATCGTGGCGTCGGATCGATTCGGCAGACCATGCCTCCGACCAATCTTCCAATGATTGGTAAGGCGTCCGCTCGACAGTGTCATATTCGGACCACAGTAGCCCGGTCTGCAAGGTCGGGGCGTAGACTAGCAGTGTCAGTATTATCAGTGCGGCATAAGCCCAGATGCCGATCCGTTTCGGAGCTTTATTTTCGCCGACGGGTTTTCGTTTCGCCGAGTCGCGCGTGACCATTGTCGGGGGGATGATGAGGTCGCTTTGGGGCCTTTGCGGGCTCTCCGGCGTTGCACTTTTTTTCGCCATCAGTCCTCGATTGCGTATTGAGTCGGTGCGAAGCCGCGCTTCGTGATCGCGGCCTTCAAGGCCTCCACGTCAAGTTGCGCGCCTGGTTTGACGCCGTTTTTGGCATACCAGCCGCGGTTGGTTTCGATGGCGATCAGAATTTGTCGGCTGCGGGAGGCGACGGGAGTTTCGTCGAAGGGAAACAATGGGTGTACTTCGATGAGACGGCCGCTTGGGTCAAGGTAGCCGATATCAAGCGGGAGGCTGGTGTTCTTCATCCAGAAACCCTGCTGTCTCGGACGTTCAAAGATGAAGAGCATGCCGTGATCTTCCGGAAGTTCACGACGAAACATCAGTCCCTTCTGGTGTTCGGCCGGAGTCAGTGCAAGCTGTAGCTGTAATGTGCTTTCGCCGATGGTGATCGGGAAGTAGGTGTCCGCTCTGACGGGCTCGCTGGCAGTAGTCGCCTCGTCCGGCTGGCAACCGCCGAGTATCAGGGCGCTCATCACAGCGAGCAGGGCACTCAACTCGATGCGTTGCACCGCCGGTCGGATTGTTTCGTAACAGGTAGACATATTCTCCTAACAGTCATAGTGCTGTGACCGACAATGAAAAGTAAATCCTCAACCATTCGCTTCCTCTACGCTTCTTCCGACGATTCCGCGGATGTTCTTTACCTGGGCGGTGTCTTCGTTCCGGACCCTTACTTATCCATACTCACGGCTAAAAAATCATACGCCGTAGTCAACCGGTTGGAATATTCCCGGGTCAAAGCCAAGTCGAACTACGACGAAGTGATGCTGTTGGAGGAAATCAAGCCGAAGGCGGCCGAGCTTTTGGGGTTGGCCAAAGCGGATGTCGGGCCGGGTGAACTCATGTGCTACTTTGCCCAACGCTTCGCCGTGAAAAAGGTCGAAGTGCCAGCGGATTTTCCCGCGATCTACTATGCCGTGCTGCATGAGGCGGGCTATTCTTTAAAAGTGAAGCGCGGCCCGTTCTTTCCAAAGCGGCAAAAGAAGACCGATGCGGAAGCCCGGGCCGTTCGGCAGGGTAATGCCGCCTCGGCGGCGGGCATTCGCGCGGCCGAAGCGGTGCTTCGCGAATCCGTAATCGACGGGAAACGCCTCGTCTACAAGGGGCGTGTCCTCACTTCGGAACGCCTGCGTACGATTATCGATCAGGTCTGTTTGGAAAAAGGAGCCGTGGCGAAAAATACCATCGTCGCCGGTGGCCGTCAGGCCTGCGATCCCCACGAAGCCGGCCACGGACCGCTTCGTCCGAATGAATTGATTATTATCGACGTCTTCCCGCGTGTGCAGAAGACCGGCTATCATGGCGACATGACACGGACATTCCTGAAAGGGCGGGCGACACCTGAGCAGCGTAAACTCGTGGCGGCGGTGCGGGGAGCCCAGGCCGCGGCTCTGGCGGCAGTTCAGGCCGGTGCTAAAGCGCATGCCGTACATGCCGCAGCGGAAAACCACTTTGCGGAGGCCGGCTACAAGACCGAGCGAAGCGGGAACCGCTTTACCGGATTTATTCACTCCACGGGCCACGGTCTCGGTCTGCAAGTGCACGAGCCGCCGTCCGTTTCAACAAAGAAAGAAAAGCTCAAGGCGGACCATGTCATTACCATTGAGCCGGGTCTCTACTACCCAAAAATCGGAGGTTGCCGGATCGAGGATGTCGTCCGGGTGACCGAAGGGGGTTACGAGAGGCTTTCCCGTATGCACTACCGTTGGGAGATCCGGTGAGCCAGGACGCTGTCCCTCAGCTTTTTTTCACTTCCTTTGCTTCTGCCCCCTGCAGCACCTGTTCCAGCTCCAGTCCGGTCATGCGCTTGATCCCGCCGAGTAGTTTGTAGAGTGCTACGATCATGATCGCCATGCTCGGTACGGCGATGATGGGCCAGCTCCAGGCCATCATCTTGCTGACTTCGGCATTAAAGGCGTCGGTGCCGCTGGGGCTGACCACAATCCAGCGGGCGAGAATGAAGTTAAGCACGGCGCTCAGCAAGAAGGAGCCGGCCAGCAGCCAGGTGCAAAAGGTGAGGAGCTTTTCAAATTCTGCTTCTGCATCGTGCTCGCGAAGTGCCTCATGCACGCGATCCACATGCATGATTTCCGGATTGAAGAGGAGAGTGCGTACCAGCGGGTAGGGAGTTTTCAGGGAGATCATGACTGCAAGTCCCAAAATCAAGGGGATGGCAGCTTCCTTCACGGCAAACCACTCAGTCGGAATGTTGAGTATGCCGATGCCGCCGGTCAGCAGAACACTGATCAGGCCGATGATGGAAAAAATGTTGTACTTCTTTCGTTTGAAATAGTCGTAGACGAAATATACGACGGGGAAGGCCAGTGCGATCAGCAGTACGCCAACGGCGACGTTTTCAAAGTAGGGCTCAAGTTGACCGCCGAACCATTCTTTCCCCTTGTTTAGAAGAAGGATGGGCAAGACGAGGTTAAACCCGAGATTGAGGAAGGTGTTTTCCTTTTTTACCGGTTCGGAATTTTGCTGCTTGCTGGGTTGCTGTTCAGGCATGAGATGGCCTAAGGTTCATCCGCTTATGTCGAACGCAAGCTCTATTCGCTGTCTTATCACCGCCGGGCCGACCCGCGAGTTTCTCGATCCGGTCCGCTTTATCAGTAATCCCTCCACCGGGAAGATGGGCTTTGCCCTGGCCGAGGCCGCCGTTGATGCCGGTTGGACCGTCGACCTGGTCTCAGGTCCGGTCGCTTTCGAGGAGCCGGACGGTGCCATTCTCTATCCCGTGGTCACGGCCGAGGAAATGTATCATCAGGTGGACGCGCTCTTTGACGCCTGTGATATCTTGATCATGACCGCGGCAGTGAGCGACTTTCGCCCCAAGGAACAGCTCTCGCAGAAAGCGAAGAAGGAGGTGGCTGATATGACGGTTGAGTTCGAACGGACGATTGATATTCTGAAAACCGTAACCGAAAGAAAAGCACATCAAACCGTGGTGGGCTTCGCTGCCGAGACTCATGATGTGGAGGCCTATGCCCGCAAGAAATTGGAGTCGAAGCGCCTCGACTGGATCGTGGCCAACGAAGTCGGGCAGGCTGGCGCCGGGTTTGCCGCGGATACCAATGAAGTGCTCCTGATTGGGGCAGACGGTTCGTTTAGAAAGATTGGCCCAACGACCAAAAGCGCTATCGCGATCGAATTGATACAGGTGCTGGGTGAGGCACGTGCAATTGTCTCTTACTCTTAATCCCCACAATCTCCCCTATGTCCCCCAAATTCGACCACGAGAAATTAAAAGTATATCAGAGATCACTCGGGAAATTTACAGCTCCGGATCGTTGTCGTTTCTTTGATATTGCGAGAGGGCCTGCCTTGGAGTGTGCTGCCGCACTCGACGTGCTACAGCGAAAGAGTTTAGCAACGGATGGACAGGTGCATGAAGGCAAGGAATGTTTGCTGGAGATTGTTTCTATGCTGGTTGGCCTGGTGAAAAATCGAATTCCTCGGACCGGGTTTATGAGGAGCAGGCCGCTTATGGTGGGAACTTGGATTAGGATTAAGATTAAGAGTTGGAGTAGGAACACAATTAAGAGTTTCGCATGAAAAACACCGGACTGGATAAAATTCTCGGGCGGCTGGAAGACCTGGACTCGGTCAATCTGGGGATTCTGGTGCAGCGCCTGGCGCGGGAGCGGAAGCTGCAGGAGACGGTTTTTAATACTATTCAGGACGGTATCCTCGTGATCGATTCCGACGGGATTGTTCAATACGCCAACGATGCCGGGCTTTCCATGATCGGCTTAAAGGAAAATGACATCGGTGTCACCCGTCTCTGGAAAATGGTGCCGGATCTGGCCAAGTCTTTGGAGAAACAGACAGGCCCGGGAAAGAAGTCGTCGCCGGTCTACTCGCGTGAGTTGGAGCTGAACTATCCGGAGCGGCGCATCGTCCGGCTCTACATGGTGCCGATCGACGCCCAGATCGGCCAAGATGACAGTGGCGGCTATGTCATCACCATTTCCGATGTAACGGAGGACAAAGTATCGATGGAAGAGCTGATCGAGAACGAGCGGACCTCATCGATCGTGCGGCTCGCAGCCGGAGTGGCGCATGAGCTGGGCAACCCGCTCAATTCCCTGACCATTCATTTGCAATTGATTGAGAGGAAGCTCAAAAAGCTGGCTCAGGATAAAGAGAGTGCTCAACTGGCGGAGTCCGTTCAGGTTTGCCAGGGGGAGGTCCAGCGCCTGGACGGAATTATTACCCACTTCCTCGAAGCGGTCCGTCCGCAAAAGCCCGAATTAAATGAACTCGAGCTAGTGCAACTCGTGGAAGAGGTCCTGCACGTTCAAGAGGCTGAGCTGAGTAATCGTGATATCGAGGTCAATATTGAGGTGAACGATGAGATCCCTTCGGTGCTGGGGGACCGTGGTCAAATCAAGCAGGTTTTCTTTAATCTGGTGAAGAATGCCATGGAGGCGATGCAGCCGGGTGGGCGCTTGAGTATTCTGGCGAAAAAGGACGATGACTTTGTATATCTGCAGTTCTCCGATACCGGGTCGGGGATCTCGGAGGAGGAACTTTCAAAAGTCTTTCAGGCTTATTACACAACCAAGTCCGAAGGGCATGGCCTGGGCATGATGATTGTGCAACGAATCATGCGCGAGCACGGCGGACAGATTACCATCGAATCGCGCAAAGATGTCGGCACCGCGATCACCCTGCAATTTCCACAGCCGCACCGCCGCGTGAAAATGCTCGAGGGCGGTAATTCCTAGCGTCCGTATGGTGTAAAATAAGGCGGTGGAGGCGGAGCAAAAAATGCTGAAAACACCGCTTGACATGCATTCGCCCAATTCTACTGTCTGCGTCTTTCCCAATTTCTGGGGTAGTAGCTCAGTTGGTTAGAGCGCCTGCCTGTCACGCAGGAGGCCGCGGGTTCAAGTCCCGTCTATCCCGCCATTTAACCCGTAGGTTTTTCAAGCCTGCGGGTTTTTTTGTGCCCTCGTATTTTGCTTAGCTATCAAAAAGAATGGTATTTGGAAGTAGACGCGATGACGGGTCTCTCTAATTTCTCTGCGTCATGAAGTATCTGCTGAGTAGTATTTGCCTGATTTTTGTTTTGTTTAACCTCCAGGCCAACCCGGGTCTCGATTTAAAAGATCGCAGTAACGATCCCGTGCGGGTCGAGCAATTCATGGATTGGGGCATGGGCATGTTCATCCACTGGGGATTGGATGCCGAGCTCGGCAGTGTCATCTCCCACAGTATGGTCGGGGCCTCGGAGGATTATCTGGAGCGCTACATCAACGAGTTGCCGAAGTATTTCGATCCTGATGACTACGATCCGGAGGAGTGGGTGCGCTTGGCCAAACTGGCCGGCTTCAAGTACATGGTGCTCACGACCAAGCATCACAGCGGCTTCTGCCTCTGGCCGACCAAGACAACCGATTTCTCGGTCGCGAATACGCCCTACAAGAAAGACATCGTCAAAGCCTACGTGAAGGCCTGCCGCAAGTATGACATGAAGGTGGGCTTCTACTTCTCGCCGGAGGACTTTTGGTTTCTGCATCAACAGGGGCATGTCATCCGGCGCAAAGGTGCTGATTATGTCGGTATCTCCAATAACCCTGAGCTGCTGGCCTACAACAAGCGTCAGGTAAAGGAGCTCTTTACCAAATACGGGCCCATCGATGTGGCCTTCCTCGACGCTTTCGACAATACTGCGATTCGCGATTACATCCATCAGCTCCAGCCCCAGTGCATCGTCACCCGCGGGGAAATGGAAACACCCGAACAGAACATCCCCAACCAGCCCCTGGCGGGCCCCTGGGAATCCTGTTTCACGCTTGGCTCCCAATGGCAGTTCAAGCCGACCAACGAAAATTACAAGTCCGGCGAGCAGTTGATCGAAATGCTCATCGATATCCGCGCCAAGGGCGGCAACCTTTTGATCAATATGGGGCCGGAGCCTTCGGGCCGGATCCCCTTTGAGCAGGAGCGGCGCTTCCGGGAGCTGGGCCTCTGGATGTTCGTCAACGGCGAGGCGATACACAATATTCGTCCCTGTCCGGTGATTGGTGAGGGCGAGCTTTACTTCACCCGTCCCAAAGACGAGCCCGATACGGTCTACATCATCATTCCCCAAGGGGAGGAGCGCTGGCGGCGGGGGCAGCGCCGTGAGTATACTCTCCAGTCACTCGCGCCCCACGGAGAGATGAAGATCTCCGTGCTCGGGCAGAATGATCAGGTGGTGGAGTACCGCCCGAACCTGAAGCCTGAGTCCCGCGTCGAAATGATTGAAGAAGGGCTCAGCATCTCGGTGGTCCGGGCTCAGCGCCTTTACAACAACTACGGCTGGCCCAACCCGGTGGTGGTGAAGCTTGAGGGCGTAAAGTTCCTCGAGAACGAATAGTGTTCTAAGATTACCAGGGCCGGAAAATTTGTCGTGAATTTCAACGCCGTAACGACTAGCCGGCTAGACGGGCTGGTCCTGTTTGAAGCTTAACGGAGTCAGGAAATTTCTTCCTGTCGTCTCCAATTCCTCCCGGATTCGTGTTTTCAGAAAGCGGACAGAGATGTCCGCACTCCTGCGGAGTGCCGCGGCTATCCGTCGATATCGGTCTTGTCTTTGGCGGGTTCTTTCAAGCTTACCCCGGGCACCTCGGTGATCGTCGGGATCCTTTTCGTGATGGGGTTCTTTTCCAATAGTGTCGCGGTTTCTCGAAGTATCTCCCATGCTTCGTCCTGGACGACGCCGTTTCCATCAGGGCCGACATTCAGGAGCAGGACGCCGCCTTTTTCATTTATATCCTTCAGCTTGTTATAAACCGTCTCCGGAGACTTCCAGTTGTCGTCGTTCTTTTTGTAGCCCCAGGACTTATTCATGGTGTAGCAACCTTCCCAATGTTTGGCGAAAGCTTTGTCGAAGTGCTTTTGTTCCTGGGTGACGTAGTCGAGTTCGAATTTGCCGCGCTTTGCGACCCGGTTATTGACGATAACGTCCGCATCCGCCTCACGGATCTGGTTGTAAAGGGAGATGCCGTCTTCGAGCGTCCACCAGTCCGCCCAGTCGCCGTCGAACCAGAGCACGACCGGATCGTACTTTTCGACCAGTTCAAGGACCTGATTACGCTGGTAATCGACATACTCCTGCTTGCGCTCGTCGACAATAACCGTCTTGCCGGACCAGCCTTCTTTACCGACTTCAAAGGGGCGTGCTTGGCTGGGGTGATGCCAGTCAATGATACTGTAGTAGAGTCCGAAGCGGATGCCGTATTTGGCGCAGGCATCCTTGAGCTCCTGTAGGATGTCGCGGTCACCGGTCGGCGTACTGGCGATGTCGTACTCGGTGTAAGCGCTGTCCCAAAGGCAAAATCCCTCGTGGTGTTTCGCCGTGATCACCAGGTAGGTCATGCCAGCGTCCCGGGCGTTGTTGACGATCAGATCCGCGTCGAATTGTTCCGGGTTAAATTGCAGGGCGATTTCGGCATACTCGTCGCGATCGATTTTCGCCCGGCCCTGAATCCATTCAGAATAACCTCCCGCCTCTTCGCCCTTCCAAATGCCTCCCAGTTGAGAGTATCCTCCCATGTGGATGAAAAGGCCGTACTGGGAATCGGCGAACCACTGCATCCGCTCGTTGTAGTCTTCCAGTGACTCTTTTTTGATCTCAAGTGTCTGACCAAGGATGGAGCTGATCCCGACAAGCGGATAAATCATGAAGCTGCGGCCGAGAAGCCGGGCGAGGGAGAGTGGGCGAATCTTGATCATGGGTGTGGGGATTTGGAAAAACGTGAACGAAGGGGCCTTGCGACGGCGGCCGGGTGCGGTTGTTTATTAGTAGAAGACTTTGCGGGTGCTTGCTCAAACGCAAATAACGATTCGTACGAACGAAATTTCGTGTTTTACGTTTCTATAAAATGCGGACAGCCTTTTGTCATGAGCAATGAGAATACGCCCAGCTGGAATTTTCTGACCAATCACTCCCACGTCTTGATTTGCCTGGCGCGCAATGCGGAACAGCCCCTGCGTGAAGTGGCCCTTTCAGTCGGTATCACCGAGCGCGCGGTACAGCGGATCGTCGCGGAGTTGGAAGAGGCGGGCTATTTGGAGCGCATGCGGGTGGGTCGCCAGAATTGCTATCTCATCCACACGGAAGGTCGCCTGAGGCATCCGCTGGAGGCGCACCGGACAATCGGCGCCCTTCTGGATGTGGTGGTGCCGCGACCCACCAAGCGGATTGATTTGGGCGGGCATGGCTCGGAAATATAAAACATATCAAATTATCCTGATATATTGATGAAAGGCTTGATTTTTGTGCGAGGCTGGCGATACTCCGCGCCTTCATGAGCAAAAATTTCATCTTTTCATCCGAGTCGGTCGGCGAAGGTCACCCCGACAAAGTATCCGATTATATTTCGGATAGTATCCTGGATGCCTGCCTCGAGCAGGATCCCAAGAGCCGCGTTGCCTGCGAAACGCTGGTCAAGAGCAACTGTGTGGTGTTGGCCGGTGAGATCACCACCGACGCGAAGCTTAATTACGAGGAGATCGTCCGCCAGGCAATTCGTGATATCGGCTACGTCCACGACGACGATGTGTTTCACGCCGACAAGGTATTTATTTCCAACATCCTGACGGCCCAGTCTTCGGACATCGCCCAAGGGGTGAATGCCGCTGCTGCGGAAGGCAAAGAGACGGAAGAGCAGGGGGCCGGCGACCAGGGTATCATGTTCGGCTATGCCTGTAAGCAAACCACAGAGCTGATGCCGGCACCGGTCATGTTCGCGCACCGCCTCCTCCGGGAAATGGCTCATCAGCGCAAGGAAATTAAAGTGCCCTGGTTGCGTCCGGACGTGAAGAGTCAGGTCGCGTTGGAATACATCGACGGCCAGCCGGTCAGCATCAAGAATGTCGTCATCTCGACCCAACATGCCGAGGATGTGACGCACTCCGAGATTCGCGAGTTCTGCATCGAGGAGGTCATCCGCAAGGTGCTGCCGGCGGAGCTGCTCAAGGATGAAACGGAATTTCTCATCAACCCGACCGGTAAGTTTGTTATCGGTGGCCCGCAGGGCGATGCTGGTCTGACCGGCCGGAAGATTATCGTCGATACTTATGGCGGCTGGGCCCGTCACGGTGGTGGCGCCTTCTCGGGCAAGGACCCTTCCAAGGTCGACCGCTCCGCCGCTTACTTCACCCGCTGGGTGGCCAAGAACATCGTCGCGGCCGGCCTGGCCGAGGCCTGTGAGCTGGAAGTGGCCTACGCCATCGGGCACCCGTACCCGACCAGTATCCACGTCGATACCTTCGGCACTGGAACGGTGGACGACGGTAAGATCGCCGCCGCCGCGCAGAAGGTATTCAGCTTCAAGCCGGCCGACATTGTCAGCCAGCTTGACCTGCTTCGGCCGATCTATCGCGAGTCCACCCACTACGGCCACTTCGCCAAGGAAGGCTTGCCCTGGGAATCGACCGCCAAGGCCGAGGAGCTCAAGGCGGAACTGTAAAGATTAAGACCAAGATTAAGAATAAGAGAAAGATTTAACCATGAGCACAGACACACTGACAGAAACCAAGACCGATTATAAGGTGAAGGATATCAACCTCGCCGACTTCGGTCAGAAAGAAATTGAGATCGCCCAGCACGAGATGCCGGGTTTGATGGCCACCCGCGAGAAGTATGCGGGCGAGCAGCCGCTAAAGGGTGTCCGTGTGATGGGCTCGTTGCACATGACGGTGCAAACCGCGGTGCTCATTGAGACGCTTCAGGCACTTGGTGCCGATGTGCGCTGGTGCTCCTGCAATATCTTTTCCACCCAGGACCATGCCGCGGCCTACGTCGCCAAGAATCTCGGGGTGCCGGTCTTCGCCTGGAAGGGCGAGACGCTGGAAGAATACTGGTGGTGCACGGAGCAGGCGCTGACCTGGCCCGACGGCTCTGGCCCACAGCTGATTGTTGACGACGGCGGTGACGCCACCCTCCTCATCCACAAGGGCTACGAGCTTGAGAATGGAAGCGACTGGGTGGAGAGCGAATCCGGGAGCATGGAGGAGCAGGTAATCAAATCACTTCTCAAAAAGATTCACGCCGAGAAACCGGATCACTGGCACAACGTGGTCAAAGAATGGAAGGGCGTTTCCGAGGAGACGACGACCGGTGTGCACCGACTCTACGAAATGCACAAAGCGGGCAAGTTGCTTGTGCCGGCGATCAACGTCAACGACTCGGTCACCAAGTCCAAGTTCGACAATCTTTACGGCTGCCGCGAGTCGCTCATCGACGGTATCAAGCGTGCGACTGACGTCATGATCTCCGGTAAGGTCGGGGTCGTCTGTGGTTACGGCGATGTCGGTAAGGGCTGTGCGGCCGCCCTCAAGGGCATGGGCGCCCAAGTCGTGGTCACCGAGGTCGATCCGATTTGTGCTCTGCAAGCGGCCATGGAAGGCTATCGTGTTCTCACGGTGGAAGACACGCTCGGCTGGGGCGATATCTATGTCACCACGACCGGGAATTACGGCATTATCACCGCGGACCATATGTCGAAGATGAAAGACCAGGCGATTGTCTGTAACATCGGTCACTTCGACAACGAGATCGAGGTCGATAAGCTCAACGACATGCCCGGTGTCGACGTGGATTCAATCAAGCCCGACAACGAGGGCGCGGTAGACAAATACACCTTCTCCGACGGGCGGAGCATCTACCTGCTCGCGAAAGGCCGGCTGGTCAACCTCGGTTGCGCGACCGGGCACCCGTCGTTCGTGATGTCGAACAGCTTCACCAATCAGGCACTGGCCCAGATCGAGCTCTGGAAGCAGGTCGAGAAATACACGCCGGGTGTTTACATCCTGCCCAAGCACATCGACGAGGAAGTCGCCCGCCTCCACCTCGAGAAGATCGGCTGCAAGCTGACCAAGCTGAGCAAGGAGCAGGCCGCCTACATCGGCGTCGAGCCCGGCGGACCCTACAAGTCGGATCACTACCGCTACTAACACCTGGCGGAACGGATTTCCAAAAGCGCGTCCTCCGGGGCGCGCTTTTTTATGTCAGCAACTGCCGGATCATACTCTCCGCCTGTCCGGCATAGCCCCCGCCGAAGAGATTGGCGTGATTGAGCACGTGGTAGAGGTTATAGAGGATTTTTCTCCTCTCGTAACCGGGAGGCAGCGGCCACTCTTCTTCATAGGCGCGGTAAAAGTCCGGAGAGAAGCCGCCAAAGAATTCGCTGAAGGCGAGGTCGGTCTCGCGGTCGCCATAATAGGTCGCCGGATCATAGATGACGGGGGAGCCATCCTCCAGGAAACCCGCATTGCCCGACCAGAGGTCGCCGTGGAGGAGGGAGGGGGCTGGACGATGGCCTTCAAGGAGCGAGTCGACGCGGTCGAGGAGTTGATCCGCGCGGGCATAGTGGTCGCCCTTTTGCCGTGCCAGCTCGAGTTGGGGACGCAGTCGCTGCTCTCGAAAGAAATCGGCCCATCGCTCGGTCCAGGGATTATATTGCGGGGTCGAGCCGATCACATTGTCACGGTGCCAGCCAAATCGATCGGCGGTCGTTCGATGGAGTTGGGCGAGCTTTTGGCCCATGGCCTGCCAGCTTCCGTCTTTCGGGGAACCCATGGGGAGCGCTTCGAGGACCAGGAAACTCCGTTTTGAGGCGGTACCGTGGGCGACCGGCCGGGGCACTGGGATAGTTAGGCTGGCGCCAATTTCCCCGAGAGCCTCGGATTCCGCTTCGAACATGAACAGTTTGTCGCTCGTGTTCAGTTTGACGAAATAGCTGTTTTCCCCGTCGCCGACGATCCAGGCTTCGTTGATGCAGCCGCCGCCCTGCGGGCGGGCCGATGAAACATGGAATTCTGTCCCGCGGGCCTCGGAAATGGCGTCGCCGAGCTTCTGCTTGAGTGCGGGGTCCACGGCTAAAGGATGCCCTTTTGCTGCATTTCCCGCAGCTTGTTGGCGTTGACTACATCGGGGGCCCGTTTGTCTTTACCGGCGGTCTTATGGTATTTCCCGCTTACTTTGTCTTTCTCGTAGCGGGTAAAGCCGTGTTTTTCGACGTTTTCGTTGGTCAGTTTGCTCTTTGTCGCGGCTTCAGTGTATTTTGTCGGCAGATTCGGGGCGACGAAAACCTTGCGCACAGGGTTTCCCGTCTGTGGATGCGTTTTGAGAGGCGCATCCGACATCCTTTGGATGACCTCAAAGCATTCCCCGTCGTCACCGTTGGGCAGAATTTCCTGATATAAATAAGTGGGCATAATCTATTAAGGCTAAATCCATTCTTTGATCCGACAGATTATTTGCTAACTTGGTTGATGCAATGCCGATCCTTCACAGGATATCCGTACGTTGCTTTTTTCCAATTGTAGCTTGCATGGGGAAAGGCGGCTCATAAGTTCTCGCCCCTTCGGTAAAATACCTGCAAACACATCAGACAAAAAGATGGACCAAAAAACAGTAGCTTATGACAGCAAAGTTGAAGGTGAAGTGATTGTCACCCAAGCAGATGCTGTCATCAACTGGATCCGCAAGAATTCAGTCTGGCCCATGCCCATGGGTCTAGCCTGCTGCGCGATCGAGCTGATGGCTGCCGGCGGTTCGCGTTTTGATATGGCCCGTTTCGGCATGGAGGTGATGCGCTTTTCGCCCCGTCAGGCCGATTGCATGATCGTTGCCGGGACCGTGACCTACAAGATGGCCGAAGTCGTGCGCCGTATCTATGAGCAGATGGCCGAGCCCAAGTGGGTCGTGGCCATGGGTGCCTGCGCCAGCACCGGCGGCATGTATCGCTCCTACGCCACCATGCAGGGGGTGGACCGAATCGTCCCTGTCGATGTCTATGTCAGTGGTTGCCCGCCGCGCCCTGAAGCCCTTCTCGATGCAATGATTAAACTGCAGGACAAGATTGGCCGCGAATCCGCGGTCAAAAACTTGACTGCCCGAAAGGCCAACGGAGCTACCCCAGCCCCGGAAATGGCCGGAGTTGGAAAGGACAGCTGAAAATGGCTGAGAGCGATTTGGCTCTATTGCAGGAGCGGTTTGACTATCTCACCGAGCGGGAGTCTGCCGACCACCTCGCGGTGAATTGCCCGGCCGACAAGCTGATCGAGTTCTGCACCGCACTGCGCGATGAGTTCGGCTATGACATGCTCATGGATGTGACCGCAGTGGACTGGGATGCACAAAGCCCCCGTTTCACCGGAATCTACCACTTTCTTTCGACGACGAAGCACGTTTACCTGCGGGTGGCCTCGGATTGTCCGGACGATATCAATCCGACCTTGCCATCGCTTTGCGATCTTTACGCCGCAGCCAACTGGCACGAGCGCGAGACCTTTGACTTGATGGGCATTCGCTACGAGGGGCACCCCAACTTGCGCCGCATTCTTATGTGGGACGAGTATCCTTACCACCCGCTGCGTAAAGAATTCCCGCTCGCCGGGATCGATGTGCCGCTTCCTGCGGCCGATGTGGCCGAGCAAACCAAGGCTTCCGTCATTCCCGCGCCCATGATGGGCGGCCCGTTCGTCTCTTCCGGCGACGGCCCGATGAGTCAGACCGAGCCCCGCGCCCGCGACGAGAGCTGGACGGAAAAGAAGGAGAAACCAACCGACTAATCTCATGGCCACGACGACTAAGGAATTTACCATCGCTGACGCCAGCAGCCGCGCTTCCGAGATCGAAGGAGATGTGCCCGGCGAAACCATGGCCATCAATGTCGGGCCGTCGCACCCCACCACACACGGTGTGCTCCGCCTCATGATGGAGCTTGACGGCGACGTGATCAAAAAGTGCGAACCTGTGCTCGGCTACCTGCACCGGGGCGACGAAAAAATCGCCGAGAACATGACTTACAACCAGTTCGTGCCCTACACGGACCGGCTGGATTACCTTGCTCCGCTGGCCAACAACGTGGCTTATGCCATGGCTGTCGAGAAGCTGGCCAACCTCGAAGTGCCGGAGCGCTGCGAAGCGATTCGTGTGCTTTGCTGCGAACTGGCCCGCATTTCATCCCACCTGCTCGGGATTGGGGTTTACGGGATGGATGCCGGTGCCTGGACGGTATTCATGTATACCTTTACCGAGCGTGAGAAGCTCTACACGCTTTTTGAGGAGTTGACCGGTGCCCGCTTCACCACCAGCTACACTCGCATTGGCGGCGTGGCCCGTGACATTCCGGAAGGTTGGCTCGGTCGCGTACTGGAGTTCTGTAACGGCGTACTTCCGGTCATCGACCAGGTGGATAAGTTGCTGACCCGTAACCGTATCTTCATGGATCGCACCGAAGGTGTCGGGGTGATCTCAAAGGAGGACGCGATCGCCTACGGTATTACCGGTCCAAACCTGCGCGCTTCAGGCGTCGATCTCGACCTGCGCAAGGACAAGCCCTATCTTGGCTACGATAAATATGATTTTGAAGTGCCGGTAGGCACAACCGGGGACTGCTACGACCGCTATTTGATGCGTGCCGAAGAAGTGCGCCAGAGCGTGTCCATTGTTCGTCAGGTGATCGATAAGTTCCCCGAGGGGCCGCACTATGCTGAGGAAGCGAAGAAGATCTTCGCACCACCCAAGGCCAAGATTCTCTCCAGCATGGAGGAACTGATCCAGAACTTCATGATTGTGACCGAAGGGCCGCAAATTCCGGCCGGTGAAGTTTATTTTGAAGCCGAAAATCCCAAGGGCGCGCTCGGCTTCTACATTGTATCCAAGGGTGGGGGCGTGCCTTATCGCCTGAAGATTCGCGGCCCGTCTTTCTGTAACCTCAGTATTCTCGATAAACTGATCCCCGGCCACTACCTGACCGATATCACCGTGATCCTTGGCTCGCTCGACTTTGTCATGGGGGAGTGCGACCGGTAAACGTGGAAAGCCGAAACTGACAGAGATGAATTTAAAACCCGAAACCACCGAGAAAATCGACAAGCTCGTGCCGCGCTATCCCACGAAGCGCAGCGCTGCGCTGCCGCTTTGTCACCTCGTGCAGGAGGATCAGGGTTATCTGTCGAACGAAGCGATTGAGTGGATCGCCCAGCGTCTGGAGCTTGAGCCGATTAACATTCAAGAGATTGTCACCTTCTACCCGATGCTTCGGACCGAGCCCACCGGGAAATACCACGTGCGGGTCTGCCGCACCTTGCCCTGTGCCCTGGCCGGTGCCTATCAGACCTGCCACCGGCTGGAAAAGGAGTTGAACGTCGAGGTGGGGCATACCAGCGAAGACGGCTTGGTGACGCTTGAGTATGTCGAGTGTCATGCCGACTGTGGCCGCGCGCCTGTCGTTATGGTGGGCGAAGAAGAATATACCGATATCGATCCCGACAAGGCCGGCGAGCTAGCCGCCAAGATGAAGTCCGGCGAGCTCTCCGACGGCATGCCCGATTAGTTATTATTCATTAGTTATCAGCAATTTTACCACCATGGCACACGAAGAAACACGGCTCATTATGAAGTATGCGGATGAGCCCGGCTATACCAACGATATCGATTGCTACCTGAAACACGGTGGCTACGAAGAGTTGAAGAAGGCCGTGACCATGAAGCCGGAAGACATTTGCGCGGAAGTGATGGATTCCGGTGTCCGTGGCCGTGGCGGTGCGGGCTTTCCGGCCGGGATGAAGTGGAAGTTTCTTGACCGCAAGTCCGGCAAGCCGATCTACCTGGTGTGCAACGCGGACGAGTCCGAGCCGGGTACCTTCAAGGATCGCCAGATTATTCACAAGGACCCCCACCAGTTGATCGAGGGTATGATGATCGCGGCCTATGCTATCCAGGCAAAGCTCGCTTTTATCTACATCCGCGGTGAATTCTTCCAAGGCTATCGCATTCTGGAGAAAGCGATCGAAGAGGCCCGCGAAAAGAACTTCCTCGGCGACAACATACTCGATTCCGGTTACTCCTGCGACATCATCGTGCATCGTGGTGCCGGCGCTTATATTTGTGGTGAGGAAACCGGCCTGATCGAATCACTCGAAGGCTTTCGTGCCAACCCGCGCATCAAACCGCCGTATTTCCCCGCTGCGCTGGGGCTTTACCAGTGTCCGACCATCGTCAACAACGTCGAGACGCTTTGCGACGTGAAGCATGTGGTCGCCATGGGCGGCAAGGAATTTGCCAAGATCGGCACGCCCGGGAATACCGGCACCCGGACCTGGTGTGTCTCCGGTCATGTGATGAAGCCCGGCTACTATGAGTTTGCCTGTGCGGACATTACGCTCGGTGAGTTGATCTACGATGTCTGCGGTGGACTCAAGCCCGGCCGCAAGTTGAAAGCCGTCATCCCCGGCGGATCCTCATCCAAGATCCTGCGTGCGGACGAGCGCTTTACCGGCAAGCTGAAGGACGGTACTGAATACGATTGGGGCATCGAAGATATCCCCATGGATTTTGACAGCCTGATGGCAGTCGGCTCCATGTCGGGCTCCGGCGGCGTGATCGTGATGGACGACAGCACCGACATGGTCGAGGCCCTGGCCAATATCAACTATTTCTATGCTCACGAGAGCTGCGGCCAGTGCACCCCCTGCCGCGAAGGTGTGCCCTGGATGCGCAAGATCACCCAACGTATGGTCGATGGCGAGGCCCGTGAAGAGGATGCCGACCTGTTGAATTCGATTGCCGACCAGATCGCCGGCCGCACGATCTGTGCCTTCGGCGAAGCAGCCTCCTGGCCGGTGCAAAGCTTTATTGCCAAATTCAAGGACGAGTTCGTAGAAAAGGCCCGTGAACAAGCCGCTCGCCGTAAAGAGGGCGAAAAAACGGCCAAGGAGACGACACTGATTTAAACGATGAGCCAGAACGGAACAGTCGAGAACGTGACGATCAACATCGATGGTCAGGACGTAAGCGTCCCTCAAGGCACGAATATCATCGAGGCGGTTAAGATGGTGGGTAAGGGCAAAGAAGTCCCGCACTACTGCTATCACCCGAAGCTTTCTGTGGCCGGTAACTGCCGGATGTGCCTTGTCGAAATGGGCATGCCGATGAAGGATCGTGCCACCGGCGAGGCGATTCTCGACGAGGACGGGAACCAGAAGATCGGCTGGATGCCCAAGCCGACAATCGGCTGTGCCACCAACGCCGCGCCGGGGATGCACATCAAGACCAACTCGCCCATGGTCAAAGAGTCGCGCAACGGGGTGACGGAATTTCTTTTAATCAATCACCCGCTGGACTGCCCGATTTGCGATCAGGCGGGGGAGTGCCGCCTGCAGGAATTTTCCGCGGAACACGGTCGTGGCTACAGCCGTTTTATCGAGGATAAAAACGTCAAACCCAAGCGCACCCGCCTCGGGCCGAGAGTAACGCTCGACGACGAGCGCTGTATCCTTTGCTCCCGCTGCGTGCGTTTTAGCAAGGAAATTGTTGATGATGACGTGCTCGGCTTTGTCGACCGCGGCACCTATTCCACGTTGACCTGCTATCCCGGTAAGGAGCTGGAGAACAACTATTCCTTGAACACGGTCGATATTTGTCCGGTCGGTGCGCTGACAAGTACGGACTTCCGCTTCAAAATGCGGGTCTGGTTCCTCAAACGTACGAACAGCATCTGTACCGAAAGCAGCGTCGGGGCAAACACCGAGATTTGGAGCCGTGAGGGCAAAATCTATCGCATCACACCGCGTCGTAATGACGCGGTGAATGATACCTGGATGACGGATTCCGGGCGTGCGCTTTATAAAGCCGTCGAGTCCGAAGACCGCTTGACGCACTACACCATCGGCGGCGTGCACAAGACCCCGGAGGATGTGGCCTCGGCGGCCGTCGACCTACTCAAGGGCGGCGATGTAGCTATGGTGGCTTCCGCGCACAGCTCGGTCGAAGAACAATTTTACTACAAGGCGATCGCCGAGCGCAGCAGAGCTAAAGTCTCGCTTGTCAGCCACTACGGCGAGGGTGACGGGCTGCTACAGTCTGAGGACCGCACGCCGAACCTCCGTGGTGCCCTGTTGACCGGCTTGATTGATCAACTGCCGGAAGCCGAACTGAGCCCACTGGCACGGGGCATTAATTCCGGTGCGGTTAAGACGCTTCTGGTTGTGAATGAGGATGTGACTGCCCTCGGTATTTCGCCTGACCTGCTAAGCAAGGTCAAAGTGATTTACGTCGGCACGCACACCAACGATACCGCCAAAGATGCCGATATTGTCATCCCCTCGTTGATGGTTTTTGAAAAGGACGGAACGTTTATCAACCAGACCTTCCGTTTGCAGAAATTCAAGACCGCAGTCCCGGGGCCGTCAGGCATCCGGCCCGATTTTATGGTGCTGGAGAAAATTGCCGCACCGCTTGCGGATGAGAAGCCTGCCGCAGTGACCCTGGATGAGGTTTGGCAGCGGATCGCCGCCAAACTCGAATCCATTCAAGATTCGCTGACCTGGCGCGGTATTCCCGATGAGGGGATCGCACTTGAGCCCGGTGCGCTCGTCGAACTGCCATTTGCCGAGACCAAGAATCTGAAATACGATCCTGTCGCGTTTAAGGAGGCGCAATCGGCACCGGCGGGTGCCTAAATCTTGGTCGTCATGGATTTTATCACCGCATCGCTCCCTATCGTCCTGCCGATCGCCTATGCGCTCGTTATGATTTCCGTCTTTATGACGCTCTGCGGCTACTCCGTTCTGGCCGAACGGAAAGTTTCCAGCTGGATTCAGGGGCGTGTCGGGCCAAACCGCGCACGTGTGGCGTTTCTCGGACACATTCCGATCATCGGAAACCTGATGACGAGTCTCGGCCTCTTCCAGCCTGCAGCCGATGGCCTGAAGTTCCTTTTCAAAGAAGAGATTACTCCCGGCCATGTGAAGGTCGGTTACTATTATCTCGCCCCGATCATCGCATTGGCGCCAGCACTGACGACCATGGTGGTGCTGCCCTTCGGTCGTTATGTGGATGCCGATGGGATCACCCAGCCACTCGTGCTGGCCAATATTGATCTCGGTATGCTCTTCATTCTGGCGATCTCCTCGCTGGGGGTATACGGCATTGTGCTCGCGGGGTGGGCTTCCAATTCCAAGTATCCCTTCCTCGGCGGAATTCGAGCGTCCGCGCAAATGATTTCCTACGAACTGGCCATGGGGCTTTCCTTGCTGCCGGTGTTCATGTGGGCCGCAGCACCGGGCTCGGATTACGGCATGAGCCTCTTCGGCGTGGTTCAGGCCCAGCAAAGCGCCTGGTTGGTTATTATACAGCCACTCTCCGCGCTCATTTTCCTGGTTGCGCTCTTCGCCGAGACCAACCGTCTGCCCTTTGATATGGCTGAGTCCGAGACGGATCTCGTGGGCGGCTTCCATACGGAATACGGCTGCTTTAAGTTTGGCATCTTCTTCGTGGCGGAATACGCCCACATCATTATGGGCTCGGCCGTCTTCGTGCTCCTCTTCCTGGGCGGCTGGAACTTCCTGCCCTGGTTTGCGGATCCCTGGTCCGATGGTCTGCTGGGAACGCTGCTGTCCGTGGGCTGGTTCATGGCCAAAGTCTTTTTCATGATTTTCTTCTTCATCTGGATTCGTTGGACGCTCCCGCGCTTCCGCTACGACCAGGTGATGTCTCTCGGATGGAAGATTCTGCTTCCACTGGCTGTTGGGAACCTCGTGCTCAACACCCTGATTATCGCACTCTACGACACCTTCACCCGCTAAGTTATGGCCAAGACGAAAGTAATGGAACGTAAGCCGCTGACTCTCGCGGAGAAGACCTTTATCCCGCAGATTCTGGGTGGCTTGAAAACAACCTTCAGCACCATGCTGCAAAAGCCTGTGACGCTGCAGTATCCGGACGAACGTCCGAATATCCCGGATAACTACCGGGGCGTGCCCACTTTGGTCAAGGACCCGAACGGCCGCGAAAAATGTGTCTCCTGTCAGCTCTGCGAATTCGTCTGTCCGCCCAAGGCGATTCGCATCACGCCCGGTGAAATCTCCGAAGAGGAAGAACCGGATCGCGCGCACGTGGAGAAGGCGCCCAAGGAGTTCGACATCAATATGCTCCGCTGCATCTACTGCGGTCTCTGTCAGGAGGTCTGCCCGGAAGAGGCCATCTTCCTGCAGGATATCTTTTCATCCTCGGGTTACACCCGCGAGGAAATGATTAACAATAAAGAAAAGCTCTACGAGCTTGGCGGCACCCTTCCGGACCAACACTACAAGTGGGACAAGAAGAAGGCAGCCGAGGAGAAGGGGAACCCGCACCACTAGTTCCGATGCTTGATATCCTGTTCTATGTTTTTGCAGCGATTACGCTGATCTCGGCACTCCTAATGGTGTTGAGTCCGAACGCCGTGAACGGTGCGATCTGTATGATCGTTTCCTTTGTCGGTACGGCCGCCCTGTTCGTGCTGTTGGAGGCTTACTTTCTGGCGATCCTCCAAGTGCTCGTGTACGCGGGTGCGGTCATGGTGCTTTTCCTTTTCATCATCATGTTGCTTGATGTGGACAAAGAGACCAATCACTACCTCAAGGACAAGATGACGCTCGCCGGCTCCATCATGGGCTTTGCCCTGCTGACGATCTTGATCTTTTCCACCTTTGTCGGTGACCAGCACCTGCCGGAAGCGGCGCTTCCCACTGTTGCCGAAAATCCAACAGGGGAGGGGCTTGGTATCCCGTTTACGACTTCCGCTAAATCCTTCGGCTACAGCCTGTTCACAAAATACATGCTGCCGTTCCAGGTGACCGGATTTCTATTACTCGCCGCGATGGTTGGCGTGATCGTGGTATCGAAAAAAGAGGAGGATGCCAAATGACCGTCGGACTCAATGCATTCATCCTGATTGCGTCGTTGCTTTTTGCCATCGGTATGCTGGGTGTGCTGTTGCGTAAAAATACGCTTGTCATTTACATGTCGCTGGAACTCATGCTCAACGCCGTCAATCTCGCGTTGGTCGCTTTCTCGCGCTACAACGGCACGATGGATGGCAACCTGTTCGTTTTCTTTATTATTACTGTGGCCGCCGCCGAAGTAGCGGTCGGTCTCGCGATCATTGTCGCCCTTTTCCGGAGGCGGCAAACGGTCATGGTCGATCAACTGAACGCCTTAAGCCGATGACTGCCACGCAATCACTTCTTGTCGTTCTTCTCGCACCGCTGGCCTCAGCCGCGGTCATCGCATTTTTCTGCCGTCGTTTCGGTAAGCTCGCCTCGTATATCTCGGTTGCGACTGCCGCTCTGATTTTTGCAGCGACCATTGCGGCGCTGCGCACGGCGGGTGGTGAGGCCGTGACCATGTCTTGGAACTGGTTGAGTTTCGGCGACTTTAATGTGGCGATGGGTTTCCTCTTCGATGGTGTCGCCGCGACCATGCTGACCATGGTGGCCTTTGTCGGTTTTCTCATCCATGTCTTCAGTCTCGGGTACATGTCCGAGGATAAAGCCCGTGCCCGGTTCTTCGGCGGCTTGTCTATCTTCATGTTCTCAATGCTCGGCATCGTGCTGGCGGACAACCTGATCATGATCTTTGTTTTCTGGGAGCTGGTCGGGTTCAGTTCCTACATGCTGATCGGGCACTACCTGGAAACGGAAGAAGCCAAGGCGGCATCCAAAAAGGCCTTTATCGTCAACCGGATCGGTGACCTCGGCTTTTTGGTCGGTATCGTTTACGCCTACTGGCACTTTGGCACCACCAACCTGAGTGAAATGCAGGGGATCGTGGCGGCCAACAGCGAGCTCATCAGTGCGGGGATCGCCATGCTGCTTGCCTGCGGCTTTATTGGTAAGTCGGCCCAGTTTCCGCTGCATGTCTGGTTGCCGGACGCGATGGCCGGTCCCACGCCGGTTTCGGCCCTGATCCACGCTGCCACCATGGTCGCTGCCGGGGTCTATTTCCTGATCCGGATCACCTTCCTCTTCCCGGTTGATGTCCTCAATATGATCGCCGTGCTCGGCACCGCCGTCGCGGTTTATGCCGGCTTCTGTGCCTACGGGCAGAATGACATCAAGAAGATCCTCGCTTACTCCACGCTGTCCCAACTCGGCTACATGGCCGCGGCCTTTGGTTTGGGCTATCCCGGCGTGGCGCTCTTCCATCTGATCACACACGCCTTCTTTAAAGCGCTCCTTTTCCTCGGTGCCGGTTCCGTAATTCACGGCTGCCATCATGAGCAGGATATTTTCAAGATGGGCGGCCTGCTGAAGAAGATGCCGATCACGGCCATCACTTTCTTTATCGGGGTGCTCGCACTTTGTGGCGTCTATGGGCTTTCCGGGTTTTACTCAAAGGACGGTATCCTAATTGCCGCCGGCCTGGGCAATACGCCTCTGTTTGTTCTTTTGACAGCGGGCGCCTTTTTGACAGCCGGTTATATGGGCCGTCTTTTCTGGGTCGCTTTCCTGGGTGAAGCCAAGTCCGAGTCCGCTTCGCACGCGCATGAGAGTCCGCTGACCATGGTCGTGCCCTTGATTATTCTGGCGGTGCTTTCGGTGGCCGGGGGATGGACCGGTTTCTGGCCGGAGCAACTGGGTGAATTGATTCGCGCCGATCTCGATCACCTGCACCACGCCGAAGGCTACAAGGCGATGCATAAGAATGTTCTTATCTTCGGTAGCGCGGCCTGGCTCGTTGGTCTGCTGGCTTCCTTTTTCTTCTATGGCAAAGGTGCCAGGGAAGACAAACTCGATAAGGTCGCTCCTCCGGTATACGGCTTCCTCAAGGAACGCCTATGGTTCGACGAAATCTACAATTTCTATGTGGCCAAGATCCAGCAGCGGTTGGCGGATTTGCTCGGCTTCCTCGACGTCTTTCTGATCAAGGGAGTCGTTGTTCGCGGCAGTGCCGGTCTGGTCGGGCTTGTGGGCATGTGCTCACGCGCGCTCCACGTTGGTAACATACACGGTTACGTTTATTGGTTCCTTGCGGGATTGATTCTCCTCTGGGCTGTAGCAGTCGGTTTAATTGGCTAAGGCGGCAATATCAGCATGAACGATACGAACTCATATTTTCTACTAGCTGCGATTCTCGCGCCGATTTTGGCAGGTGTGATTTTGCTTTTCGGTGCCCGCTTTGATGCAACCACCCGGCGTGCGGTCGCGGCCTTTGGCTTCGGCTGGCCGCTGATCATTGGCCTCATGCTCTACTGTTTGTTCGAGCCGACGCTGGTGGGTGGATACAATTTCGAGCTGCGACTACCAACCGGGCTGGAAAGCATCGGAATTTATCTTCATCTCGGTCTGAACGGGATATCCATGCCACTCTTTATCCTGGCGGGCACGGTAGGCTTTGCCGCCGGGCTCTACGCGATGTATTCGAATGCCGAGCGTCCCCATATCTACCTTGCTTTGCTGCTCTTCATGCTGGGGGGGCTCATGGGGACTTTCGCCTCGGTCGACGTTTTCTTTTTCTACTTCTTCCACGAGTTCGCACTAATTCCCACCTTCATCATGATTGGTATCTGGGGTGGGGCCGGACGACGTGGGGCCGCGATCGAAATGACGATTTATCTGACCGTCGGAGCTTTGCTCTCGCTGCTCGGTCTGATTGCACTCTACGTCGAGAGCGGGGCGGACTCCTTCTCTCTGTTGGAGCTTCGTAACTACCTCACTTCGCAGCCGCTTGGAGACACGATCCAGAACAACATCTACGCCTTGCTCCTCTTTGGCTTCGGGATTCTGGTTTCGCTTTTTCCATTCCATAGTTGGGCTCCAAAAGGTTATGCGGTGGCCCCGACCGGAGCCGCCATGCTCCATGCCGGCGTGCTCAAGAAGTTCGGTCTCTATGGTCTGCTTCAGATCGCCGGACCACTACTGCCTGCTGGTGCGGCCCACTGGTTCCCCTGGATCGTCTGGCTCGCACTCGGCAATATCATCTTTATCGGTCTGGTGACTTTGGCTCAGAAAGACCTTAAGATGATGCTCGGTTACAGCTCGGTCATGCATATGGGTTATGCCTTTTTGGGGCTGGCCTGCTTCTCGGTGGCCGGTGCCGGCGGCGCGCTTCTCATGATGGTGGCACACGGATTTTCGGTGGCCCTGCTGTTCATGCTTTCCACCTGTATCTATCACCGCAGCCAAACTTTTGACATGTCCTCAATGGGCGGTCTCGCAACCAAGGCACCGGTATTGGCAGGATTCTTTGTTGCCGGTAGTATGGCGAGTATCGGCCTGCCGGGCTTCGGTAACTTCTGGGGGGAGTTCACGATTTTTGCCGCACTGGCAGAGTCCGACTTGACCCGCTGGATCGTGGCACCGGCGGCAATCGGGATCATCATATCGGCGATTTACGGACTGCGTGCCGTCGCAAATATTTTCTTCGGCCAGCCGAGCGATAGGTTCGCCGAGCGGCTCGGCAATGATTCGATTGAAGACCTCAAGGGGTACGAAAAATTGCCGGCTTCCATACTAATTGCCGGTCTCGTGCTGACGGGGATTTTTCCACGCTTCTTCTCAGACGACGCCGACCGCGAGCTAACGACGCTCTATTCGCAGGAGGAAAGCCACTTGCCTGTTCACGCACAAGCTGAACAGCCCAAGGTAACGATTCACGAGGAGGAATCCCGATAATGAACGAGCTTCTTGTAGAATTTCTCCGCGGCTATACCGCGAGCAACGAATGGACTGCAGTTATGCCTGAGATCCTGCTGGGGGTTTTGGCATTGGGTCTGTTGGTCGCGGAAATGTTCCTGCCCAGGGAGCGCCGCAGCTTGATTCCCCGTATTGCGATCTGGGGGCAGGTCCTGGTCGGCGTTTACGCCTTTACCTGTATCAGCGGCTGCCACCTCTACCGGGGCACGTATTTCAGTGGTATGATCCAGCATACCGACGTCACCCAGATCATGCGGGCTTTCTTTTTGTTGAGCTCGATCCTGGTCTGCTACCTTGGACAGATCTATCTTTCCAAGCAGTCGCTCGCCAAGACGGAGTTCTACCATCTGGTTATTCTGATTGCGGCAGCCATGATGCTGCTGGTTCAGAGTGCCAACTTCGTCATGCTCTTTGTCGCGCTGGAGACGGTGACCGTCGCATTTTACGTGTTGGTGGCCTACTGCCGGAACAGCGCTTTCTCACTGGAAGCGGGGTTGAAGTACCTCATCCTCGGCGCTCTCAGCTCGGCTATCCTGCTTTTCGGTATCGTGCTTCTTTACGGAGTGGCCGGAAACCCTGATCTGCCCGGCTACAGCAGGGATTCCCTGAGCTACGAGCAGCTTCAGGCCTTCATCGGACTCAACCAACTGAATGGTGGTAATTTGATCGTCAACATTGGCGCGCTGCTCGTGATTGCCGGGGTCTGTTTCAAGATTGGTGCCGTGCCTTTTCAAATCTGGGTCCCGGATGTGTATCAAGGTGCGCCAACCCCGGTCACGGCCTATCTGGCTATCGCATCGAAAGCGGCCGGATTCATGGTATTAATTACCTTGGTGTTGGGGCCGTTTGCCGCGCTGAATGAACTACTGGTGCCCGTGCTGTCTTACATCGCAGCTGCAACGATCCTTTTCGGCAATATCGCCGCCGTCACCCAGCGCAATGTGAAGCGTTTGATGGGTCTTTCCGGTATTGCCCACGCAGGCTATCTATTGCTCGGCGTTGTCGCAGCCATGCGAGGCGTAGAATGGGCGGTCTACGCCGTCATCTTCTATCTCGTCACGTACTTGTTGGCCTCTTTTGCCGTGTTTGGGGTCATGTCCCTCAATGCTGGCTCCGAGGATGCGGATCAGGAGCTCGACCACTACGTGAACTACTCGCGTAAGCGACCTTTCCTCAGTGGCGTGCTTGCTGTCGGACTCGGTTCTTTGGCCGGTATCCCGCCACTCGGCGGTTTCATCGGTAAACTCTTTCTCTTCGTCGCCGCGTATCAAGCAGGGCTTTACGGCCTCTTGGGAATTTCAATTCTGGGTGTCGCGATCTCGATCTACTACTACTTCGGCTGGATCCGGGAATGCTATTTCAGTGCGCCGACAAGCGAGATGGTGGATGATACCCACGGCCAAACTCTGGCCGGGGACCGTTTCCTCTTTGGTTGTCTCGTGGTGGCTACAGTGGTGCTGGGTGTGCTGCCTGCAGCGCTACCGGTGATTCCCTAGACACGGAGGGTCTGCGATGCATTCGGCTAGCCCAGTAGTTGCATCAGCTTTTCCAAAAGTTGATCGCTGAAGACAGGCTTGCTCAGGGTGGCGCAGAGGCCGTCCTGTTCCATCTCGCGCTCAAGTTCCTGATCAGCCAGACAGGTCACGAACAGGACGGGAAGGTCGTTCAGCTCCGGTTCGCTCCGTATCGTTGTATAAAATTCCCAGCCGTCCATTTCCGGCATCATGATGTCGAGGAGTAGGATGTCCGGCCGGTCAGTTCGCAAATGAGTCAAGGCCGGACCGGGTTGATTGAACGAGTGGGTTTGAAGGCCGAACTTTGCGAGGTTGGCTTCAAGAATCGCGATGGGAGCGCTTTCATCGTCGAGGATACACACGCGCTTTCCTTTGAGCAATGTCTTGGGGTCTTTCGCACTGCTCGTGCTGGCATTGGTAGGAATGGTCATGGCGGGGCAGGGGCTGGGTTTTACAGGGGTAAGGGAAGGCTGCAGCGACGCAGCTCTCTCATATTATTCTCCTTTCGGCCCGCGATTTTGGCAATCAGATAATACAGCGGTATCAGAAGCCCGAGAGTAGCTCCTGAAGCTCGGCTGCAGGTTCCTCATGATGCTGGGCAACCGCCAGGTCCAAAGCTTGTTTGAGCACCGGTTCGGCCGTCTCCCGCTGGCCGGATTCGATGAGCGCCTTGCCCAGCAGGATACGGGGCAGCATCCAGTCCGTGCGGGAGTCAGCGCATTTCTGCAGGTGCTCGATGCAGGCTCGGGTCTCGCCTTCCTCGTAGAGGGCTTGTCCGAGGCTGAAGCGAAACAGCATATTATCCGGGTTCGCTTCGACTTTGGGCAGAAAAATTTCTGATTTCTTCATCTAGTCGCAGTCGCTCAAAATTAAGGTGATAATGGTGATGTTGTCCGGTCCTGATTGTGCGTTGGCTGTCTCGGTCAGTCGCCTGGTAATCTCCTCGGGGTCGAGATCGGCACCAAGCGTTTGGGCGATCTCTGTTTCAGCCACCACTTTGTTCAAGCCATCCGTACAAAGAAGAATCCGGTCGCCGGACTGGAGTTGCACACTGGTTTGATCCACCCGGAGCTCATTTTCCTGGCCGATGCAGCGTGTCAGGGTATGCGGGTACTCCGGCGGCATATGCTGACGGGCTTTTTCGCCGTGCTCATTAATCAATTCCTGTTCCAGTGTATGGTCTACGGTCAGCTTTTGCAGCTTGCCGTCCCTAAGCAAGTAGGCGGCCGAGTCCCCGACATGGCCGATTTGTAGCTGGTTATCGGTAATTTGGCAAAGCGTGAGCGTACTGCCGGAGCCGGTCATGGGATGGCTTTCCATCGATTCGCTGGCGACGATTTGATTGATGCCGATAATGAACTCCGCGAGATCGACAGACGCTTCCTGAACCCGGAGTCTCTCCGAGCTCGCCTGGAGTAGTTCGACAATTCGCCGGCTTGCTTCTGCGCCCCCGGGTAGACCGCCCAATCCGTCGGCCACCGCATATACCTGGTTCACCTCATCCATGAAATAGGCGTCCTGGTTTTCGTGGCGGATCTGACCTTGGTCGGTCAGCGCATGGGCGTGAATTTGCATACTATCAATTCAACCGCTCGACGGGGATACTCAATGAAAAAGCATCTTTTGGCACGTTGTTGCAGCGAAGCATTATTATTGAATCGCTGCGAGCCCAACGCGGCGACATGAGGGCATTTCTTCCTACCATAGGAGGCTGATGCCGATCTCGATTCGCTCCAAAATCTATTTTGGCTAATAGTTTTCAAGTTGGCGACATTTCGGTCGCTGGCTTAACCGTCACACCCGGTACGAACCTGGCCTTTGTCGTCTTTTGCTTTCGGTCTCTCTTCCCCGTGGGGCAAATGGTGGGCCCCGCTTTTGATCCCGTGGCCTTCCAGTTCTTCAAGGAAGACACGCTCGACGGTTTCCATTTTTGGTTTGCAGCGCTCCTTGCGAACGAGGAAGACGGTGCGACCATGGTTGATTTTGACGAGGTGCTGTACGGTTTCCCGGATCGAAGGTGGTCTCCACTTGTTCAGGGGCGGAGAGAAGATTGAAGGAGGCGGAGGTATCGATAAAGCGGACATTTCCGGAAAGGCCAAGCACTCATCTTTGTCTGTAAAGTAATGTATTCGTCAGTGAGTCACATCTCCAAAAAAGGGAGAACCCGTAGAGGTTCTCCCTTTTGTAAATTCCGAGCTTTCGGTGGCAGGACAAGGTTCTATTTACGGATCCTGGCTGACATCAACAGTGACGAAGATTTGCTTCGTTTGCGTTCCCGTAATGTTGGCGGTCACGTTGACGACACCACCGGCAGGCGTTCCTTGATCAAATGTGACGGTCGTTCCGCTGTCATCTTCGACTCCGTCACTTAGGAATGCGTTACGGAGATCCGATGTCCACATGTAAGTCGCCGTCAAATCGTTGGCCGGGCTGTTGTTCATCGGATGCTGGAACTCGAAGGAGGCCTCGCTGCCGCTATTGAATTGCGCCGCGGACAGGCCGGCACTGTAGGTGCTCGGATCGGTGCCGAAATAGTTCTCGGCCGCATTGGAAAGCCCGTCTCCATCCGCATCCTGATCCGGACCATTTTGGTTGCCGACATTGTAGCCCGAAATCCACTCGGAGAAGTCGGGTGCGACCGTGCGGAAGCTCCAGGTGCTGTCATCACTGATCCCGGCAAAGGCGTTCCCGGAAGTATCCTCGATGGCGGTGCCTGCGATTTGGACGGCGTAGTCTTTCCCTTTCAAAAGGTTACTCGTCGGATTGATGGTGACGGTGGGCCCGGAGATCGAGATTTGGGTGCCGTCGATAATGTCGATCGTGCTTGCTGTGGAATCGGTCAGGTTCTTGAGCGTGATCAGGCCACTCGCTACCGCAACATCTTCATCGAAGGTTACGACAAGGTTGGCCCCGATGGGGACATTTGTTGCTCCGTCGGTTGGGCTCAGGGTCGAGGTCGTCGGTGGCGTGGTATCGCTATCGTTCGTTGTAATGGTGATCTCCACATTATCGATAATGGCATCATCCGTGTGTTTGAAGCGCAGGGCGATATCTTTGCCGAGTAAAGAAGTGTCCCAGGCCGTGGTTCCATCTCCTGTGCCAACGTCTCCATTATTATCATGGACAGGATCACCCACGGTGTAGCTGAAGCTGAAGTTGGCGTAGCTGGCTCCGGCTGTGTCGGTATATCTCTTTAGCGAACCGAAGGTTCCGTTCATGGCACTCTGAACTTGGTCGCGACGAGTGCTTTCATCCCCATCAAAAACAACGAGATAAGCATCGATGTCCGATCCGCCATTTTCTCCGTCGATGACGGCGTCAAAGGTCACGGTGATGGTTTGGCCCGTGGCGAGGGTTCCAATCTGTTGATAGGCGGTGGTGACCCCGGTGTTGGAGCTGTAACGTCCGGCCCAGGCTTGCTCGCCGGTTGGGTCGGTAAAGAACGCAGGCTCATTTTCAGCCTCATTCACAATACCGCTCCGGTCGCCGCCGTAGCCTTCACTGGACCGAACCCATTTCGTGCTATTTATTTGTTTGCTGGTATTGGCCGTGTTGTAGCCAGGAGCAACCGCGGGGGTTTCAAAATCATCAGAGAAAACCAAGCCGTCGGGGGGCGGATCCTCCGTGGTGAAATTCCATGTCGTGTCATCCGATATGCCTGCAAAGCTGTTATCGACCAGATCATCGATCACAGTCGCCGCAATCTGGATGGCGTAATCCTTACTTTGAAGTAGATTGGAAGTCGGATTGATTGTCAGTACGCTGCCGTTCAACGAAATCTGGGAGCCGTCCGCTACATCAATCGTGGATTGAGATCCATCGGTGAGGTTTTTGATGGTTATCAGCCCAGTGCCGATGGTGACTTCTTCGTCGAAGGTGATCACTAAATCGGAGTCAATCGGAATGCCGTTGGATCCATCTGACGGATCGAACGTATTAACAGTCGGCGCGGTCTCATCCGGTGCATCCGTCGTGGCCGAAGCGGCCTCGGAATTTGCGGTGGTATTTTGCGCGGGGCTTTTGTCCTGCGCGCGGACCCTGAAGGTGTACTCTGTGCCCGGAGTCAGGCCGGTGGCGACGTAGGTCGTATCATCCTGCCAGCCACTGCTGAATTCCGCTTCGTTGGTACATTCGAAGTAGTACTGTACCTGGCTGTCGTCCATGGCCGTCGTGGCGGTCATGGTGATGGAATTTTCGCCCAGCGCAGTTGGCTGGGAGGCGAAGCTCATCGGATCCGGGTCCGGCGGGGTCGTGTCCGGCGAGTCGGTGGTCGCCGATTCGGAACCGGAGGCAGCGGTCTCGTTCCCCTGGCTGTCGCGGGCTTTCACAGTGAAGGTGTACTGCGTGCTGTCGCTCAAGTTCGTGGGTGTGTAGGTCGCGCTCGTCTGCCATGAACTGCTCTGCCCAGCATCGTTGGTACACTCGAAGAAATACTCGACGGGTCCGTTGATATCCAAGGCGGTGGTTGCCGTCATGGTGATCGAGTTTTCTCCCAGGGTTGTGGGAAGTGTTTCGAAGCTCATCGGATCCGGATTCGGTGCAGCTTCGTCGATTTGGGCGGTGACTGCGACTGCGTCTGACCATTCACTCTCTAATCCGTTGCTAGTATCACGTGACTTGACCCGGTAGCTGTAGGTCAGTCCGCTAGTAAGGCCATAATCCGTATAACTCGTGCTGCTTTGCCAACCGCTGTCATTTCCCTCTGAGTTTCCGGAAGTTTCCTCAAAATAATACTCCACTTCGCCACTCAGTGTGGTCGCTTCGGCTGCGGTTGCCACCATGCCCACTGTGTTCGCATCGACCGCTGATGGCTCAATCTGAAAGGTCATCGGATTCGGGAAGGGTGGCGTATCGGTCTCGAGCAAATTAACCATTGCCCGACCCATCGCGTCGCCGACCAGCGTATAGGTCTCGGCATTGTTGTTGTAGTGGAAGCCCTGCGAGCCGGGAGACTCGTCGAGCCCGCGCCAGTAGGGTGTGGTGTCCACCGATGCAACGGTGCCGCTATACTCAGGATGCTGGTTTGGGTCACCGACGGCCATTTGGGCATTCCAGATGAGGTCGCCACTGCTGCCGGGGGCCCAACCGCCGCCACCAAAGCCCACAGTCGCAACGACGAACGGTGCGTTAGGGGCATTGAATTCGGCGCGTAGGGCGTCGATTAAGTCGCTCATGTTCTCCTCATACTTGGTTGCGTAAACTTCGGGGTTACTCGAATCCGTCCCCTTCTCGCCACCGTCCTTGTGACCCTGCCACCAGACGAAACCGGCTATTTCATAGCCTCGGTTACCCCAGATATGTTGATATTGGTTCTCAAAGTCGGCCAGTACGTCGTAGGCATTTTCGATTTCGAAAACCTCCCAGTTTGCTTGCCAGTTCTCGCCCACACCCGGTTCGGTGCTTGGGTCGGAGATATGCACGTCTTCCAATGTGCTGACATACATCTCACCATTATGTTTGAGAATGTAGCCACCCTTGTATCCAAGAAGTTCGCCCGCTTTGTTTCTATCCTCGATCGTGTAATCGAAGTTATCCTCCCAGGATTCCAGGCGTCCCATATCCGCTTCGTTTCGGAAGCATTCGTCGTACTGCTTGCCCGCATACCAGGTCTTTTGGGGATCCGGTGTAGCAACGTCCCAACTCTGTGGGGATTCACCGTAGCCTGCATATGTGGTGCCATCAATCGTGTATTGGGTGCTCCCCGGTGGGAGGAAATCCCAACCCAGACTGCGGTTACCTTGTGAGGCTTTGAGCAGTAACACGGGTTCGTCGTGATACTCTCCCATGATGTGGCCGAAGCCCAACTCGACACCCACACGGTTATTTTCTTGAATCCCTTCGGTGAGCGGCCCATCGCCGATGGAAGTTACGACACCCCGGTAGTAAACATCGTTTCGGACAGTATAGTTGTTGGAGGCGTCGACTAGGTTTGGAAAGCGGTGGGCAAACTTGGTGATATTGTCGAGCGAACCGGGCGCGTTAATTCCGTTCGTGTAGCCGATGCCCACCATATTGGACTGGCCGGCCATGATGTAGACCTTGACCGGCCCGTCGGAGATGGCATCGGAGGTGGCGTCCGGATCTGAGAGCGGATAGTTGAATATGGGGCGATCCGTGCTGTCGAAAGGGTTGGTGAAGCTGGCATTGACTTCGTAGTAGTCGCCGACCGAGTCGCCGTCGGTATCTGCAACATGTGGGTCAGTGCCGGTGTTGAAGCGGTCGACTAGGACTCCTGTGTTGGTCTCGCGGCCATCAATGATGCCGTCTTCGTCCGTGTCCGGTTTGGTCGGGTCGGTGCCGGTGTCCGAGGAGCTGCCCCAAGTCCCGCTATTGCTCTCCACTCCGTCACTTAGACCGTCATCGTCGGTATCGGCTTCGAGCGGATTTGTGGGCGGTCGATTACCAGCGGTTCCGTTGATTTCATCGCCATCAGTCAAGTTATCACCATCGGTATCCGCAACATTGGGATCAGTGTTGTACTGATACTCCTGCCAGTTGTCCAAGCCGTCACTATCCAGGTCATCTCCAGTATTTAGACCAGTGCCTGTGCCGGAATGTTCACTTTCATAGTCATCCGGAAAGCCGTCGCCGTCCGTGTCGGCGATGGTGAAGGAATATAATTTGCTGGAGACTGGCGTGCCTTCGGGGTCGCCATCCGGATATGAATCGATGCGCCAATAGTAAGTGCCGGCAGCGGGGGCGTTGACCACGGTGGAAGTACTGATTTCGCCGTCAACTTCCAGGGTCAGCGATCCCGGGTCGTCCGGGACGCTGCTGAACAGGATGTCGACGTAAGTCTCGGTGGCCGGAGCCTCAGGTGGGTTATTTGTCCAACTGAGCGTAACGTTCCCGCCGGCGTCGAGGTCCTCACCGTCAGCGGGACTGGGATCGTAATCGTGACCGACGATCAGGCGAATATTGTCATAGAGTACTTCACCGGTCGCTTTGACGAGTCGCAGGCCAATTTCCTTACTCAGTGAAGGGTGTTCGCCGTCGGGGGTGAATGTGATCGAAACTTCCTTCGACATATCGGTTGACGTTACAGTTCCGCTTGCGGTCGCGAGGACAGTGCCGACACCATTACCACTGTTGACCTTTTCACGTTCGGTATCGTCGTGTTCAGCGTCGAAGGCAACCAGTTCGAGTCGGTAAGTGTAATTGCCTGAAGTATCTCCCTCCACAACCGCTGCATTGAAAGTCACCGTGTAGCTTGTGTCTGCAGTAAGCACCTCGGAAATTGCACCTTGAGCCGTAGTCAGAGCCGAGTTTGTGTAATTCAAATAATAAGCTTGATCGCCGTAAGGTGTGGTGAAGGGCGGTGTGTTGGGCCATTCGACAGACTCGTTGTAGAGCCCGCGATTCGTGGAGCCGTGTCCATCGGTTGCGCCGACCCAGTTCCCGTTCCCAGGGACGGTTTTGTCGTCAAAGCCGTCGACCACCGGACTTTCGAAGCTTTCAGAGAATACGACTTCGGCGCTCAATGTAGATTGTGAGGCAAGCGCGAGGATCAAGCCGAGCTTGCAGGGGGTAAGAGCGCGTAGGCGCAGTTTATTTTTCATAGAAAACAGCATTAGATGTAATTACTGTGGAAGTTTGTACTATTAGAACTCTTTACAATACCTGTTTCATCGCATTTAGCTAGTAGCAATTATTTCAGGAGTTGTCCGAAAGTGTGCAGGTTTGTTTGGTTCGGTTTCAAATGTGCTGGACGGTTCGCACATTTTTTTTCGAGGTAGAAAAGTAAGCGTGAAGACCGGTTCTCTGGCGCAATGGCACCAGCTTTGAATGGAACGGATCCCGGGCGTTTGTGAGAAGGCGCTTTGCCCTCTAGCCGGACAACACTTCACTGCGATTGCCCCGGTCAAATCGCCGGTAGTTTTTGACCGGTAAAGCATCGAGAAAGCGGGGGCCGTAAGTCTTTTTTAAAATTCGCGAATCGAGAATCACGATGCGGCCTTTGTCTTCATGACGGCGGATGAGCCGACCGATCCCCTGGCGGAATTTGACCAAGGCGTCCGGCACCGTCATTTCGGCGAAGGGGTTGCCGCCCTGGGCGCGGATGTGTTCGCTGCGCGCCTCGCTGACGGGATGGCCGGGGTTTTCGAAGGGGAGCCGGGCGATAATGACCTGGGAAAGTGCGGGGCCGGGCACGTCGACTCCGGTCCAGAAGCTGTCGGTGCCGAAGAGGACACCGTTGCCGGCCTCCGCGAAGCGCCGGGTCAGCTCCGTACGGGCCTGCCCGGTCCCCTGGGCAAAGAGCGGCCTTTTGATTTTCCTCAGGAAACCCTCGCAGCGCTCGGAGACCTTGCGCAGGTCAAAGTAACTGGTAAAGAGCACAAGGCTGCCGCCGGGTTCGTCGCGCACGCACCAGCTGATCATATTGGCCAGGTAGTCGAGGTCGAGCCGACCCTGGCCGGGGTCCGGTTGCGGGGCGTCGGTCGAAATATAAATCTGGCAGTTGGCCTCGTAGTCGAAGGGGGAAGTCACCATTTTGGCGTCGGCGGCCTGGGCACCGGTCTTTTCCTGAAAGGCGTCCAGCCTTCGACCGTCGGAGAGGGTGGCGCTGGTCATGACCGCGGCGGTACCCCGGCTGAAAATGGCCTCGCGCAGGTAGGGGGCCACATCGAGCGGGGCGCTCCGAAGCGTGACGATTTGTCCTTTCTTGCCGCTGCGCTCCAACCACTGCACGTGGTCCTTCTCCGCAAATTCGACAAAGCCGTTGATTCCGTCCCGATACCCGAGGATGCGCCGTCGATGGTCGCGGAGTTCGTCTTGCATGCGCTCGTCGTCGATCTTCTGAGTGATGGCGCCGAGACGTTCCGCCACTTCCTTCAGCGGACCGGAAAGCAGGTTCTCCGTGAAGCCGCCCTCGTGGATGCGCTGCACGGATTTTTTGCTGAGAAAGCTGTCGCCCAGATAAGCGAAGAATTCCCCGGCGGCGGCGAGAGCATTATCGACCGCGTCGTGGTCCCACTTCTCACCCAGCTTGCGGAGGATGCCACGGTTGGTGCGCGGGTTGTAGATGCGTTTCAGTACACGGTCCATGGCATAGGAACTGATGTGCAGTCCGAAGTGGTCGGTCGCGATGGCGGGCACCCGATGAGCCTCGTCGAGCACGACAAAATCATCGGCCAGAAGGATTCCCCGCGCCTCGCCCTCCGGCCCCATGCCGGCGTTGATCAGGGAGAAGAGGAGGCTGTGATTGACGATGACGCAGTTGGCACTGAGCAGTTGCTTGCGGGCCCGCTGGTAGAAACAGACTCCCGAATCGCAATTCTTGCGGGAGCAAGTGGAGCTGTCCGCATTGATCGCATCCCAGACGTCGGGATGGGGGGAGGGGGCGAGTTCCTGAAGCAGGCCGCTTTTGCTGGTCGCCGACCAGGTGGCGATACGTGTGAGGTCGGCGCGCTCCTCCGCGGGAAACATTTCCGTCTGGGCTGACTTGGCTTCTTTCAGCGCGTTGCTCAGGCGTGTGGTGCAGCAGTAGTTGCCCTTGCCCAGCATCATTGCGGTGGTGAAGCTCGCGTAGCGCCGCAATTCGGGGACGGCCTCAAATAGTTGACGGCAAATTTTGAGATCTTTGTTCCGAATCTGCTCTTGAAGACTGATGGTATGGCTGGAAACGATGAAGGGGCGTTCACTGTTGACCGAGTGCATCAGGCCGGGAATCAGGTAGGCGAGGCTTTTTCCCACGCCGGTGCCGGCTTCAAAAAGCAGGGGATGATCCGTCTCCAGGGACCGGGCGACCGCCGTGGCCATCTGTGCCTGCTCGGGCCGGTGGTCGAGCCCGAGCTTGTCTTGCAGGTAGCCGCCTTTCTCAAAAATCGACTGAACGCAACGCTGCAAATAGCCGGTTTCCGGCGGTGTCCCCGCATGTTCAATCAGGCCAATCATGAGTCAAAATACTAGATGAACATGAATTCACCTAAAAGAAAAGCCCAAGAAAGAAAATTCCCACGACACAAACACTGAGGCCAAACTTGACCGCAAAGGCGATGGCCCCGCCCACGATGGTACCGATCCCGGCACGACTACCATCCTGCCAGGTGCGGCCGGCATAAATTTCGCCCGCGACCGCTCCGATGATGGGGCCGATCACCAGCCAAAGTAGGGGTGGGGGCAGAAAGAATCCAATACAGGCCCCGAGTAGGGCTCCGAGCGCTCCTTTCCATGAGGCCCCGAATTTCTTGGCGCCCCAAAGCCCAAGTACCAGATCACCGGTCTGTCCGATCAGGGTCAGTACACCGGTGATCAGCACAATTTTCCAGCTCACCGAGGCATCGCCCAGCCAGAGCTTGTGCACAATTACTCCCGCCCAGACGACGAAATTGCCCGGGACGACGGGCAGCAGCGAGGTCACCAGACCGGCCAGGAAGATGAGCATGCAGATGCAGAGCGCGGTAATTTCGATCCAATTCATTTCAAGGCTAGATTGGCCCTAAAGCCTCAGGTTCCAATGCCAATTTCCATTTGCCATTTCCCCGCGGCCCCGCATTTTCGCCCGTTTCGTTATGACTGACCAGAACACACAGCCGGATAACTCGCACGACCTCTATGCCGTGCGACTGCAAAAACTGCAGGAGCTATGCGCGGATGGGCGCAATCCCTTCGCGTCCAATTGCGAGCAGAGCCACACGTCCGAGGAGGCGATGGCACTTTACAAGGAAGATGCGCCCGACGAGGAGCAGCCTCGCGTCAAAGTGGCCGGCCGGATCGTGGTCTTCCGCGTCATGGGCAAGGCCAGCTTCATCAAGCTGCAGGACCGCGACGGCCAAATTCAATGCTACGTGACCCGCGATGAATTGCCCGAGGGCGAATACAACACTTACTTCAAAAAGAAGCTTGATCTCGGCGACATCATCGGCGTCGAGGGGCGGCTTTTCAAAACCAAGACCGGTGAAATCACGGTGCGTGCGGAGAGCTACACGCTGGTTTCCAAGTCATTGCGTCCGCTTCCGGAGAAATGGTCCGGCCTGAAAAACGACGATAAAATCTACCGCCAGCGCTACCTTGACCTGATCATGAACCAGGACTCGCGCAAGCGTTTCAAGCAGCGGGCCGACGTGATTCGTGCCATGCGGGAATACCTCTGGGCCCGGGATTTCACCGAAGTGGAGACGCCGGTCCTGCAGGGCGTGGCCGGGGGCGCGGCCGCCCGTCCTTTTATCACGCATTTCAATGCGCTGGATTGCGATTTTTACATGCGAATCGCCCTCGAGCTCTACCTGAAGCGACTGCTTGTGGGGGGCGAGGACCGCGTGTTTGAGATCGGGCGGGTCTTCCGAAACGAGGGGCTTTCCCGTCGGCACAATCCTGAATTTACCATGCTGGAACTCTATCAGGCCTACTCGGATTACCGCGGCATGATGGAGATCACCCAGGGGCTCATCCAGCATGTGGCGGAAAAGGTCATCGGCTCGCTCGAAATCGAGCGCCCCGACGGCACCGTGATCCAGCTCGGCGGCGAGTGGCGCGAGGCGAAGTACAAGGACCTCGTCCTGGAGGCGACCGGTGACCCGGATTGGTTCAGTCACGACCGCGGGACCAAGTTGGAAAAGGCCCGTGCCCTGAATATCGAAGTCGACGGCGATCTCGAGGACTACGAAATCACGAATAATGTGTTCGAGAAGATTATCGAGCCGACGCTGATCCAGCCGACTTTCGTGACCCATATTCCGAGGGAACTCTGTCCGCTGGCCAAGATTACGCAGGATGACGAGACTACGATTGACGTCTTCGAACTCTGCATCAACGGCCAGGAGATTGCTCCGGCCTACTCCGAGCAGAACGACCCGATCATCCAGCGCAAGATGTTTGAGGAGCAGGTCGGCGAGGAAGTACAGGACATGGATACCGACTTTCTCAACGCTCTGGAGCACGGCATGCCTCCCGCCGGCGGGATGGGCCTCGGTATCGACCGCCTGATTATCCTGCTCACGGGCGCCGAGAGTATTCGGGACACCATTCTCTTTCCGAGCCTGAAGCCGATCAAGCAGGAGGGCTAGGCGGAAAGGCGTGCCGGTTGGCCGTGCCCCGGGGCTTCGCCTACGCGCGCAGGCGCCGTTCAGGCGATGGGTCCCCTGCGGTTGCGCAGTCCCAAAATATCCTACGGTACCAAAAGCTGTCGGGCGGCTTCTCCGTGAAGCCGAGGCATCCACAAACGGGCCCCTCCGGTCGGGCCTTTCAATCGACTGTAAAAAAAACTGCATCCTTTGCCTCAAGCAACGGTTTCCTTTGCAATTGGCCCGCGCGCTGCTAGGGTGTTTTTGTGCTTACCTCCCTAAACACTTGGGACTCTGTTTTGAACGCGGCCCGGACTTTGCGCCACCGTCTCCACACCCATCCTGAGTTGGGCTGGAACGAGCACAAAACCTCGGCGGTGATTCGTGCTGAGCTCGATTCGCTGGGGATTTCCTGGCGCTCAGTCGCGGGGACAGGCACGCTGGCTACGCTCGCACCGGATGCGGGCGGCACCCATATTGCCCTTCGCGGCGATATCGACGGGTTGCCGATTCGTGAAAAAACCGGTCTCGACTATGCTTCCGATGTCGAGGGGTGCATGCATGCCTGTGGTCATGACGGCCACACGGCTGCTCTTTGGGCGACGGGAGCCTGGCTGAAGCAATTTGAGTCCGAGCTTGCGGGGCCGGTCACCCTGCTTTTCCAGCCTGCGGAAGAGGGGGGACACGGTGCGGCCGCGCTAATCCGCGAGGGAGCCCTGGACGGGATTGATTGCATTTACGGCTGGCACAACTGGCCAGCGATTTCCTTTGGGAAAATCGTGTGTCCGGACGGCCTGATCATGTGCGGAAACGGGACTTTCGAGATTACGGTGACGGGGCGCGGCGGACACGCGAGCCAACCCGAGCTTTGTGCCGACCCGGTGCTGGCCGCTTCGGCCATCCATGTGAATTTACAGCAGGTTGTCAGTCGCCGGCTTCCGCCTCAGAAGCCGGCGGTGCTGAGCGTCACCTCCATCGAAGCGAAGAGTGCCCCCACCATCATTCCCGACCGTGCCGTCCTGGGAGGGAGTATCCGTGTTCCGGATGCAGCCACCCGTGCCTTGCTGAACGGCGCGATCGACGAAGTCGCGACAAAAACCGCGCAGGCCTACGGTGTGCAATGTGAAGTGGTGCACCGCCCACGCTATGAAGCGACGATAAATCATGCGGAGCCGGCGAACCGCATCCGCGAGGCTTGGAGCGCGGACCACGGGGCCGACGCTTTCGATTACGAGTTCCCGCTCCCCGCCATGGCGTCCGAGGACTTTAGCGACTATCTGAGGGAGATTCCCGGTGCCTTTGCCCTGATCGGGGCGGACGATGGGCCGGACCATCGGCAAAACCTCCACAATACACATTACGATTTCAACGACCGCTTGATCGAGCCGGTCGTGCAGCTTTACAGTCGGCTGGCCGGTGTTACCCCGCCACTCCGAACAAACCCATAAACAAACAGGACAAAAATATGAGTATATTCGAAGAGAGAGAATCCGAAATCCGCGCTTACAGTAGGCTGTATCCCGTCGTTTTTGAAAAATCGCGCAACGCGATTATCAGCGACGAAACGGGTAAAGACTATATCGACTTCTTTGCCGGCGCCGGCGTTCTCAACTTCGGGCACAACAATCCGGCGATGAAGAAAGCGGTGATCGCACACCTCGAAGCGGACGGAGTGACCCACAGCCTTGATTTGGAGACCACGGTTAAGCGGAGCTTTATGGAGCGGTTCACCGAGCGGGTGTTGGAGCCGCGGGGCATGCCGCACAAGATGCAGTTCATGGGGCCAACCGGCACCAACGCCGTCGAGGCCGCGATCAAGCTGGCCCGCCGGGTGACGGGGCGTAACGAAATTGTCGCATTCCAGCACGGTTTTCACGGGATGACTCTCGGCGCGCTGGCCTGCACGGCGAACAGTGTCTTCCGCAACGCTTCCGGGGTGCCGCTGCAGCACGTGCGCCACTATCCCTATGGATGCGAGCCGGTTTGCCTGGGCTGCACCCGCGGTTGTGGCATGGAAGGGTTGGAGCGCTTGCGGGCGCAGTATGCCGATACTTCCAGCGGTGTTGCCGCACCGGCCGCTTTCCTTGTCGAACCGATTCAAGCCGAGGGCGGGGTCAACGTGGCTTCGAAGGAATGGCTGCACGGTCTGCAGAAGCTGGCCAAAGAGATCGGTGCCCTGGTGATTTTTGATGACATCCAGGCCGGCATGGGCCGGACCGGGTCCTTCTTCAGCTTCGACGGCATGGATCTGGATCCTGATATTATTTGTTTGGCGAAAGGCCTCGGCGGCCTGGGGACACCCATCGCCATGAACCTGGTCAAACCGGAGCACGATAATCGCTGGAAGCCCGGCGAACACACCGGTACCTTCCGTGGTCAGAGCCTCTCCTTTGTGGCCGGCACCGAGGCACTGGATTACTTCAAGGACGAATCTCTCATGGATGAGGTCAAAGCAAAGTCGGCCAAAATCTTCGAGGCCCTGGCTCCGTTGGAAAAGCACCCGGGTGTACAGGTGCGTGGCAAAGGCATGATCGCCGGGCTTGATCTTGGAGACGGTGCCCTGGTCAAGGAAGTCGTCCATAAGTGCTTCGACGCCGGAGTGCTCATCTGCCCGTGTGGCACGGGCGGACGTGTCCTTAAACTTATCCCGCCACTTACGATTCCCGATGACCAGTTGGAACAGGGGCTCAAAATTATCACCCAAGCAGCAGAGGAGGTATTACAAGCCGCATGAAAGCACGAGAAGACATGACCTTTCCCTTTGAGGAATACCAGGAACGGATCGCCCACCTGCGCAAATGCATGGTGAGCCGTCACCTTGACGCGGTGATCGTGAGCGACCCGGAAAATCTGATGTATTTGACCGATTATCAGACGACCGGTTACTCCTTCTTCCAGGCGCTGGTAGTGCCGCTCGATGAAGAGCCTTTCATGATTACGCGTAAGATGGAGGAGTCGAATGTGCACGCGCGCACGTGGGTGGAGTTGACACGGCCGTATCCAGATACTGGAGACGCGATTCAGATGCTGGTTGATGCCCTGCGTGAGTTCGGACTTGCCGATAAGCGAATCGGATACGAACGGAACAGTTATTTTTTTCCAGCCTACCAGCAGGATCGGATCCGTACTACACTGACCAATGGGCGATTGCTCGATTGCTTCGGCATCGTCGAGTCCGGTCGTGTGCGTAAGTCGCCCGCCGAGATCGCGATTATGAAGAAGTCGGCCATCGCCACGGAAGAGGGGATGAAGGCAGGGATCGAAGCCAGTGCCGCCGGGGCGACGGAAAATGAAATCGGCGCCGCCATCAGCGCGGCGATGTTTAACGCGGGGGGCGAGTTCCCGGCGGTGATGCCTTATGTGACTTCAGGACCCCGCACCATGATAGGTCATGCCACTTGGGAGGGCCGCACCGTTCAGGAGGGCGAGCACGTCTTTCTTGAGGTGGGTGGCTGCTACCGTCGCTACCACACGGCGATGATGCGTACAATTGTGCTCGGTGAACTTACGGATTCGATGTATAAGGCACAGGAGTGCATGAAGTCGGCCCTTCAACTACTCCACGAAACCATACAGCCGGGCATGACGGTTTCCGATGCGGATAATTTAATTCGCGGCGTCATTTCCAGTAACGAGGTCGGGGCGTCCCTGATTACGCGTTCCGGTTATTCTATCGGCATTGCCTTCCCGCCAAGTTGGGATGAAGGCTACATTATCAGTCTGAAGCAGGGCGATGCTTATGTCATGCGCGAGGGCATGACCTTCCATGTGATTCCCTGGATGTGGGGCGTGGACGGCGACAAGACCTGCGGTATTTCCGATACCATTTACATCACGGAAAATGGGTGTGAATCCTTCTTCACTCTGGATAAGGATTTTGTGGTGAAGAAAGATGCGCGAGCCAACGGCGTGCACGAGCTCAAGGTTAATGCTCACGACAAGGATAACCCTCCGCCTGAGGCGGAACACCGTGATGTTGAAGAAGAACAATCACTCACAGTCAAAGGAACCGAAGTATGTTAGTATCAGTAAACCCCGCTACGGGGAAGCAGGCACATGAAGTTGAATCACTCGATGAACAGGGGCTAAAGGAAACGCTCGATGCGGTTACCGCCGCTGCGGATACGTGGCGTAAGACGAGTATCGCCGAGCGAGCGAAAGTGCTCCACTCGGTGGCCGCCAAGCTAAGAGAGCAAAAAGAAACAATCGGGACCCTCATGACGGAAGAAATGGGCAAGCCCGTCAAAGAGGCCGGACCCGAAGTTGAAAAGGGTGCCTGGTGTGCCGAGCACTATGCCGAACACGCTGCCGACTATCTCAAGGATGAGGTCATCGCCAGCGATGCCTCCAAAAGCTATGTCAGTTATCAGCCGCTGGGTGCCGTCCTCTGCATCTTTCCCTGGAACGCACCGGTCTGGGTCGCGATGCGTGGTATCGTGCCGGCGCTAATGGCGGGCAACACGGTTGCCATGAAGCATGACCCCCATGTCCCGGCCTGCGCGGCTGCACTGGAAAAAGCATTCATCGAAGCCGGTGCTCCGGCCAACATTATCCGCAATCTGCCAATCCCGACCGAGCTGGCGGAGCAGGCCATTCGCCACCCCGGTGTACAGGCGGTTTCCTTTACCGGTTCCAGTAAAGCGGGTGCTATCGTGGCTTCGACCGCGGCCAGTGAAGTCAAGCACTCGGTGCTCGAACTGGGTGGCTCCGACCCTTTCGTGGTTCTGGCCGATGCCGATCTGGAGGCTGCGGCCGATATTGCGACCCTGTCCCGGATCATCAATGCAGGCCAGTCCTGTATCGCGGCGAAACGAATCATTATTGAAGCGCCGGTTTATGACAAATTTGTCGGTATGCTTAAGGAGCGCCTGGCCAAGTTGAAGGTAGGTGATCCCACAAAAGAGGATACCGATCTCGGCCCGATTGCCCGTGAAGACCTTCGTGAAAACCTCCACCGTCAGGTCACGCAAACAGTCGAGGAGGGGGCAGACTGCCTGCTCGGCGGCGAGCTGCCGGAAGGCCCAGGCTACTTTTATCCCTGCACCTTGCTTGCCGGAGTGACGCCGAATATGTGCGTCTTCAATGAGGAAACATTCGGCCCGGTGATGGTGGCGGTGAAAGCGGAGAACGCTGAAGCCGCACTCGAATTAGCCAATCAAACCGAATACGGTCTTGGCGCCGCTATCTGGACGGCAGATGAGAAGCAGGCGCTGCATTTCGCCAATGAGCTGCAAGCCGGTCAGGTCTCGGTCAACGGTATCGTAAAAACCGATCCGCGTCTGCCCAGTGGTGGGATCAAGCGTTCAGGTATGGGCCGTGAACTGGGCCCACATGGCATACGTGAGTTTACCAACGCCAAACAGATCTGGATCAAGTGAGCGTCGAACATTGAACCGCCAACATCGAACATTGAATCGCGACTTTGTAAGACTGGTGGAGCGCTCTGAAGAGGCGTTGTGTCGCCGACCGTTCGCGGGCCTTCCGAAGGCAAACCCCTACGTTGCATTGGTTCGTGATTGCATCCGTTCATGATTGTCGGTCGATTCACCACCGATGGATCAATTAGCGACCAATCTGGAAACCGCTCTCAAGGCCTTCGAAGCCTTTATGTGGGGCCCGGCACTGATCGTTCTTCTGGTCGGCGGCGGGCTGTTCCTTGCTATCTATTCGCGCTTTCGTCCTTATCTGCACTTTAAACATGCGGTCGACATCGTTCGCGGGAAGTTTGACGACAGCGATGATGCCGGGGATATCCCACACTTTCAGGCACTGTCCACGGCACTCTCCGGTACCTTGGGTTTGGGCAATGTTGCGGGTGTAGCGGCTGCGCTTTCAGCAGGCGGACCCGGAGCGATCTTCTGGATGTGGGTGACCGCCATGGTAGGGATCGCTACCAAGTTTTACACCTGCACGCTCGCGGTGATGTATCGGGGTCGTGATTCAAAAGGGCACCTCCAGGGCGGTCCAATGTATGTGATTCGTGAAGCGCTGGGCCCGCACTGGCGTCCTCTGGCGGTGCTTTTCGCCGTAGCGGCTTTGTTCGGAACCCTCCCCGTTTTTCAGGCCAACCAACTCGTTCAGCTGATCGGTGAGTCCGCCTTCGACGGAGGCCTGACCACAATGCATAAGGGAATCATCGGTAGCATCATTATGCTTATGGTCGCCATTGTGGTGTTGGGTGATATCCGGCGCGTGGGGCAGGTCACGGCCCGTTTCGTTCCGGCAATGGTGGTTTTCTACTTCGGGCTATGTGCCTACATCCTGTTGAGCCATGCCGATCAAATCCTGCCCGCTTTTGAGGCGATCTTTGCCAATGCCTTTAGCGGCCAATCCATTGCCGGTGGGGCGCTGGGTACTGTTATCATGCAAGGCGTGAGTCGCGGTGCTTTCTCCAACGAGGCCGGTATCGGCACCGAAGCTTTGGCTCACGGCGCTGCCAAAACGGACGAGCCGGTCCGCGAGGGGCTGGTCGCGATGATGGGGCCCGCTATCGATACCTTGCTTGTCTGTACCTGCACCGCATTGGTAATCCTTGTCACCGGGGCGCTCGAGCCCGTGGACAGAGCGGTTGGTGTCAGTCTGACCGCTGCTGCTTTTGACACAGGGCTGCCCGGCGGGAGTGGCAGTGTGCTCCTATTGTTCATGGTTTTCTTCCTCAGCGTGAGTACGATGATCAGTTTCGGTTACTACGGTTGTAAGTGTTTCGGCTTTCTGGCCGGAGCGGAACGTCAGCACTGGTGGATGTGGTTCTACTTTGCGCTTATTTTTGTCGGGTCGATCGCATCATTCAAAACCGTCAGCGGTCTCGTTTTCGGGATGTATGCGGTCATGGCCATACCGACGATGGCATCCACGCTTCGTCTCGCTCCGCGCGTGAATGCGGCGAGCCGTACCTATTTCAAAAAGCTGCGATAGTAGGTTCGCTTGTTAAAGCGGGGTGTTTGAACATGCGACATGCCTTCTGCTATCAGAAAAAAAGTCACGCACTGGTAAAATACCGATTTAAAAAGATTTGATTCTTATCGACTGTAGCGATGGCAGGCACATGTCACGCCGTCTTGTCCGGCGTAACCCGGTGAAGACGGAAGCCTCGTTGAGCGAAGGCGGAGTGCCGACGATGGGCATTCAGATACAACCCTCGACCTTGCTGGCGCGAGTTCGCTACAAAAATCTGTTTCCAAAAGGATCAAAACTTTTGCAAACAGGTACAAGGTCGAATGCTGCTAACTTATGGACTATTATGTAGAAGACAGTTCGCCTTCGTAGGCAGTCTGCTCTTGAGCGGGCGTAGTTAAAACGCAGCCCCTTTAGTCGTCTGCCCGCAAGTACAAACGGTATCGCAAGCCTTTTCGTAGTCACAGGGCTAAAGCACTGTGACTACGTTAAATTACCTTAAGTTAGCGCGATTCGGTATAAGGCCCTTTAAAAATCGATAATGTAAAAGCTTCCCTGTGAAACCATGTCCGCCTGCTCGGCGGTGATCCAACGTAGCTCATACCTCGGTCCCCAGGAGTCACTGACTGCAATCTCGTCGGTATTCTTGTTGTAACCGACGATCATGCAGAGATGGCCTTGTGTTCGGTCCGGTAAAAGGTCGGGGGCATCTCTCAGAATATCGCGAAGTGTTTTTCTCCATTCTTTATAGTCGGTCGCGCCCCTGCGTTGTTTGGTGATGCTGTTGGCAATTCGATTGTAGGCATTTGTGGAATACATCGTCCACATCAGAGGTTGTCCCTGGTCGATGTACTCACTGACGGTCTTGATGCTGACATCATCGGAAATGGTTTCCATTTTACGACTACTTCGCCGTACGTAGGAGGAAGTGCCTTCAATAATATCGCTGAGCCGTGTGCCGCCACCGATCGTCGTACTACCAGCCATGGCCAAGGTATACATGTCCGCGCGAATGCCCATGTAACGGAGGCATCGCTCGATAGTAGCCGGCACGCAATAGCCTTTCGGGCCCTGGTTGACCATTGGGATATTCTGAATCAGGACATCGCCAAACTTGTTTTCCTTTACGTTGGCCGCAGCGGCCTGTCTCACGGTTTCGTCACTCTGGTATTCCGGTCGGCCCCAGGTGTCGGCCAACTCGGGTGGCATAATGCGCAGCGCGATGTATTCGTTCTCCACGGCGGCCAGCCAGAAGCTGTTATTGCCGGTATCCCAGCGCACGGCCCGTTCTTTCATGCCACGGCTGATCCCGCCGATTTCATTTTGTGATTCTCCCAAAGTATCAAATCGTGCACTTATCGATTCAAGGTCGGCATCGATGGCATCGTTCACCTTTTCGAAAGCTTCATCCATATCTTCAACCGAGCCGGGTGGAACGGAGTCGCCCTTGTTGGCAAACATGACGGAGAGATAGTCCACTTTGCCTTCACGACCATAGAGCACCGCCGTGTAGGGCCTGGCTCCGGCGATCGAGTTCTCCCTCCGAAAATAAATGCGGTAGCTGGATTGGGTTCCGGTTTTCGATTCGCGCGGCCAGCCGAGCCTTTTCGCTACTTGATCGACGGGGTCGTCCCAGAGGTTGGTGTCCTTCCAGAGCTTGAGCTCCAGCAATTGATTGAGCGATTCGAAGTCGTACGTTTCATTGGTTGGCTCGGACTCTGAACTTTGCTTTAGCTTGCCTTTGCTTTCTGTACTCAGGCTGGAAAAGGGGATGTTGAAAACATAACCGTCCGAGCGGCGTACTTTCACCGAGTCGTCACTGACTTCAAGTATGTCCACCTCAATGCTGCGGCCCTGTGTGTCGGTCAGGGTTGTGCCGTAGAGGCAGGGGGTAAGCAGTGCGAAGAGGAAAATACGAATCATTAAAATTGAGTGATGCAGGTCTGGAGATCTGCGTTCCCGGGATCGCAAATCTCCTGATTTGCTCGAAAAGGAAAAGGTGCTCGTGATGCGAGATAATGGCATGATCTTATCCCTGCGAATCCATCAGCTCTTATCCGGTGGCGTCAACAAGACCCGCGTTTGTAGGCCCATAAGACGCTCGGAAAATTCATCGCCCTCGTTGGCGTTGCGGAGCACGCGCTGCACCATGCCCATCTTGGCGTCGAGGTTGTCGACCATGGAAACAAAGACCGCTTCCGGCGTGGCGGCCATAGCGGCGGCCCCCCATTCCTTTTCGCCCTGGTGGCTGAGGATGATGTGCTCCAAGCGCTCGGTTAGATCGGTGTTGAGGTGGGATTGCAGGGCCGCCTTGCGGGCGGTCCGGAAACCGAGGACCACGTGGCCGTGTAGTGTCCCAATCCGGCTGGTCTTGGCGGAAAAATCGCCTTCGTATTCCTCCAGCTTGCCGATGTCGTGCAGGATGATGCCGGCGATGGCCAGATCGGCATCCACTTGAGGATAGAGGGGTAGCAGGGCGCGGCAGGCGCGCAGCATGTGCACGGTGTGCTCGAGCAGCCCGTGGCGATAGGCGTGGTGCATGCTGATGGCGGCCGGCGCGGTGCGGAAAGCGGTTTCGGTATCGTCGATCACCCGCTGTACCGTCTCCTTGAGTTGCGGATGCTCGATCGCGGCGATGCCCTCCACCAGATGATCCCAGAGTTCCTCCTCCGATTCCGGCGGCACTTCGACCAGTGCGCCCAGCATGCCTTCGGCCTCCGCCTCGGTGGCCTCGATGACTTCGGCGGCCGAAAGCTTGGGCGAAAACATGTCGTTGTAGTAATCCGTTTTCCCGCTGATCCGTACAATGCAGCCCTCAGCTGCGGGATCGAGGGCTTCGAAGACGGCGGAATCCCCAAAGGCATTGGCACTGAAGCTGCCACCCGCATCCCCCAGTTCGACCTTTAGGAAAGGATTTCCGTTCTTGGCCGTCCGCGTCTCCTTGCGCTTCAGAATGTAAATGCCCCGGAAAGGCGCCGCCATCCCGGGATCAATCGATTTGAGCTCCTGAACGCTTTTGTAGTCGGACATGGGCATCAGCAAAGCTGATGGGTGGGAAGGTGTAAAGTGGGAAGGTCGGAAGGTGGAAAGTGAAAAAGTAGGAAGAAGGGGGCCGTGGCGACTCCGCTTGCAGATGTCTCGGCTTCGTTGAGAAGCCGTATCTCTGTTGGTCAGGAAAGGCACTTGCTGCCCCGTCGCGGTCCACCACTTCATCAGATCGGCCAAAATCTCGGTATCTGGTAGCACATCGGCGATAGCCGTTGTGTGACGCGTTCCGATGACCTTCGTCTCCCTGGCTATCAGCGAGTTACAATCTGGTGTCCTGACACAAAAAAGCGCCGCGTCTTACGAGCCCGGCGCTTCGTAAAAATTGTTTTCTTGCGTTTAGGCGCGAAGGCGTCGGATAAAAAGTGCCAGACTAGCGAGCCCGATAAGGGCAAGAGTGGAGGGTTCAGGTACGACTGCCGCACCATTGGATAGGTCGATAATTCGCTGGTCACTCAAAACTTCATTCCACACAGCAATATCATCAATCAAACCCTGAACGTCCTCAGAAAATTTTCCAGATCCGCCAATTTCGAAGTTATTATTGTAAGTAGCTAGGCTGTCAAAAGTTGCGCCAGTATCGGTAGCAACATTTACACCGTCTACCCATAAGTTGAAAGTTGCTGATGCGCCAGTTCCCGCCCCCGTGTAGGCGACGTGGTGCCAGTTGCCGGTATCAACACTATAGCCCCCAAAGGATGACCATCTCTCGACTGATTTAGGCTGGACCTTGTGCCAAGTTTGTCCGCTATCGCTCCGTGTTCCGATGATAGTATCTCCGTTACTAGAGTCACTGTCGTGAAAGTCTAAGCTGGGCGATTTGAACCAAAAAGACCAAGTGAATCCCTCGGTCAGATCGATATCCTGCGTCCCAGCTGAGTAGCGATGGCCTTGAACTGTGGAAATGACGTCGCCTCCTCGGGTCGAATCGAAAACGATTGATCCAGTGTTGTTATTCCCTGTCCCATCGGAGATTGCGTGAGTTGCATCATCGATAACGTCGTCGATGAAGGTTGATGTGTCCGTAGTGGAATCGATTGGGAAATAGGCGACTAGTTCTGCGTTGATGCTGCACGTGAACCCAGCCAATGCGCTGGCAAGAACAATAGTAGAATAAAGCTTCATAATAGGTAGGATATTATCACATAAAATTTTTGCCAAAAGTTAGCCGAATATCAAGTATATATCTTAAGGCAGAAGCTCGTGGTAATGGTCGTTTATTGATCTATTTAAAGCGTCGCAAGTGTCTTGGAGCTAAGATTTATTAAACTATCGCTTCTTTCACCTTATCCCATCGCACCTGCCGCTTCTGGCGGTAGGATTCCAACGCCATCATGAGGACGGCTGTCTCGATGAAGGCCTGATCCTCGTCGCAGCGGGGCTTCTCGCGGGTGCGGACGCAGTTGAGGAAGTCCTGCATGTGGTCGGGGCGGCGGTGTTCCTTGCCCGGGACGAAGAGCTGCTCGGGCTGCGGTTGGGGACGGCGTGAGATCTGGTAAGCCTGCTCGTCCCCGAAGCGTTCGAAGATGTTGGCGCTTTGTCCGATATTGTTGAAGATGATGCGTCCGTCACGCCCGATGTATTCGGGGGTTTGGGCCCGGCGGGAGTTCATGCAACCCTCGTAGGTGACCACGCAGTCCTTCTCTTCGAAAACGTAGGAACTGGTCCAGTTATCCGGCACCTCGCGGTCGTCCTTCCAGTGGCAAAGGTGGGCGTTGGTGGTGCAGGTGTCCGGGATGCCGTAGCGAAGCACGGTCTGCACATGGTCCATCTCGTGGGAGAGCAGGTCGCCGCACTGGCCGGTGCCGTAGGGCCAGTAGCAGCGCCAGTGCCAGAAGTGGCGTTCGTTGAAGTCGATATTCGGGGCGTCGCCCAGCCATTTCTCCCAGTCAAGGAGCTTGAGGACTTCCCTGGGCTCCAATTCGGGTTCTTTGACCGAGTAGTGGCCATACCAGCGCCAGGGCGGGGCTTCCTCGGTGCCGTTGAAGAAGCGGCCGCAGTTGACCAGGGTCACGTCGCCGATTTCGCCTGAGGCGATCATGTCGTGGGCCACATCCGCCGCGGCGAGCTGGCGGCCCTGATGGCCGAGTTGCATGACGGCTCCCGCGTCCTTGACCGCCTTGCGCATGCGCTTGGCCGCCTCGACGGAGGTGGTCCAGCCCTTTTCACAGTAGACGTCCTTGCCGGCGGCGACGCAGTCGAGGAGCATCTTCTCGTGCCAGTGGTCCGGCGTCGCAATGATGACGGCCTCGATGGCCGGGTCGTTGAGCATGTCCTTGTAGTCGGTGTAGGCCACAGCCTCCGGATTGTTGCAGAGCTCAAGTCCACGGTCGGCGTGTGGTTTATAGACATCGCAGACCGCGACCACCTTGCAGGTCGGCTTGCTGCCCGCCACCCGCACCAGATTCATGCCGCGGGTGCCGATCCCGATCTGAGCGACTTTAACGGGGTTGGATTCGGAGGCCGGGGCGGCAGCTCTGAGGATCGACGGGGCAATGCCAGTCGCGAGGGCGGCGGCTGCCGCCGTTTTACTGGAATCGCTAATAAAGCGGCGGCGGGTGATGGGGGAGCTTGGGTTCATTTGTGTTATAAAGATAATTTTGTGGGAAAGAACAACGTCAGAATAGTCAATGGCTCGGGTGCAAGGTGGCGTGTCCGCTTGCCGGACGCCCAACTCAGTTTGAAATAGCAATCATAGTCTCGATGCCGCAACGCCGCCCGGCGAGCGGGCGCGCCACAGGAGGAGTCCGTTCTGCTATGGCGCTCGGGATCTGCTTATTAGAGCCCGCCGCTACGCAAGAACGTCTACTTCAACGGCTTGACCGGAAGGCCGCCGACGTCGTCCGGCACTTGATATTGCTCGCGGAGGCGCAGCAGTTCTTCCTTCAGTGCCGCGACTTCCGTTTCGTAGGCCGCTTGCCCGTAGACATTGGTCAACTCGTTGGGGTCGGCCTCCAGGTCGTAAAACTCCCACTCTTCGCCGTTGGGAACATCGTTGCCGTAGAAGCGGATCAATTTGTAGCGGTCGGTGGAGACCCCCTCATGGCGCCGCACGGCATGCCAGTAGGCGGGGAACTCGTAGTAGTGGTAGTAGAGGCTCTTTCGCCAGTCGCCGGGTGTTTCCCCTTTCAGCAGGGGGACAATGCTCTCGCCCTGCATGTCGTCCGGCGCCTCGACACCGGCGATATCGAGAAAGGTTTCAGCGTAGTCAATATTTTGCACGAGGTCCTCGTTGATCGTCCCGGGCTTGGTCACGCCCGGCCATTTTGCGACGAGGGGGGCGCGGTAGGACTCCTCATACATGAAGCGCTTATCGAACCAACCGTGCTCGCCCAGATAGAAGCCTTGGTCGGCGCTGTACATCACGATGGTGTTCTCAGCCAGGCCCGACTCTTCAAGGTAGTCGAGCAGCTTGCCGATGTTCTCATCTACCCCGGCGATGCAAGCCAGGTAGTCGCGCATATACCATTGGTATTTTAGCTTGGTTAGGGCGCGGGGGTCGTTCTTGTCGATCAGGGCCAGCTCGGCGGCTCTTTCCGGTTGTTTGGCCTTCACATCGCGGCCCATTTCCATAGTATGAAGGATCGTCATGTCCTGATGGTGGGCGGCATAGCCTCGACCCTTATAGTCGTCGAAGAGGGTAGCCGGTTCGGGAAAGATCTTGGCCTTGAAACGTTCCTTCCAGCGGGTGGTCGGTTGCCAGCTGCGGTGGGGTGCTTTATAATGGACCATGGCCATGAAGGGCTTGTCCTTGTCGCGCTTGTTTTCCAGCCAATTGATCGCGTTTCGGGTGATGACATCGGTGGAGTGCTCCCCCTGGTAAACGGTTTTGCCCTCCTCGGTGATAAAGATGGGCTCCCAGTAGCGGCCCTGGCCGGGAAGCACTTCCCAGTAATCGAAGCCCTGCATTTGTCCCTTCAGGTGGATCTTTCCGACCATGGCGGTCTGGTAGCCATGCTTTTGGAGGATCTTTTGAAACTGCTGCTGGTCGTGGTTGAACCCGGTGTAGTTGTCGAACTTCCCGTTTCGGTGGCTGTGCTTACCGGTCAGCAGGGTCGCCCGGGCCGGGGCGCAGATGGAGTTGCCCACGTAGGCCCGGTCAAAGCGCACCCCCTCGTCGGCGATGCGGTCGATGTTCGGCGTCAGGTCGAGATCGCCGAAGCGTCCACCGTAAGCACCGATTGCCTGGTAAGCGTGATCGTCGGAGTAAAGCCAGAGGATGTTGGGACGTGCCCTATCTGCGGCTGACAGGCAGGCTTGGGCGGCAAGTAGAAGGGTGAGCAATCGGATCAACATAGTCGGTGTTATTTAGGCTCTGGCTGTGTTTTTCCAGAAGATTATTTGAATAGGCTGGGGCGAGGGAGTCGTAGAAGCGACACTCCTGTCGCTTTTGTATGGGGGTCGAAGGGATCGTTGTCATGTCGTCACGGCAACGAATCGATAAATTGGGAAATACGTTTTAGTGTCGGTTGGAAAGGAAAAGGATTGTCGCCTCGCGGTTCATGAGCCCGGTACGACCGTTGCTTTGAACTGCTCGATCGCGGCGCGCATGGACTCGACCACCTCGGGATATTTGTCGGCCACGTTGCTTGTTTCCTTCAGGTCCTTTTCCAGATTGTAGAGCTGCACCTTGCCGTCTTTTAAAATCATCTTCCAATCCCCGCGGCGCATGGCCGTGCCGAGCTTGGGTTCGTAGCCGAAAAAGATATCGCGGCTTGGCACCGGGGCCTGATCCAGAAGATGGTCGGCAAAGCTAATGCCGTCCAGATTGTCGGGGTTGTCTTCACTGACCCCGGCGATTTCGGTAAAAGTGGGGTAGAGGTCGAAGCCGAGGAGGAGGGCGTCCGATTCGGTGCCGGCAGGAATCATTCCCGGCCACCAGGCCACCGCCGGGACGCGGTGCCCACCTTCGTATTGGCCGAATTTGGTGCCGCGGAGTCGGCGGTCGACCGGGCTCATGCCCACGTCACCATTGTCGGACCAGAAGAAAACGAGGGTTTTTCCGGCCAAGCCGCATGCTCTCAGCTGATCGAGAATCGCTCCAATGCTGTCGTCCAGGTCCTTAAGCATTTCCTTGTAGCGCGGACGGTTCTCGTCGCTGACGCGGTTTTGTCGCCATCCTTTTTTACGGTTTTCCGGTGTGTCGGCGCGCGTCTGGTAGGGGTTGTGCGGTGTTTGGTGGGACACGTAGAGAAAGAAGGGCTCGTTCTGGTGGCGCTTGATGAAATCGACGCTGTCACTCGTGATCCGATCGGTGGCGTAGCTTCGCAGAGTCATGGGTTCCAGCCCGTTCCGCCAGTCCTCTTCAACATGGAAATCGCCCGCGCCGTTGAGTAAGCCGATGAATTCGTCGAAGCCGTGGTGGGTCGGGTTGTATTCATCCTGAAAGCCCAGATGCCACTTGCCGAAGAGGGCCGTGGCGTAACCGTTTTGCTGAAAGGTTTTCGCGAGGGTGGGGAGCTCCGGTGATAGCCCGGAGTCGGGCTCCCTCGAGCCGACGATGACATCGACGATTCCCACCCGCTGCTGGTAGCGACCGGTGAGAAGGGCGGCCCGGGTGGGGCTGCAAACCGAGGAGTTGGCGTGAAAATCGGTGAAAGTCATGCCTTGTTCCGCCATGGTTTCAATGCGCGGCAATTCGACCCAGCCGTTGTAAAGCGCCATATCGCGCATGCCGAGATCGTCGGCCAGGATGACCACGATGTTGGGCGGCCGTTCTTCGGTGGCGGCTGAAGGCCCGACGGCCCCGAAAATGAGCAGGATGAGAATGAGGGGTTTCAGATGAGCTTTCACATTGGGTTAGGTAACCAAGAAACAAGTGCTGGCAAGTCACAGATCACTCTAGCTAATCGATTCGGCGGCATTAGTCGGGCGGGATCTTTTTCTAAAGTCACCGTTGTTGACGAGGTGCCGGAAAAATTCATCACAAGGAGGAAAATCATGATGATACTGAGGTATCCCGCTCGTTTTTATTTTGTCCTGAGATAAAGCGAAGCGAGCAGGGACGAACACCTCTGGCAAAATTAAAAAAAGCCACGATCCAACAAGGATCGTGGCGGGACTTAATCGTTGAAGCTTTTGACGAGCGCAGTGTCTTACCTGCGGCGAAGCAGCATAGTGAGTCCGACGACTGCAAGAAAAAGTGCGCTCGAAGCTTCGGGGACCACCGTCAGCGTGTCGGACATGGCGAACATTTGACGCGCGGTATCCGCAGTGGCTGAGGTGTTCACTCTCCAAATCCACTCGTTAAGTTCCGATCCATTTTGACCTACCCCAACACCGCTATCGTCACCACCGAGAGAACCGCGGTTACCGTGATCCGCTACTGTAGTTCCGTCGATGTAGGTACCGGTTAATGCGAAATTAGGCGACTTTGAATTTCCATTTTCATCGAGATTGAGAGCATTATCGATAGCACCATCCCAAAGATCCGCATAATTGGAAGCGATCAAAGTCGAGCCATCAACAAGGAATATACTCTCTCCTGTCCCGTCAGTGTTCGGGTTTGTGGATGTGTTGTCGCGAGCATCCACCGATGAAGTCGAGCCGATTATGTTCCAGGTGACCCCTTGGGCAGAACCAATGTTCAGCGCGGATGCATCCGCTAGCCCTTGTGCCCAGTCATTATAAACCGTAATGTCGGTGCTCTCGGCGGTACGGTCTTCACTGCCCACGAACACGAACCTGTAGGTATCTCCAACTTGCCACGCCTCTTCGGTTGCCGGATTAATGCCGCTGGTGTCGAGAATACCAAGCTCACCCTGAAGCTGAGCGTGTGCCTGCTGGGCACCCAAAAGCAGGAGAGCACAAAATGCTCCGGATAACGATATCCATCTGGACCGAGAGGTTTGCTTAATCTTCTTCATAATTCGAATGATTTTTGGTTATTAGCTGTGACTGACTGTAATAATGATCGACTACTAAACCTCATTAGAATCAGGGATCAAAAGAAACGGGTCAAAACTTCAAAGCTTGCTAACTATCCCTAAATCTGGGTAGTTAATCCTTGGGTTATGAATTATTTCCAATTTCGCACCGCGACGGAACAGGTAACGGATTATCTTCGCGATGAGCTTGCTCGGCGGCGTTGGAGTGTTCATCTGCCCGGGAGCAACGCATTGGCCAAGGATTTGGGTGTGGGCAAAGGGACGATCGAGTCGGCACTGGAAAAACTGGAGGACGAGGGCTTGCTGGTGCCACAGGGCAAGGGGCGTCCCCGACGGATCGATTTGACGAAGCAGCGGGGCACGACGACCTGTAGGATTCAAATATTACTCGGCGGGGAACTGGACCGCTCGCGGGCGATGATGATCGAGTTGGAACGCCAGTTGCAGCTGGCGGGACATGCGGCGGAATTTTCCCCGAAAACTTTGGAAGATCTGGGAATGCGGGTTAATCGCGTGGCCCGATTTGTACAGAAGACGGAAGCTGACGGCTGGATGATTCTGGGCGGGAATCACGAGATCCTGACATGGTTTGCGAATCAGCCGGAGCCTGTGTACGCGATCTTTGGCCGACAGGCCTCTGTCAAGATCGGAGGGGTCTCGGTCTCCCGGTCCCAGGCTTTGTCCCGTGCGGTTCAACGTTTAGTGGAACTGGGGCATCAGCGTATTGTATTGATGGTTCGTCCGGATCGGCGGAAGCCGAGCCCCGGGCTTTTTGAGCGGCAGTTTCTCGAGACCTTGAGTCGATACGGTATCCACACCGGTTCCTACAACTTGCCCGACTGGGAAGACGAGCCGGAGGACTTTCGGGCCTGTCTGGACGCGCTCTTCAGCTTCACACCGCCAACTGCCCTGGTTTTTGACCAGTCGCATCTCTATTTTGCGGCTCAGCAGCATCTGGCGCAGCGCGGCCTGGTGGCACCGAGGGACGTCTCCATGCTCTGCAACGACCCTGATATCGTTTTTCGCTGGTCGGCTCCCCGCGTTTCTCACCTCCGCTGGGATTCGGGGCGTCTGATTCGACATGCGAGGCGCTGGGCGGGCCAACTGGCACGTGGGCAGGCGCGTCGGAAAAAATCGGTGGTCGAGGCGGAATTTGTCGAGGGCGGTACCATCGGGCCGGTGCCGGAGTGATTCGAGGGTCCGGGGGAGCTGCGGTCACCTCACCCTGAAGCGGGTCTCCGCCTCTTCGATGCCGAAAAAATCAAAGCGGGTCAGGTTTGACCTTCGGAACCATGGGCACATTGTCGTTGTTATAGTATCTGAACCATCTTTATCACTGCTCTTATGAAAATCTCCCTATTCCGTTTCTTCGCTTTCACGCTCCTGATAGCACTTGTTCCAACTGCCCACGCGGAGAGCCCGGTCAAGGACCTCTCGCTTCGCAACGAGGTGGACCACGCGGTTCACCAGAGCCTGACCCTGCTGGCGGAGGAGCAAAATCTGGACGGTTACTGGGCCTCGCCCGACTATCCGGGTCTAACCGCGCTGATCGTTCGATCGTTCCTAGACAGTCCGGTGGACAATGAACGCTGGTCGAAATCGGAGGCCGTGGCCAAGGGAATTGCCTTTATTCTCGATAACGTGAAGGAGGACGGTGGCATCTACAACCGTGGGCTCTACTCCTACAATACGGCGATTTCCCTGATGTGCTTGAACGTTTATGCAGAGGCCGCCGAAAAGTATGGGCTTTTGACGGAGGAAGAACTGTCCGATTTGAAGGAAATTATGGTGCGTGCGCGCGAATTCGTGGTCGGCCAGCAACAATTCTACTCAGAAAAGGATTTTGAAAAGTTCAGCGGAGGTATCGGCTACGGGAACAGCTACAAGCATTCCGATTTATCCAACACCTCGCTCGCCATCCAGGCCCTGCACGAGACACGTCATCTGGTTGACGAAAACGACGAGCAAGCCGTGGAACTGAACTGGGATGCGGCCATCCAGTTTCTCAGTAATACCCAGAACCTGCCTGAGACAAATAAGCAGGCGTGGGCCAGTGGTGACGCGGAGAACCGCGGCGGATTTGTTTATTACCCGGGAGACAGCAAAGCGGGGACCTTTGAGAAAGCCGACGGCGTCACCGGACACCGCTCCTATGGGAGCATGAGCTACGCCGGCCTGATGAGTCTCCTTTATGCCGGTGTAGATAAAGATGATGAGCGGGTCGTTGCCGCCGTCGACTGGTTGAAGTCGCACTTCAATTTGGAAGAAAATCCCAATATGGGATTGGAGGGGCTTTACTACTATTTCCATACCATGGCGAAGGCACTGGATGCCTATGGTGAGGATACATTGACATTGGATGACGGAACGGAAATTGACTGGGCCAAGGTGTTGGCTGAGAGATTTGTTTCCTTGCACAAGCACCCGGGTTTTTGGGTGAATGAGAACAGTCGCTGGATGGAGAGTAATCCTTATCTCGTTTCCGCCTACACACTGTTGGCTCTCGACTATATTTATCCCCGACTCTAAGCCTTGTTGGTAGGAGACGAACAATGAAAGAAACCAAGACAGCAATGATGGACGTCTATTTTATGGATGCCCGTTCCAAACTGATCGACATCGCTGCCTTTATGGACCGCGCTGAACGATACGGGGAAACCGGTGACTACCGCTATCAGGAATTTGTGAAAGCTTTGGATGCGCTCCGCTCGTCGGATCGCGCGGAGTCGGTTTTAATGAAATTGAGCGACCCCAGTAAAGAGCCCAGCGAGAAGGCTAGCGCCGGCCCGGCCGTGGGCGCCTATCAAAAGGATTAGACCGATGCGTTATATCGAGCCGCATGCCCACATGGTCAGCAGGACCATGGACGATTATAAAGCACTGGCCATGGCCGGTTGCCGTGCAATTTGTGAGCCAGCGTTCTGGGCGGGTTTCGACCGCAGCTCGGTCGATGGATTTTACGATTACTTCCGCCAATTGACGGAATACGAACCCAAGAGAGCGGCGCGCTTTCAAATCGCCCATTACTCCTGGATCTGCATCAATCCCAAAGAAGCGGAAGATCCGGAGTTCGCCCGGGAAGTGATCCAGATTATCCCTGAATTTCTCAAGAAGGAGAATGTGCTGGGGGTGGGGGAAATCGGCCTGAACAAGAACTCCAAAAACGAAGTCGCAATTTTTGAAGAGCAGGTGCAGCTGGCCTTGGATCACAATCAGCTCATCCTCATCCACACCCCGCATCTGGAAGACAAATACAAGGGGACACAGCTCATCATCGATATGCTGCGCCAGCACTCGGAGATCGATCCGAACCGTGTTCTGATCGATCATGTTGAAGAGCATACAGTCAAGCAGGTGGTGGAGGCAGGTTTCTGGGCAGGTATCACTCTTTACCCGGAATCGAAATGCACGCCCGCCAGAGCTGTCGATATGCTGGATCTTTACGGATCGACCGACCGGCTCTGGATGAATTCCGCCTGCGACTGGGGTGTCAGCGACCCGCTTTCCCTCCCCAAGGCCGTGCTGGAGCTGCGCAAGCGTGGTTTTGATGAGCAGACGATCGATCGCTTTGTTTACCAAAATCCGCTCAAGTTCCTTCGCCAGAGTGGTATGGAGATTTTACCGGAGGGTTAGACTTGCGGTTGGGTGAGTGTGCTCACGAGCCTTACATTGCTGCGCGGTTGTTGATTGTGTAGAGGCTTGTAGGTCACTCATTGATGAGTAACCTACAAGCCTCCACTGAGTTTGGGTTTGTGGTTTTCGATTTGGCGGTTTTTCGTCGTATTCCAGATGCGTTTTGACGAAAACATCCACTTAGGTTATTCCACCAATATCCACCGGGGAAACTCATGGGAGGAAACTTTTGCCGGCCTGCGTGACTACACGCTGCAGGTAAAAGATGCGGTCTGCCCGGAAGGCGTGCCATACGGGATAGGATTGCGCCTGAGTCACGAAGCTTCTCTGGAATTGGCCGAAGGTGACCGCCTGACGGAATTCCGGCGCTGGCTTGAGGCCAACAATTGCTACGTTTTTACCATCAACGGCTTTCCCTACGGGAACTTCCACGGCACGCGGGTGAAGGAGCAGGTCTATGTGCCGGACTGGCAAACCCAGGCGCGCTTGGATTATACGAAGCGCCTCTTCGATCTGCTGGCGCAATTGCTGCCGGAGGGAGTGGAAGGTAGCATCAGTACCGTGCCCTGTTCGTTCAAGTCTTTCATCCAGACGCCGGCCGAGGTTGAGGCCATGCAGGCCAAGCTGATTGAATGTGCCGAATATATTGAAGAGCTGAGCGATCGGTCGGGCCGCGATTTACATCTTGGGCTGGAGCCCGAGCCGTTCGGCTATTTGGAAACGACACCGGAAACGATTGATTTCTTCAAGAGCTTGTGCACTGCAGCGCCGGATGCCGGGTTGATCCGCCGCCGTATCGGTGTGAACTACGACACCTGCCACATGGCGATCCAGTTCGAGAACGCGGCCGAAAGCCTGGCGGCCTTGGCCGATGAGAAGATTCGCATCAGTAAGTTGCATCTCAGCTCTGCTTTAAGTGTCCGGCCGACCGAAGCGGCGCGCGTGTACCTGAAGGACTTTGTTGATTCGGTTTATTTACATCAGGTCGTCAGCCGCGATCCTGGCGGGGCGATGACGCGATGGGAGGATCTGGACCAGGCCCTGGATGCCCCGGCTAGTCGCACGGGTGAGGACAATGAATGGCGCGTTCACTTCCACGTGCCGCTTTATGCCGAACCCGAAGAGATTATGGGCACCACCGTCGGGCATCTCGAAGACACCCTGGATTTTGTGGCGAAGCACCGATCGGTCTGTAATCACTTCGAATTTGAGACCTACACTTGGGAGGTGTTGCCCGCGCATTTGCGAACCGATTCGGTGGTCGAGCAGTTGATTGCGGAATACAAGTGGTGCTTCGATGCCTTTACGAAGAGAAGCATCTCTCTTTCGTAGGGGGGCAGCTTTGCGGCACCTGCGAGCGCTGTGTGCGGTTTATCGCTTGCGCTGCGCTCTCGAACTTCTGCGGGACAAGCTCAGGCCCTGCGGCAAGCAAGCCCCGGCCAGGTAATTTGTTTTTTTCGTAGCCGAAGCCCTTCGGCTTTGGCTTACTGCAGGATTCGCTCATACTGAAGCACCGTGAATCCTTCCATCCATACGCATCTGAGCCTGGCTCGGGTGTCGAATCTGCCGACGACCTGGTCGAATGTCCTCTGTGCCACTCTGTTGGCCGGTGGTTTTCAGTGGTCGGTATTTCTCGGAGCGCTGGTGGCGATCAGTCTGTTCTACATCGCCGGAATGTATCTCAATGACTGGCGGGATGCTGAATATGATCGCAAGCACCGCCCGGAGCGTCCGATTCCTGCCGGCAAAATCTCGCGGAAGGCAGTTCTGCTTTTTGCCCTGACTTACTTCGCGGTGGCGCTCGCGATCAGTGTGATTATGCAACCACTGTCTCTGCTTTGGACGCTTGGTTTGATCCTCTGTATTACCCTCTACGACCTCGATCATAAGAATAATTCGATGAGCCCGTGGATCATGGGGGGCTGCCGTGCCTTGATCTATCCATGGGCTGCTTCGCTGACCGGCCAACCGCTTTCGGTTGAACTCTGGATTGCCGGTGCCGCGGCCTACAGTTACACACTGGGACTGACCTATATTGCCCGGGGCGCCGGCAAGACACGGTCACTGAAATATATTCTTCTAATATGTCTTTTCTTACCCGCGGTGCTATGGGGCAGCCAGTCGAGTGATCAGGCTATGTTTTTGAGGTGGCTGGCGATGGCAGTTTTCCTTGCATGGACCGGCTACTGCCTTAGCGCTTGGTGGAGTAAGTCATCAAGCACGGGGCCCTCCATTGGCAACCTGATTGCGGGATTCTGCTTTGTTGACCTATTGGCGATCACTGTCGTCACGCCGATTACGGTGGCCATTCTGTTCTTAGTGGCATTATTGTTTGTCGGTACACTCAAGTTTCAAAAAATTATTTCAGGCACCTAATGGATGAATCCCCACATTCGATTGTTGAAGAGTTCAAAGTAGCTTATTCCCACCGGGTTTACTTTACCGAAGGTGTCTTTGCGCCCGGTAATTCCCTGCTGGCTTCGACCATAAAAGCGTGCACCAGCGCGGAGACGCCCCGGGTCTTTCTGGTGGCGGATGCGGCATTCATGGCCGCGAACCCGGAAATCAGCTCGCAAATCACGCAATTCTTTGAGCATTGCCGGGGAGAGATTCAATATCTCGGCAGCCTGGAACTGCCGGGAGGTGAGCAGCTCAAAAATCACTCAGAGTATCTCGAGCAGTTGTATCGGGTCATCGAGCAAAATAAGCTCTGCCGCCATTCCTACATTATTGCATTGGGCGGCGGCGCCTTGCTCGATTTGGTGGGCTACGCGGCGTCCACAGCGCATCGTGGCATCCGCCACCTGCGCCTGCCGACCACATCCCTGAGCCAGGGCGACGGAGGCTGTGGGGTGAAGAACGGGATCAACTATTTCGGGAAGAAGAACTTCCTCGGCACATTCACGCCTCCGGCGGCAGTGATCAATGATGTCAACTTTTTGAAGTCACTTCCCGAGGCCCGATTAATCGACGGCTTTATCGAGGCCATTAAGGTCGCCTTGATCAAAGACTGCAGCTTCTTCGACTACATCGAGGAGAACGCGGTCGCCATTATTCAGCGTGATTTTGGCATTATTCGAAAGGTGCTCGAAGCTTCCGCGCGCCACCACGTTTTGCATATCGCGCGGAATGGGGATCCGTTTGAGCTCACTTCGTCACGCCCCCTCGATTTCGGGCACTGGTCCGCGCATAAGCTGGAAGTGTTGACGGATTATGCCCTGAGTCACGGGGAGTCGGTCGCTATCGGCATCGCACTGGACAGTATTTATTCGCATCGAAAAGGCTACCTCTCCGAGGCCAAGCTTCAGCGTATTCTGAAATTGATTCAGAGTTTCGGCTTCCGGATTTACGATGAGCGCTTATCTGAGCTCACAGAAGACGGGCAGTATGTTATCCTGCGTGGACTCGAGGAATTCAGGGAACACATGGGCGGGAAGCTGACCATCCCGCTGCTTCGCGATATAGGCGATCAATTCGAAGTGAACGATATGGATGGGGAGTTGTTGATCGAGAGTATCGAGAGCCTTCGTTCCTGGGAAACGACTTTGCAGACATGAAGCGCACTGCAGTCATCAATGTCGTTGGATTGACGAAATCACTGATCGGAGCGCATACACCGCACATCCGCGACTTTGTCGCGCGTGGCAGCATTCAATCCATACGGCCCGCCTTTCCGGCGGTGACCTGCACCGCCCAGTCAAACTATCTTACAGGGCAGGAGCCTGAGCAACACGGCATCGTGGGTAACGGGTGGTATGATCGCGAGTATGCCGAGCACCGTTTTTGGAAGCAGTCGAACCATATTGTACGGCAGCCGAAAATCTGGGACGCACTGAAAGAGATGGACGCCTCCTTTACCTGTGCCAAACTCTTCTGGTGGTATAACATGTATGCCTCGGTGGATTATTCCATCACGCCCAGACCGATGTATCCCGCCGACGGCAAAAAGGTCTTTGATGTGTATACCCAGCCGATGGGCCTTCGGGAAACAATTAAGGGGGATCTCGGCGAGTTTCCCTTTCCCTTCTTCTGGGGGCCGATGGCGGGGATCAAGTCTTCCGAGTGGATCGCTCAATCGGCGGAGTGGATGGAAGCCAAACATTCGCCGACGCTGAATCTGGTTTATCTGCCGCACCTCGACTATAATCTTCAAAGGGTGGGGCCGAACGACCCTGCCATCAACGAAGACCTGAAGGCGATCGATACGGTTGTCGGGCGGCTGATTCAATATTTTGAGCAGCGTGATGTGCAGGTTGTTCTGTTATCCGAGTATGGGATTACCGAGGTGAGTCGTCCGGTTCATCTCAACCGTGTCTTCCGAAAACAGGGTTGGATCCAGATCAAGGACGAGCTCGGCCTCGAACAAATCGATTGCGGAGCCAGCCAGGCCTTCGCCATCGCCGATCACCAGGTGGCCCACATTTACATAAACAACCCGTCGATCAAAGACGAAGTAAAGAAAACTTTGGCGGCGACCGACGGGGTGGAGCATGTTCTCGATAAAGAGGAGAAGAGAGCCCAGGGGATCGACCACGAACGTGCGGGCGACTTGATCGCTGTCGCGGATAAAGACAGCTGGTTTACTTACTATTACTGGGAGGACGATGCGGTGGCGCCCGACTTCGCCCGCTGTGTCGATATCCATCGCAAGATCGGTTACGATCCGGTGGAGTTGTTTTTCGATCCGGCCATTCGTTTCCCCAAGTTACGTGTGGCGCGACGACTGCTGCAAAAGAAGCTGGGCATGCGCATGCTTCTGGATGTTATTCCTCTCGACGCTTCTCTAGTCAAAGGCTCCCACGGCAGAAGGCCGGAAGACAAAGCGGATTGGCCGGTATTTATCGGTCCGAAAGTCGCAACTGAGGACGAAGAGCTCGAAAGCGCCGATGTGTACGCACGTCTGATCGAGTGTGTGCAAGGAACGTAGGGGCTCCGCTCTTGTCCCGTCCCGGCGTAGTTTTCCGGAGACGGATGCGGATGCCAGTATCGTCGTTCAGACGATACTGCGCCCGTTGTCGTGCCTTGTTGAGGGTAAGACAGTCGAGAGCGGTGCCCGCTTCCCGAGCGTAGCGAGCCGCTGTCGTGCAATCGCGGGCTCCGCAAAGCAGTCGCCCTTGAGATGACCTCGCTGTGGCGCTAAACACAAGAGCACGTCCTGTGTTATAGTGAATCAACGCGGATCGAAATAAAAAACGGTGCCAAGCCTGTCGTTCAAGGAACGACCAGGCCGGCACCGCGAAAAACATGAACCCGGCCTTAGTAGCGCAGGCTTGCCGTGATCCCGAAGTTGCGTCCGACGCCATCGGCACCACTACCGGGTTCGCGGTAGGTGATGTCGCCGATGTTTTCGACGAAGAAGCTGACGCTGCGATTGCCGTCGTCACTCTGCCAGCCGATCATGAAATCCACCACGCCGTATCCGGGCATGCTGCCGTCAGGGTTGCCTGCGGTGGTCAATCGGACGTCATCCGCATCGGAGTCACTCGGGTGTGTGGCCACATCATCATAGTTGTCATGCCAGCGAACCTGTAAAAGACTCCACCAGTTTTCGTCTTTTTCGGCTTTCAGACCGACGCGACCGTATAAGCGGTTGGCGCGTGAAAGGTTGTCTTCCACTGTGCCGCCCATGACCGGGATGTCGCGCGTGGCATCGACCAGTGACATGGAACCAACCAAGGCCAAGCGCTGCCAGGAGCCGACCTCGGCACCATAATCCCAAGCAGCTTCAAAACCTTGGAGACGGGCACTTTCCACATTGGTCGTGACTGCGGGCATCACCGAGAAGTCTCGTTGGATCAAGTCTTCAATGTCAGTCCGAAAAACCGTCAGCGCTAACATATTGCGGCCTTCCTGCCACTTCCAGCCAGCTTCATAAGTATAGCTGAGCTCCGGATCCAGATTGGGGTCGCCGGTGGCCGGGGTCCCGCTGGAACCACGATCCACATTGCCCGCAAGGTTGACCAGGTTAGGCGCGCGGAAACCGCGGGAAACTCCGGCAAATAGTCGATGATTTTTCTTTACCTTCCAAATGCCGCGGATGCTGCCGGTCAAGTCGTCCACGGAGCCATCAACATCATCAAAAGACCATGTGTAGTAGCTGTAGCGCAAACCGCCCACCAAGTTGAAACGGTCATTGATTTCCCAATCATCCTGAAGAAAAGCACCGTAGGACTCGTAGACACTGCCGTCCGGAACGGTGGTATTATTATCCCAGTCTGACTGGCCAAGCGGAGGTAAGGGTGAACCGACCGGACCTTGGAATGCGCGGAAGCTGTTGTCCGTGGTTTCATAGATATATGTGCCTCCCCAGGTAAGTTCATGCGACTCGTCGGCGCCCAGTAAAGAGGTCGCCTGAAGATCGATGCCAAAGACATCGATTACATTGTCATACTCACGCTCGCGGATTTCGCTGCCACCACTCCGGAAAGATGAACGATACTGTTCCTCTGCGAATTGATGCCACCAAAGCTTGGTATCGAAACGATCGACAAAATCATTGGCGACATCCCACGAGTGCTTCAGGTGAAGAAAGCTGAATTCCTGCGGGTCGAAATAGCGGTAGATACGATCCGGATCCTTGGAGTTGGGGGCATAGCCACCAGGACGTGGCGCATCGACTTGACGCTTATGACCGGTGTTCAGCTGTAATTGATGGTCGTCGAAGCCGAGATAAGCAACCCGCAGCCCACCGCTGTAGGCGTCGTAATCGGTGTTGGGAATCTCGCCGCCGTAGCTGCCGGGAAGAAGATGATCTTCGAAATCCTTGCCACCTTCGCGGTCATGAAACCAGCTTCCGCTGACTTCAAAGGAATAGGCCCAGTCGCCGGAGACTCCGTCGATGCCCGTCTCGAAGGTCGGGCCGTTGCCGGTATCGACACGCGTTCGTGCCCAGGGAGAGAATGCCTGGGTCACCCCGCGGCCAGCGGGGGCCAAACGAAAGTCCATCGCACCAGTGAGACCGTCCGAGCCGTTGACAGTGGAGGAGGATCCAAGGATGACATCAATCGAACTTAATCCGGTATCCGGTACCGAGGCCGCATACTGGTTTGGGCCTGGGCGCATAAAAGCATGGCTGAGACGAATACCGTCGAACATCAGCAGAGCCTGCTCGCCGGTCAGTCCGCGAATGAAAGGGCTCGCTTGGTTTGGCGCAGTGCGTTGCACGAAAACACCGGGCGCATAGTTCATGCGGTCCAGCGCAGTTCGTCCAACACGTTGGTCGAGATTGTCCGTTTCAAGTCGGTAAAACGCATAAGGCTGCTCGAACGGGGTGCTGTCGAGTCGTGTTCCTGTGAAAACACTCGGAGGTAGTTCGTAGACGGGTTCAGGGGCTTCCTGATCGGAGGCCAAGAGGGCATTGCTGCAGAAGCAAAGACCGCAAATGGCTAAACGGGATATAGATTTTACAGTCATCTTATAGCTTGATTCTTGTTTGTTGTTTGACGCGGCCATTCCGGACGCGAATCTACTCGAATGAACGCTAGCAGAACGCCAAACAAGTCCCGTTTGGTAGTTTTTAAGGGGTGAGCAAAATACGTTCAGGTGCTGATCAAAATTGGGCCAATCCTGGCGTTCGGCGCATGGTCAGTTGTCCTTGGTGCGTAGTTTGCGTCGCAGGGTGCTGCGATTGGCCTGAAGAGCTGTTGCCATCGGAGCGAGCTTACCGTTGTAGCGTTCGAGCAGTTGTTCGACCAGTGCCTTTTCCAGGTGATCTTCGAGCTCCCGGTAGCTGGGTGCTTTATTGGACTCGAAATATTGGTCGAGCCAGGCGCTCATCTCGTTCAGTAAGGGGCCGGGAAGCGGGTTTGTCCTCGGTCGATCCGATTGCGTGTTGAGGTGGCTCGGCAGGTGCGGTGTGTCGATCACCGTGGCTTCGGAGTTTACCGTAAGGGCAAAGGCCATGGCGTTGTGCAACTCTCTCAGATTACCCGGCCAGTCGTACTGCAAGAGCAGGTCCATGGCAGCATCGCTGACGCTGACATGAAAATCGTTCTTGAGCTGCCCGAGGAAAAAAGAAACCAGAGCGGGCAGGTCTTCCATCCGGTGACGCAAGGGCGGTAGGCGCACTTCGAGAATTTGCAGGCGGTAGAATAATTCGCTGCGAAAGTGTCCCTCTTTAACCGCCTGATGGAGGTCTTCGCTGGTCGTTGCAATTAGCCGCGGAAAAGTGCTCGAGGATTGGGACTCAATCCGGCGCACGAGTTCGGCCTGCACTGTGTCGCCGAGTTGGCCGACATCTTCCATGATGAGAGCGCCGCCTTCTGCTTCTGCGAGAGCCTCCTCCAGTTCAGCGATCGTCGTGCTGGGGCCGGCAACGAATGTGCAGGTGTGCTCGTGACCGCGCATGCCATAGCTTTGGATGACGCGTGCGGTATGTGATTTGCCGCTGCCGATTTCACCTCGCACCAGTACCGGCTCATCGGAAGCGCAACAGTGGGCGATTTGCTGGAATACCGGCCGCATGGCTCTGGCGGCCCCGATATAGGCCGCCGTGTCCGCAGCCTGAGGTCCCGTTGGCTCCTTTTGGCTCTGCATGGAGCTGATAATGCGTTTAAGGCTTTGGTTGAACGCATCGAAATCGATGGGTTTCTGAAAAAATTCCACGGCACCAAGCTTGCGGGCGGTGATCGTGTTTTGAATTTCGCCGTGGGCGGTCACGATGATCGTGGGCAGGTCGAAGTCCTCACCGAGTGAGTCGAGAAATTCGAGGCCATTCTGGTCGGGTAGACCGATATCGAGAATCATGGCCGCATAGGCGGTCGCCCCGGATTTCAGAAGTTTACGTGCTTGTGTGGCGGTGGCGGCGATATCGCTGGATGCGCCGGCCTGTTCGACGGTCGCGGCCAGCGCACGCGCGAGCGCATGTTCGTCTTCAACGATGAGCAAATGGGTGGATTTCATGCCGGATCCTCTTTTGTCGGTTTCGCAAGTGGGAGCTGAACGTGGACACAGGCCCCACCGTCGGGATCGTTCGACGCGTCGATCTTTCCGTCATGCGCCTCAACGACCTCACGGGCAAGTGTCAGACCGATCCCCATGCCGCCCTCACGTTCAGAAAAGAAGGGTTCTCCGAAGTGCTCCAGTGCATCTTTGCTGAAGCCCGGTCCTGAATCGTGGATCACGAGCACGGCGTGCTTATCGGTCCTTTCGAAATCGACTCTGATGTCACCGCCCTCCGGCATCGCTTGTACGGCATTAACCAATAGATTGCGCACGACCTGTTCGATTCGAGCGTGGTCGCAGTTAACGGGTAAAGGATCAGTGGGTTCGGCTATGCGCAGGGTTGCATTGGCGTGGTCCATGGTGGCCCGGAGGCTTTTACTGGTGCGGGCGACCAGGGTAACGAAATTGTGCCGGCTGGATTGTGGCGGGGCCGGACGGACCACGAAGAGCCATTGGTTTACCAGATCAGTAATGCGGTCGACTTCCGTGCGGATCAGCTCGACCGATTCCGAGTCTGAAAGGCTGGGTTGACGCGCCAGTAAGTCGGCATGCAGCCCAATGGACGATGCCGGATTGCGAATCTCGTGAGCCAGGCTGGTGGCAATGCGTCCAAGGGCAGCCATGCGCTCTGACTGTCGTCGTCGGCTTTGTTCTTCACGCAGGCGTTGATGCGTTGCCTCCAGTGACCGCGCAAGTTCGCCAATTTCATCGCTGCGTCCGGAAACGGATTCGGGGAGTCCGGGTGCTGGCCCCTCGTCTTGTTTCAAATGCGGCAGCCAGTTGGTTAAGCTCGAAAGCGGTTTAACAATCCGGTGTGCGAGGTAGTAGGCCAAGCCGCCACAAGCCAGGGTGAGGATCAGGGTGGGGATGAGCACCGTATTGCCCAGACCGGTTGCCAGGATCGAGCGGGTCTCGCGGATCAGCACGATTTGCATAGGCTCGCGCTCAAAGGGGGCGATCGCGATCTCCTTTTCCGCGAATTGAAAGGTCGCCTTGTTTTCTGCCAACGCTTCATTCAAGGCATCCCTGAAACCTGCAGACCAGGCGGCATTGGCAAACTTTGGATTCGCACTCTCCGTGTCATAAAAACCGACCCAAACCCCCAACACGGTCGAGAGCTTCTCCGCTAGAGCGGAAGACTTCGGCAGCTGCAATTCCTCGACAAATTTCGCGTTGGTTTTGGCCATCTGCTCAAGTTGACGCAAGGCGTCGCGCTGACTCCAATACGAGATATACCCCGCCAGAGCCAAGGATGCCAGCAGCACAAATAACGAAAAGGGCAGTGTCAGGCCGCGATAAAGACTGCCACTAAATTTGTTCAGAAGGCGCAACATCTGGACGAAATTTGTTCAAAAATACTTTAACTGGCCAGATTATAAAGTTTCCATGTGCCGATGCCGTTGTGCCCTCTCCAATTTCATCGCAATCGGGAGTGCGGACATTTCCTGTCCGCGTGTCAGGCTTGATGTGACTTACGGCGGCTACTTTGACTTTCCCACTAAACTGAACCGTGTTCCCGTCAGGACCTCACACCGCCTATAGCTCAAATGAATAACTCCTGCTTGCCCTTGAGGCTTAGCACTTATCGGGCTTTCGGCTGCAGCCGCAAGGTGACCTTGGTGTCGAGTGGGGGTAGGTATGTCGGGTCCAACTCCCAGACCAGTTCTCCGTTTTCGCGGCTTTGGATGTCGGGAAGGCCAAGCATTTCGTCGCCAAAGGTGGAGATGGTGATCACATGGCCGCTTTGATCGGCCAGATACTGTTTTTTGCCGTCCTTGCCTTCAACCAAGTGTGAACCGGTAAAGGCAAAAACATCAGGGAAGCTTTCCTTGGCTTCGTCGTCATCGGCCGGTTCTCCTCCATCGCCGTAGTCCGGCATGTAAGGGTCGCCTTCGGTGCGGCGGATGAAATCGCTGATCGGCCGTTCGACAGGATTGCCGTCCTCGTCTTTGATCACCAGAGAAACATGGACCGGATCGCCGCTGGGAGGCACGTGCATCCAGCGGGTTTTTTCTTCATTGATCGGCTTGCGCATGGCTGGCGTGCCGTTTCGGGCTCCGATCAGCAAAAGCGCGGTGTGCACGTGAATCGGAGTGGCATTGATTCGAACCACCGCCTCATGTTCTTTCGTTCCCTCCGTGCAGGCGATCAGTTCCAGGAGGCCATCCTCAAGACTGATTTGGGCCTCCACGTCGACGATGCGGTTCTTGGCATCGATTTGAACGCCCGGGAGTTTGATGACGTCATTGATGGACTTTTTTGAGGCTACGGGCTCTTCTGCGCTCAGAGAAAGAGGCATTCCGGAGACTCCGAGCATGAAGCCAAAAGCAATGATAAGGGGACGGATGGATGAATGGATCATAAACAAACGGGTTATTCGCTCCTCCAGTGAACTGCGATACAATAAAATGGTTGCAAGCCGGGATGACGAGTCAGGCATCAAATTGTGTAGGGCGCACGACGCGTATAGCTTTGCAGTGAATTCGATTCGTCGTGGTCGGGCAGGATCGGATTTTGGGGATCGAATGTGACCTTCCGTCCGCTTTTCCAACTGGCGGCGGCAGCGAAACAGGCGAGGTGTCCGTAGCGCGCGACGGTGCTGTTGCAGGAGGGCTGCTCTCTGGTTTTTACACAATCGAGAAAATTACGCACGTGGTCGTGGGGGTTGGTACCGGCTAGCCGGTCTACCTTTTTACCTTCCACCAGCGTTGGTTCGCTGGCGACGATTTTCTTGTTGTCGCCTGCTTCGACCCAGCCGTTTTCGCCTTCAAAACGAACGGGGCAGGTGCCCAGACCTTCGCTCCAGTCGCCTTCCCCCTTAAAGCCGGCGAGGCGCATGACGAGCTTCACTCCGTTGGCGTATTTGGCGTGAATCGTGGTGTCATCAATCGCCTCGTATTCGACCGGCGTCGTGCCATCCATTCCGGCGGCCCACTGGCAGAGATCGATGGTGTGGGCCCCCCATTCAGGCAGGTAATAGGCGGCATAGAGGCCCTTGTGGCCCCGCCATCCTCCCCGACAGTAGCGTTGATTGTAGGGTAGATTCGGTGCTGGCCCCACCCATTTGTCCCAGTCCGTGACCGAAGGGTCGGGTGTGGATTGTGCTGGATAGGGAGAACGATATTCTCTAAGGGCTAGAATCCCGGCGTGGACGGCGGTGAGGGAGCCCAGTTTTCCGCTCTGCGCCAGTTCGGCGGCCAGAGCAAAATTGGGTACATTGCGGCGCTGGGTGCCGGCCTGGAAGATGCGCTCGTGCTTGGTGACTTCCTCGTCCAGCTCGATGCTCTCTTGGATGTTCATGGAGCAGGGCTTCTCGCAGTAAATGTCTTTTCCGGCACGTGCCGCATAGACGGAAGCGGTCGTGTGCCAGCGGTCACCGGTGGCAATAATCACGGCATCGATATCGTCACGGCTGAGAACATCACTCATATCCTGATGGGTGCTGCAGTCCTTGTGTCCGTATTTGCGCTCCACGATCCGCTTGATAATGTTGGCCCGCTCAACCTGAGCATCGGCAATAGCGACAAACTGGACATCATCCTGTTTCAGAAAACCGGTCAGCACTTCGCGACCGCGTGGGCCGAGCCCGATGCCGCCAAGCACGATCCGTTCCGACGGAGGCGTTTTCCCGTTCAGCCCCAATACGGATGAGGGGAGAATCATGGGAGCCCCGGCGATGAGGGCCGAATCCCGGATGAATTCCCGGCGCGAGCGGTTTTTGGCGGCTTTCATGTGGCGGTGTTAAAGCTTCAGATCCGGGTTTTTCGGACCGAAGTGCTTGAGCATAACGATAGGGTCGGATTTGGAAGGGTTGGTAATTGTGACCCCTTCCCGCGCCGCGCGTTCCGAAACAAAATACTCGTCGTGGGTCAGCTGGCCGTAACGGATCAGGGCCGGAGTCTCGATATCCCATACGCCCATGGTGCCGTGGCCCTGCATCATAATCATGCCGTAGGCCCCGCCATCCTTGATTGTGACGGTTTGGCCGGGCAGCACTGTCAGTTCCTTGGCGCTGTAAGCCTCCGAGCGATAGCAGATCCAATTTTCCCGGTAGCCTTCGGCTTCCATCTCCTCGACCGGACGCACCGGCTTGGGATACATGTGATGATTCTGGCGGAAGTTCGGATCCACGTTCAGTTCCCAGTCGATGACCTCCATTAGCCAATCGATATCGCCAATACGGTCTTTCGGGGTGTCTTTCCAGAGCAGTTCCTCCGGCACCACCGCCGTGCCGGCAACGGATTGATACATGGCATAAACATCCGAGGCCCGCTGCGGTTCATAGGTGCAGAGTGTACCGGGCGCGTGGAGGATGCCGGGCGGGATATCCCAGCCGGTGCCGACTTCCAGGCGATAGGCTTGGGAAAGATTGGTGATTTTGTTGTCTCCCTTGGTGAAATTGACGAGGCACTCACGGACTTCTTCTTTGGTCACGCCCGGCGCGAATCCGAAATAGGTGACCTGGATATCGGCGGGGTAGTTATTGACCTGGGGCGGGAAGAAGTGGGCCTCGGGTTTTCCTTTCTGCCCGGTCAGCGCGGCGTGATGATCGCGGTGATGGATGTGGTGGGGCAGCGGGCCCTTGTTGTCGAAAAATTTCGAATACATCGGCCAGCTCTCGTGCTCCTTCCAGAGGCGCTCGCCAATAAGCTGATCTTTCAGTTCGCTGACGGCCTCGCGCAGGGTGACCTGTTGGTCCTCGAAAACCACTTGACTGAGCCCTTCGTGCTCTCCGGTCAGGGGGCCGTTCTCGGCCGGGGTGGTGGATGAAAACCAGCGCTCGTCGATTCCTCCGCGTTCGCCGCCCAGTGCATAATAGTCATCCGGGTGAAGCTTGATGCGGCGACCCGGAATGCAGAAGGAGCGGGGAACCCAGTTGGGTGCGAGTCGGAGAATGCCTTGGCCCTGGTCGAGGGCGTTGTGGAGGAGTTGAGTGTTGGAGGACATGGTATGTTGGGAGAAATGAAAGGTAAAGCAATAGGTAGACAACTCGCGCCAGCGAGGTCTAAATACGGTTCGGATTATGAGAATATCGACGACACTGGCGTGCCATCGCAACAATTCGAATAAGAGGAAGTTTCATCACTCAATCTCCTGCCAGCTCTTTGTCTTGGCCGACTCGAGCACAGCTTCGCAGACGACGTCGGTCTTGACTCCGTCGCTGAAGTCCGGGTGGAAACCGGCCTCGCCGTCTTCCAGACTCTTGAGGAAGCCGTAGAGGCAATGGGTGAAGGAATGCTCATAGCCGATATTCAAGCCGGGTACCCACCATTTGTCCATGTAGGGGTGTTCGCCTTCCGAGACATGGATCGAACGCCAGCCGCGCAGGTCGCCATCGGCATTGTCGTAATAAGAGAGCCGGTGCATGTCGTGCAGGTCCCAGGCGAAGGAGGCGTCCCGGCCGTTCATCTCAAAGGTGTAGAGTGCCTTGTGGCCACGCGCGTAGCGACTTGACTCGAAGATGGCCAGCGAGCCGTTTTCGAAGCGGGCGAGGAAGGCGCAGGCATCGTCAACGCCGACGGATTTTTTCTCGCCGGTCTCGCTGTGGGTGCGCTCCTTCACGAAGGTTTCGGTCATCGCGCTGACCGACGTGATCGGTCCGTTCAGCCACATCGCCGTGTCGATACAGTGGGCCAGCAGGTCGCCGGTCACGCCGCTGCCGGAGGCATCCACATCCAGCCGCCAGAGCGCCTGGCCGCCGAGCGGCACATCTTCGCTGATCGTCCAGTCCTGGAGGAAATTAGCCCGGTAATGGTAGATTTTTCCGAGCTTCCCGGCATCCACCAAATTTTTGGCCATGGTGACAGCCGGGATGAAGCGGTAATTATACCAGACAAGCGTCTTTACGCCCGCTTTTTTCGCTGCGGCTGCCATCTCCTTGCTTTCCGCAGTGTTCATGCCCAGCGGTTTTTCGCAGAGAATCATTTTGCCCGCTTCCGCCGCCGCGATGGCGATCTCCTTGTGCATGTTGTTGGGGGCCGCGATGTCGATGGCGTCGATATCGTCGCGCTCGACCAGCCTGCGCCAATCGGTTTCGGTAGATTCGTAGCCCCAGTTCTCGGCGAATGCTTTGACCTTTTCCTCATTCCGGCCGCATGCGGCCTTTAGGACGGGCTCGTATTCACAATCAAAGAAGCGGCTGACTTGTCGATAGGCGTTGGTATGGGCACGGCCCATGAATCCATAGCCGACGATTCCAATGCGAAGTTTCTTTTTATTGCTCATGATGGGATAACTAAAAGCGGAATAATACCATTCAAGCTTTGGGACTTAATAGGAAAATAAAGCATACTTTTTGTATATTATCGGCATCAGCGGTATCGCTTGCGATACTCCCTGGGGGTGGCATGCAGAATGCCCTGAAAGGTTCTTGAAAAGTGACTTTGATCGAAAAACCCGCATTGTGAAGCGATCATGGCAATGGGTGTATCGCTGTTGCTCAGTAAGCTGCAGGCCTGGTTGACCCGATACCGCTTGATATATTGGACCGGGGTCATGTGCAGACTGCGTTTGAAATTCCGTCCGAGCGCACTGATGGAAATGCCCGCAACCGAGGCCAGTTCATCGGAGGACAATACCCGTGAATAATTGTGGTTGATGTAGTCGATTACCTTCGCAAGTGCGGGGTGTTGGGGAAGTATTTTTCGGTCCGTCTCGAATTCACGCGTGATTCCTGCCAGACCCGCTACCTCACCGGAACGGTTCCAAAGTGGCGTCTTTGTCGTGATATGCCACTTGATGACCCCGTTCAGGGTCGTCACCAACTCGATTTTGTTTCGGATCGTGACGCCCTCCCGAAGGATTCGCTCATCGTCTTTCCGAAACATTTCTTCCACATATTCGTCACAATATTCGCGATCCATCTTGCCGATTACGTCGGCCTTCCGGCCCAGCCTGAACATCTCCGAAAGGCTCTGGTTGACGTAAACGAATCTGCGCTGCCTGTCCTTTACAAAAAAGAGCAAGCCGGGGGTATATTCGAATAATTCCTCCGCCAGGGATATGATATTCTGGTCATCCAGAAATTGACGCAGATACTGGCGGCTTTTCGTTAACTTCATCGGGGATATGCCGATAATTTACAAATAATCGCTGATCTAATCCAAGCCTAACCTGCTCGGATCAGCTATTATTTCGCGTTTAAACAACCCCAATAAAACCATGAGCTTAAAATTACACAACGCGATGTGGCCCGGTGTGGTCGGTAAAGGAGAACCTGATACTGAACCGGCCATCGGTTTTGACAAAATGCTGGACCTGACCACGGCGGCCATCGTCAACGGAGCCGGCTACGACGGGGTCGACCTGTTCTTGTTTCAACCCCACATGGACGTCTTCAGTGATGCCGACGTCGAACGGGTGGCCGAAGCGGTGCAGAAACGAAATTTGAAGATCGGCAGCTTCGTGGCTCCCGTCTGGCCCGGCACGGTGGGTGCCAGTGCGATGGGCTCCGACGAGGAACGGAAGAAGTTCCTCGAGGCCATCGAGATCTCCTGCAAAATCGGGCAGCGCTTTAAGGAGCTGGGCGTGCGCGACTACGGCTGCGTGCGGATCGACTCGGCCACCCCGACGTCGGAGTGGGCTAAGGATCCCGGGGCCGGGACCAAACGCATCGCCGAAACTTTCAAGGAAGCCGCTAAAATCGCCAAGGACCACGGCGAGCGCCTGGCGGCGGAGGGCGAGATCTGCTGGGGCGGCATGCACTCCTGGAAGGACATGCTGCAGCTTCTGGAAATGGTCGGCGAGCCCGAGGCGGTTGGCTTTCAGGCGGATTTGGCGCATACCTACCTCTACCTGCTCGGCTACAACGCGCCCGAGCACAAGCTGCTTGAGCCGGACCACGATGAGGCCGCCTTCAAAGAAGCCTACCAGACTATGGTCGGGGCGCTTGGCCCCTGGCTCTTCGATTTCCATGTGGCCCAAAACGATGGCACTGTTTTCGGCAGCGGTAGCCACGATAAAACCGGGCGCCACTGCCCCGCGGATGCCAACGATGGTAAGCTGGATATTGTGGAATGCTCGCTCGCCTGGTTGCTCGATGATAACGGCCAGATTCGGAATGGAATCGAGCACATCTGCTGGGACGGTTGTATGTTCCCCAACGAAACCCTGGAGAATCCGAAAACCTGGACCACCATTCTCGAGGTGATGCAGAAGGTGCGGACGGCGGTGAATGGTTAGTTCCCCTTGTAGGGGCTCTCGCTTGCGAAGCCCGCTGAAAGCTTCGGTAAACTATCGAACGCCTTAGACCCAAACAACGCTCGCGGGTGCCGCGAGCGGACACCCCCACGGAAAAGGGTCATCGGCCTTGACGCCCGATGCGACAAAGGTAGCATCCGGCGTTGAGCTGGCGGGACCTACCGCGAAAAGACCTGCCACATGACTTCCGTGCCGTGCTTGTCTCTGCGGTTGAAGTTGCCACTTTCGACGAAGAGATACTCAGCGCCGTCGATCGTCTTGGTCTTTGTGCGCAGTGCCTGATAATCGTCGAGATCCATTAGCCACTCGCCCGACCAGATCAGGATCGGCTTGTCGGTGGTACCGTCCGCGTTGAACGTGCCTGTTTTGAATATCGGGCGTCGAACATTGCCGTGCTTGGCCGACGGGTCGAATGCATCCACCGAATCGACCTCGGTGACCAAGTTCCACTTGCCGGGTAATTGCGGGTTTTTTTCGAGCTGGCCGTCCCAGACAAAGAGCAGGCTGTCCAGGTCAAGTTCTTCGCTTTCCTCGTATCTGGCGCGCATCCAGTCGGAGGTCATCATGGGAACCACCCTGGCTGATTGGTAGACAAGATCATCGCCCATCGGGGGAAGCTTCTGCTCCTCTATGTGCACGCTGATCCGGCCCTGGGGGACGCGCTCCGTTGGTTTGGCCTTATACTTGTCGTTGTAGCGGAGGAAGCTCTTCACTGCGATCGTGACTTCGTCCTTGCTGAACTCATCAAGCCACTCCTTCGTGATGTAGGCCCCGTAGGGTTTCTCGCCCATACCGCGTCCGAGACCCTTTTCCATTTCGATCAGCAGTTTACCGTTAACGTAGACGCCGAAGCCGTTGCCGTTACCCACGTGGGCCAGTTGGTTGACCCGGAGACGGTAGCGGTGCCCGTCCTTTAGAGGAGGCAGTTGGACGGTCTTACGTAGCAACAGGACTTCCTTGTCCCAGAGCGTATTGACGGGGGTATCTCCGAAGCAATAGGGCCCGAGGCAGGGGCCGATCCCGTCCTTGTCGCACTTGGACACGGGCCCTTTAGGGATTTCGTCGTTATAGTTCCCAAAAGGTGCTTGGCCGATTTTCCAGCCCGCCTCGGCCGGATCAAAATCGGGGGCGAACCATTGCTCCATGCCCTCCGGCATGGTGATCTCTCGGTAGCGGCAAATGAGTCGGTCGAAAGGCACCTGTTCCGACGGAATCGGATTGAAAGTGTGGTAGTGCCAATCACTGGTCTTGAAGTCGGCGAAGGTGGTCCAGTTGTAGGCGTCCGTTCCGGCGCGCTCGTGGAGCGCAACCAGTTCGTCAATGTGTTCTCCGGGGCCGCCACAGCGGAAATTCTGCACCTCGAGGCGAGCCAGTTCTCTTAACTTTTCGCGGTTTTTACCGACAAATTCGGGGATCAATTCTTCGTTGATAATCGGCGTAATGGCCTGCTTCAGCTTCGGTCCGAAGAGTTCGGGATCGGCGTTGAGGAACAATTCCTTGTAGGGCAAAGGCTTGTTGGGGTAGCGCGCCTGGGCAATTTCAAAGAGGGCGTCCATCCCTCCCGGAACGTCCGCCAGAGAGTTGGCGATGTACTCCAAGTGGGCATCCACTGTTCTGGAAACATCGAGACCGCCGGGAGCTGTTGGCTCTCCGGCATATCCGGTATAACTTTCCCTCAGGGTTTCGACCGCCAGTTCGTGCACCTTCGGGGTCGCCAGTTTGATCTTGTCACGGATTGGCTTCATCAGGCCGAGAGTTAGAGCCGCGCGCTGGTTGGTCCGGATGACTTCGCCGAGGCGGGGCAATACCTTCTCGTAGCAGCGCTCGTCAGCAACGACTGGGATCAAAGCCTTCATGGCCGCATTTTGCAGCCACCAGTCTTCGGCGTCCAGGTAGGCGAGCAGTAGGTCCACGTGAGGGACGACCTGATCGGGCATGCCGTAGCTGACCACATGCAGCGCCGCATCCTTGACCCACCAAGACTCTTTCGGGTCTTCGATCGCTTGGATCGCCAAGTCGAATACCTCCGGTGTCAGCAGCTTCATCTGCTGCTCCTCTTTCAGGCTTTCTGCGATCGCATTGAACATGGCGCGTCGGACACGTGGCGATTCGGAGTGGAGAAACTCCATCATCAACTCGGGGCGTGCTTTCCCGCCCGGCTCGCGCCAGCCGATGTAGCCGCGGTTCACGCCGAGCGCCTTGGTCGCTGCAGTCAGGCGAATGACGGCATCCTGATGGTGCACGTAGCGACGGATTATGTCGTCGCTGACTGATTTTCCGTGGATACGGCGGAGGAATTGCATGCTGGAGTCTTCGGCCAGTGTCTCGTCGCTCAGGTCCTGCTGCTCGCCTCCGGCGTTCGGTACGGCTTCGAGCGAGAGAAAGGTGTTGTCGGCCTCATTGCCCCAAATTTGCTCGGGGAGCTTGTAGGACTTGGAATACTTGGTCGGCGGTGCGCCGAAAATTCTCAACTGCTGGCGCGGCACGGTGTAGGCCCAGCCGTAGGCGGCCCCCCACTTGGGGTCGTCGTAGCCACCTCCACCGAGGATGCCGAAGGACCCGTCAAAGCGGCGGGACAGTTCGTAGTGGAACAGCCGCTTGTCCATGAAATCGCGGTATTGCTTTGGCTTTTTCTCGCGCAGGAGTCCCATGGAAGCGCTGCGCCAGATCTCGCCGATGCCCCCGCCGGTGTGGCCGTGGAGCATGAAGGTGGTGGTGTAGAAGGCGGTCATGGCGGCGACATCCCGTGCCTTGGCATAGACCGAATCCTCGCCGTTCGGTGTCAGTGCCGCCGCGGCCTGCATGGCAAAGGCCAGATTCCCGTTCTTGCCGTTGTCCACGAAGCCCATCTCGGGACGGTTGTCGCCGTAGGGATTGGAGCCGCGCCCGGCATAGCGGTAGAAGTGGCGCAAGGCTCCAAGTAAAGTGTGATTCGGCACATCGGCACCGCACTCCTTGGCCAGCATGAGAAAGGTAACCACCCCGGTGCCGGCCGCATTCAGGTGGCCGTAGCCGTAAGTGACCCGCGGTACGCCGCCGCGTCCGGCCCAGCCGTCGAGATATTGTCCCGCGACTGCCTTATCCACGGCTTCCTGGATCGTCGGCAGCACTTCTTTGTCGCCGGTGCGCAGGTAGTATTCGCAGAGGGGGATGCCGGCAAAACCAAGGTACCAGGCGTACTGGCTCGGCTTCATTTTGCGGGCCCATTCGCCCACCACTTCGAGATCCTTCTCGTTGCCGGTGGAGAGAAGAAAGATCATGCCGATGTCCGAGATGCCCCGATTGGCGTCCGGGCTGGCCAGATAATCGGCCATGTTGCGGACAATTTTGTCGGATTTTGGGCAGTTGAGCGGCCAGGTCTCGCTGTAGGCACCCAGGATCGGGAGCTGCACGACCACGGGTTCGGCTTCGCCCTGTATCGCGAAACGGAGCTTGCCGTCGCTGGCCTCGGCCTTGGTGATCATTTGCGCGAGTTGAATGCGGGGGTCGATGTCCTTAAGAGTCTCGCCGTTGATCGACTCGATGATCTGGCCCTTCTTCAGCTTGCCGGTGGCGGCCGCGGGGGAGCCTTCCTCGATTGTGCCGACACGCATGGTAAAGGCTGGCTGGATCAATTCCACGCTCATGCCCACCGGACCGAAGCGGTCGATGGTCACCAGCGACTTGCTGTCGCTGGGGCGCTTGGAGAAGAGGGCGGGTTCGCTGTAGTAGGACTCCGACGCGGTAGCGAGGGAGGCGCAGGCCAGAGTAAGTATCAGGGGGAGAGAGAATCGACGCATGATTTTATTGTATGATAAAAGTGGATAAGAGTGCACATTTCGCAGCGAGTTCCCGCAGCGGCAAACAAAAAGCTGGGCGATCAGTAGGCTGTCCTTCTGTCGGATAGGTGCAGGGTGCTGTTATTCCGAAAAAAATTTGAGTCGATGTGTTTTCACTCTATAATTACCAACTAAACGCGGGCAGTGTTGTTGGGAGTTCGTTGGATCAAATTGGTAGCTCGGTCACGGCCGAAATTGATGAAACTGCGCTCGATCTTATCAACTTGAATCGACAGCGCTATTTCGAGGCCGATGAAATTCGTATTGGACAATCCCTGGATGACGTGGTGATCGCTCGTCCCCGAGCCAGCAGCCTTCATGTTTATTGGCCTTGCCGGCCTAGCGCTCTTGTGCCGTCGCCGCTAAAGCGCATCGACAATTTAATTTTCCAAATCCCCATGTTTACGGGCACGGGGATTTTTTATGCCCGAATTGTTCTTATACCGATTTAAAGAAGGGATGAGCTTAGTAACAGCGGCAGGGTACAGCTCACGCCTACGCAAAGCTACGGCGGCGGAAGCCGCTTGAACCGAGACGTGCAAGTGGTATCGCTCTCGCCCATGCGGACGAGACGGAGCCCGTCTCTCCCAAATGAACCTTAGTGATCGGGATCAACCTTTTCTGAAAAGGATATTACCCTGTCTTCTTACCAGACCTTACCAGCGGTTTCCCGAGTCCATTTAGCCATAGGAGGTGGGCCGATGGTTTCCCCGGCAATAAATTTAGCGTCCAGGATATTCTTTGAAGTTTCGGGTTTACCGTTGGAGACATTTCCGGCCCATTTGACGGCCGCGCTGACGACTTCTCTAAAATCCCATTTTGAGTGGGCGATGGCCGGCACCGACCATTCGAAGCGAGGGTCATAATCGGTGCAAAATACGGAAACGTGCTCGGGTATTTTCATGCCCTGCTGGTAGAGAAACTGTTGTGCCGCCATGACCAACTCAGGTTCCTGGAAGATGACTGCACTTGGCCGTGATGTCGCGAAAAGAGACTGAAGGCTCGCCCTGAAACCGCTTAAGCTTTCTTCCCATTCCGGGAAGGTCTGTTCGGTAATGGGTAATCCATTTTCTTCAAGTGTTTGGAGTAGTTGGCGCTCGGGGACGCCTGGATTCGGGGGACGGCGTTCTTTGCGTGAAAATATGCTTATCTTCTCATGACCCAAAATAATAAGTTTCTCCAGGCATTCCTTTAACGCGTTGAGGTGGCAGGGACCAATGCCCGAGATCGGTCCTTTGGGAAGGTTTCCGAAAATCGCCAGGGTGGGAAAGGGTTGCTCCGCAAACCAGCTCAGGACGTCCTTTGGGCCCGCGATAACGATCCAGGCATCGCATGAAATCTCTTTGACGAAACTTGCGATTCTTTCGGGATCCAAGTTCAGGTCTTTTAGAGACTTGGGGGCGAATTCCGCGCGATATCCTGATTGCTGCAGGCCAAGTTGGATCTCCGCTTCAGGCGAGTGTAAGCGTTCGTCCATTTCGTAGAGCAGGATTTTGATCCTATACACGACTATCTCTATATGCCTGAAATCACAGCACGTTAGCAATGCTAAATAGTCGTATTGCTTCGTGATTATTCATTCGCATTCCAGAAGGCAGCCAATTCTGCCTGCATACGTTTGACGATTTCGGGGTGCTGGTCGGCAAGGTTGTTGGTTTCACCGATATCGACTTCCAGGTCGTAGAGCTCAACAACCTCCTCCCGGTCGGTATCTTTGCAGTAGCCCGGGACAGTATGTTCGGCTTTGAGAAATTTCCATTTTCCAAAACGCATGCCGTTGACGGTATAAGTGTTCTCCCAGCGGTTGATGTGGGCTTCGTAGAAAAAGGTGTTTCGGTTTCCTTTCGGCTTTTCCCCGAGCAGTAGCTCGGTCTGGTCGGCACCGTCGATGATACGGTCCTTTGGGACTTTAAAGCCTGCGATCTTCGCAAAGGTAGGCAGGAAGTCCAGAGTGGCGAAGATCGCCGAGGATGTGGCGCCAGCCTCAACCTTGCCCGGCCAACGTATGATACAGGGCACTCGCGCACCGCCCTCGTAGCAGGAGCCCTTGCCGTTGCGCAGCGGGCCGCTGTTGCCCCAAAAGATGGAGCCTGGCGGATGCCCCTTCTCTTTCTCGGTGTAGGCAGGCTGATTCCATGGACCGTTGTCAGTGGTGTAGATGACCAGTGTGTTCTCTGACAATCCCAGATCGTCCAGAGTGTCTAGCAATCGTCCGGTTTCGTAGTCGAATTCTTCGACGACATCGCCGTAGAGGCCGCCCTCCGAGGTGCCGCGGAAGCGCTCCGAAGCGTCGATATCCGTGTGCATCATGGTGTGCGAGAGATAGAGCACAAAGGGCTTTGTCTCATCACGCTTCTCCTCAAGGTACTTGATGGCCTTGTCCGTGTAGAGCCGTGTCAGGCTGCCCATGTCGTCTGTTCCGCCGGCGGGCTCGTTGTTTTCGTGAAAGGTGACTTTGCCGTTGTCATTGGCGCCGAGCGGACCGAAGTAGTAGTCGAAACCCTGTGCCAGGGGCATGCGGTCAATAATGGCTCTGCGGTCCGATACGTCCCATTTGCCGATACAAATAGTTTCGTAGCCGACCTCCTGCATGAGCTCGGCCCAGGTGATTTCCGAGGCGGGCATGCCCCAGCCGCCGCTGCGATGCGGGTAGCGGCCGGTGAGCAGGGCCGAGCGTGACGGGCCGCAGACATTCTGGGCGTAGAAGCTGGTAAACTTGGTTCCTTCTTCGGCCAGTTGATCCATGCGGGGCGTTTCATGTCTCTCCGACCCGAAGCACCCGAGATCGCCGTAGCCCTGGTCGTCGGTGAAGATGATCAGGATATTGGGGCGTGCCGCATCGCTCGCTATCGCGGAAGCGACAGAGCTGAGGAGACAGATAAAGAGGTGTGTGAGTGTTTTCATGATTCTGGAGGGTCGTAGTTGGCTTCTCGACCGTGCGGCCCAGCGATATGTTCCATGATGAGCTTGAGAGGAATGAAGCTGTCTTCAATAAGTTGGTTTTTCTTCCCTAAGCAAAACCGGTAACCCGAACAGAATTTGTAGAGTAGGCAAGGGCTCCCTATTTCCCGATCCAGCCCTTGCGCCAGAAGTAGACTGCCAGGGCTGCGGTGATACTGATGCAAACGCTCCAGAAGGCCGCGTAGGCATAGGGCCAGCTAAGCTCGGGAATGTGTTCGAAGTTCATCCCGTAAACCCCGGCTACGAAAGTGATGGGGATGAAAAAGGAAGCCATGATGGTCAGGACCTTCATGGTCTCGTTCATCTTATTCCCGACAGCGGACTGGTAGAGGTCGCTCAAACTGGAAGCGGTTTCACGGCAGGTCTCGAGGAGGTCGATGACCTGAATGCTGTGATCCTGAACATCACGATAGAAACTCTTAAGATCACGGTGAATTATATCGGATTCGTCGCGGTAGAGTTGGTCAACGACTTCACGGAGCGGCCACAGAGCACGGCGCAGAAGTGAAAGGTCCCGTTTGACGGCGAAAAGCTGCTGCTGTAATTCGGGGACGGGGTTTTGAAGGATCTCATATTCCAGATCCTCCAGAGCAGCGCCGTAGCCCTCCAATAGAGGAAATAGGTGGTCCACGATGGAGTCGAGCAGTGCATAAAAGAGGTAGTCGGTCTTGTAGATCCGGAACCGGCCGGTCTTGTTTTCCAGACGGCGGCGAACCGGGTCGAAGACGTCACCCTCGACCTCCTGAAAGGAAATCAGGGTGTCCCGGGTCAAAAAGAAGCTGATTTGCTCATTCTTGAGTCGGTCTTCGACTAGCTGGATCTGCCGGGCCACGACAAAATAGTGGTCGTCGAAAACTTCCAACTTGGGCCGCTGGTAGGTGTTGATGACGTCTTCGGCCGACAATGTGTGAAAGCCGTACTGCTTGCAGACGGTGTCGACAGCACTTGGCTTCAGGCCGTTGATATTAATCCAGCGCACATGCGGCTTCTCCGGCTTGGGGTGGTGAAGCGCGTCGTCGATATTCTCAAATTCGTGATGCTCGGTGTAGCCTTCGCCGTAATCGATAATTGAGACCGAGACCGTGAATGAGCTGTCCTCGGCTTGCAGGTATTGTTCAATGCCGGGAGCGGCCCCCGGTTCGGCGCGTGGCGCAACAGCAGTCGAATTGGTCAGTGGTTGAAAAATACCTCGCCCTATCCCAACGAATGTCGACGCAAAGAAGCCCGCAGTCTTGGCAATAACATCACTCGTCGCGCTGGCGACTTCTTTGGCTGACTCAAAGGATTTGCGCACGGGCATAAGAGGATTTACTAGTCTTCGACTGTATCCTGACTGATTCCGAGAATGTCGATGATTTCGCGAGTGTTCTCGATCACACGTATCACTTCGTCACCGATTCGAATGATCTCAGTGCCTTCGGGACTTTCGGGTAGACGTTTCAGGATTTCTCCGGGCAAGCTTTTGGCTTCGGAGGCGTATTCCTCGGGGAGCCGGTCTCCGACAGCCAGTTTCTTTTTCCAGCCGGGAGGTAATTCGCCGCCGCGTGCTACTTTCTTCTGTAGCCCGGGAGGAAGCTTCCTGCCTGATTTTTTCCATCCGGCCTCGCCCCGCTGCCAATCCTCCAAAACGGCGCGTTCTTTGTCCGAAAAGCCTCGGGCATCTTTTGCCGCAGCTTTACGGTCATTGGCTTTATCTTCAGCTTCCTCACCATTCCGAGATGTTTCCCTCTCTGCCTGGTTACCCTTCGAGTTGAAAATACGTTCAAGCCAACTTAAACGATCTTCTTTCGCGGATTGTTTTTCGACGAGCGCTTCGGCCTCGGCGTTTTTTGATTCTTTGGCAGTGGCAGACGTTAGCCCGAAACCGATGAGTAGACAGATACATGTTAGGTAGAATGGGTATTTCATAACTGCAACAGTAAGACAGGAGCCCTGCTTGTCCAATCATTTGCTTGCCGGCAGTGGTCCGGATGAAAGAACCGGAAGTCCGCTTTTTAGGAGTCGGTTGTTAATTTCGACTGTGGTTTAACATCCTCAAGAATCAGATAGAGGCTCGGCACCAGAATCAGAATGATCGAGGTGGCAAAGACGATGCCGAAGCCCAGCGAGATCGCCATGGGAATAAGGTAAGCAGCTTGCTGGGAGGTTTCGAGAATGATGGGGGTGAGCCCGCCGAAGGTGGTGAGAGTAGTGAGAATGATTGGACGGAAACGTCGTACCCCGGCTTGGGTGATCGCATCAAAAGCGGATTGATCCCCCCGGTTACGATTGGCGAAGTCAATCATGATCAGCGAGTCGTTGACCACCACCCCGGAGAGGGCGATCATGCCCATTAAACTGATGAGGGAGAGGTCGAAGCCGAGCAGGATGTGCCCGATTACGCCGCCGATGATGCCGAAGGGAATGGCTACCATCACAATGAGCGGTTGAATGTAGCTGCCGAAGGCGACGGCGAGCAGTGAATAGATCACAAGCATGGCCAGCACGAAGCCGCCTTTGAGCGCTTGGGTGGACTCCCGCATGTCGGATTGGCTGCCTTCGAAGCTGTAGGTCAGGCCCGGAAAATCCGCCTGTAGCTGCGGCATCTCTTCGAGCTCGATCGCCTCAATGATTTGTCCGACCGCGCGCTTGGGTTGCACATCCATCCCAACGGAGACGACGCGACGTCCATTGCGCCGATTGATACTGGAGAAGGCTTCGGTGGTGTTGACTTCGACCACTTCCATCAGGGGCACCTCGACTCCGGAAGGTGTGCGGATAACAAAGTTCTCCAGATTGTCCAGGGACTCACGTTCGATTTCCGGAAGCTTGACCCGTACTTCGATTTCGTGAATGCCGCGCAGCTGGCGCAGGGCAAGGGAACCGTAAAAAGCGTCGCGTACCTGACGGCCGATTTCCTCGGAGGTGAGACCAAGCAAGCGACCTTCAGGAAGGAGCTTGAAGTCAAACTGCTTCTTCCCGCGATTGTAGTTATCGTTGACGTTGGTCGTCGTCGCATAGCCTTCCATTCTCTCAACGAAGGCGGCTGTCGCTAGCTCGAGCGTGTCGATATTGGTGTGGCTGAGGTCGACCACGATATCCTGCCGCCACCCTCCGGGGCCACGCTCGGCCTCGAAGGTGATTTGGTCCACGCCGGTGATTTCCCCGATATTATCGCGCCAGAGTGAGATGATGTCCCTGGCTCGCATCGTACGTTCGGCGGGGGCCTTGAGCACGATTTCAACATCGATAAAATTACCATCGCGAACATTGGTTTTTACGCCTTCCGCCTGTTCGTATAGATTGTGCTCATCAAACATGCGCCGGGTCGCCTTGGTGATATCCTCAGCCACGCGGGCAGACTGGTCGCGGGTGACTCCGACCGGTAAGCGGACGCCGGCCTCGATCTCGTCGGCGGCAACTTCCGGCATTAGAATCATGCCCATATGGCCGCTACGTGCATAACCTCCAACAATGATAAATAGGGCAACGGCAGCACTGAAGGTGATATAGCGATGTTTGAGACAGATCTTGAGCGCGCGGCGGTAGTAGGTGTCAACAAAGCGGCTGAACCCCTTTGAGAATTTTTGCTGTACCCCGTGTAAGCGATCGCCAATCCCTGAGCTGCGGCGCTTCGAAACATGGCCGAGGTGTGCGGGCAGGATAAACAGAGCCTCAAAGAGTGAGACCAGTAAAACGGTGATCACGACGGCAGGAATCGGCCACCAGAATTTACCGGTCGTGCCCGGCATGAAGAGCAGTGGAACGAAGGCCACGACGTTGGTCAGGATACTGAAGGTGACCGGCCCCGCGATATCGCGCACGCCCTGAATAGCGGCGTCGATCAGGCTCATTCCCTTCTGCCGGTATTCGTAGATGTTTTCCCCCACCACGATGGCGTCGTCAACGACGATGCCCAGTGAGATCAGGAAGGCGAACATCGAGACCATGTTGATGCTCACGCCCAGCATCGGGAGGAAGACGATCCCACCGACAAACGAAGTCGTCATTCCCATCATCACCCAGAAGGCTAGGCGGAATTCCAAAAATAGGGAGAGAATGGCAAGTACGATGACGATCGCCATCAGACCGTTTTCCAGGAGCAGGGTCAGCCGCTCGCGAAAGTCCTGCGCCCGGTTGCTGTCGATCCGTAACTGGACTCCTTCCGGAGCAATTGCTTCAAATTCTTCCATCACCCGTTTGACGGTCTCTTCAATATCGAGCGGCGATTGCTGACCGACCCGGAAGATCTCCAGCTCGACGGAGGGCTGCTCGTTAAACTGGGAGTGAAAGCCATATTCTTCGAAACCGTCCCGGACGTCCGCGATCTCTCCCAGGGTGAGTTCCGCACCTCCTTCACCGGTCAGAATCTTGATTTCGGCAAATTCTTCAGCCCACTGCTTGCGTTCCTTCATGCGTAGAAGGATCTCCCCTGCGTTGGTCTCGATAGAACCGGCGGGGACGTCGTTACTGGAATCCTCGATGATGCGGGCCACCTCATTGAGCGTGAGCCCGAACTCCCGCAGTCGATGACGGGGAATCTCGACGTGAGTCATGAAGTCCGGCACCCGGTTGATCTCGACTTGCGTGAGCCCTTCTTCGGCGAGCAGGCGGATGCGCAACTCCTCCGCGAGTTGACGCAGGGTCCAGACGTCGACGGGGCCGTATAAACCGATCTCCATGACGTCGCGCTGGCGACTCCGCAGAACCACCTCCGGTTCTTCAATATCGTCGGGGAAGGTGCGGATCCGGTTAACCGCTTGGTCAATGTCCTGAAAGACCTTCATCCGGTTGACCCCGGCAATTAACTCAATCGTGACCGAGCCGTTGCCTTCCTCGGCAGTGGAACTAACTTCACGGATGCCCTGGACACCGCGAATCGCCTCCTCAACCGGTTGGAGAATCCCTTGCTCCACTTCGGCGGGGGCGGCGCCGGGGTAAACTACGCTGACATTGACGATATCGAGCTCAAACTCGGGAAAGACCTCTTTCTGAATATTGATCGCAGTCCAGAAGCCGCCCGCAATCAACAGCAGCATGAGCAGGTTGGCGGCGATCGATTTCTTCGCCATCCAAGCGAGCATGCCCTTCGGCGCGTTGCTGGAATCTTCCATTATTCGCTGGGTGTGGAGTTCTCTACTTCGACGCGTAATTCGGCCCCTTCGGTGACCCGCGAAAGGCTACTGGTGATGATACGCTCACCTTCGGAGATGCCTGATTTCAGATAGGCGTAGTTGCTGTCTTTGAAGATGATATCGAGTTGACGTATTTCCAGTTTGTCGTCTTCGGCCATGACCCAGGCCGTGTCGTTTTTGCGTAGGTAGTCGACGGGGATACGGACGACGTCTTGTAGGCTTTCGCCTTGTATGTGCACCTCGAGAAACTCACCGACGAGGAGAGGGGGGAGGCCGGCCGACTCAGGCTTGCGGCACAAGGGGTCGTCCACCTCGATGACGACACGGGCCAACCTTGTGTTCGGCTCGAGTTCCCCGATCAGGCGGAAAAGCCGTCCCGTGCGTTGGTCTGCCTGACCACTGGCATTACGTTTGAAGAGCTCCACCTTCGCACCTGGTTCTTCTCCACTGGGAAAAGCGATGAATGGGAGTTTGCTTGGAGGAACGGTCGCCATCACCCAGTATTTTTCGATACCGACGATTTCAGCGACCGGCATGCCTTCCGATACTTGAGTGCCCAGGTTAGCCATACGTGTGAGGATTTGGGCGTCAAAGGGGTTACGCAGGCGGGTGCGTTCAAGGTCCAGCTTGGCTTGGTCGACCGCCGCCTCAAATGCATCGATTCTAGTCTTGGCGGCTTCGAGTTGGGGCTCACGCAGAACCAGATTGTTTTCTCCTTCCGGTAAGCGTTCGCCCAGAAGTTCAAAGTCGCGCTGGGCTACCTCTTGCCGACCCATCTCAAGCGCCAGTTCGGTTTTGGCTTCGACCAGTTCGCTTTCCCGTTGAGCCAGCATATTCTTGTAGTCGGCCGGCTCGATTTCGAGAACGACTTCCCCGGCTTCGATAAAGCCGCCTGGCGTAAAGTCAGGATGTAACTTGATGACGGGGCCGCCGACTTGCGGTGAAAGCTGTATTTCTTTCGCGGGTTCCACCGTGCCCGTTTCCACGATTACGGGGCGGAATGTGCCCTGTTCCGCTTCGATCACATCAACCAGCATCGCACGCCGCAGGGTGGCGGTTTCCCGCTCCGCCGTCGGTTCGGTCGAGTTAATCCAGTAGAGAACGGCTAAGGCGGCCACAATCAGACCGACTGAGATGATCCAGGTCAATTTGCCGCTCTTAACTTTAGATTTTTCGAATGATTCTTCTTCGCTCATGGCTGTTTTCTTTTTTCGTATGCTTGTATGGGGCCGGCGATGCTACGGTGGAGTGCGATGCGGAACTCTATCTGCCTGCGCTTGCTTTCGATCAGGTTGCGTTGCAACTCCTGGGCTCCGGTTTGGGCAGTGAGCACATCGATAAAGTTACCTACGCCATTGAGGAATTCTTTCTGCAGTTGTTTAAATGCGGTTTGTTGCAACTCGACTTGTTTGCTAAGGCTGGCGTGCCTGAGTGTCTCCTGCTTTTCCTGGACCAGCGCATCTTCGACTTCACGATAAGCGACTATACTGGCCTGTTTGAATTCGGCTACACGTTGCCGCTTGATAGCTGTCTGACGATCCACCTCGGCGCGCCGGTTGCCTCCATCGATGATCGGCGCTACCAATTCACCGGCGATGCTTCGGATCCAGTCGTCGAAAAGTTTCGAGCTGTCCTCGGAAGCGGAACGCACGCTCGCCGTCAAATCGATACGGGGAAAGCGCTCGCTGATCGCACTGGCAAGGTCCTGGTCAGCAGCAAGCAGTTCCAGATAAGCCGATTTTAGATCGGGACGGCGCAGTAGTAATTCACCCGGTAAGCCGGTATTCGGAAGCGGGGGTAGGGCGGGGAGTTCGGCATGGCTGTCCGATGCAAAGTTTTTTTGCGGAGTATTCCCGAGCAGCACTTGTAGCTGGTTTTCTAATACTGCTATATCTGCTTCGGCGATAAGTTTCAGTTCACGGGTGGCTTCAATGAGCTGCTCTTGACGAAGTACATCGACGCTGCGGGCCTCGCCTCCCCGGAAGCGGGCAATTAGTGATTCAGCAACTTTTTCATTGGCCGCTATTTGATCTTCAATCAATGCAAGGATTTCGGTGCGTGCGAGGAGCCGATACCAGGTGAGGGCGACTTGCCCGGAGAGCGTTAACGCCGCTGTTTCGTAGTCGGCTTTGGTGGCTTCAGCGCGTAGGCGCTCGGCCTCTGCTTCCGACCGTATGCGCCCCCAGAGGTCAACCTCATAGCTGGCGTAGAGGCCTACGCTGAAAAGTTCGGTGCCTTCGTTGTCTTCTCTCTCGGATGAAGCGCCTAATATTCCATCTAGTTGAGGAAAAAGTGCGGAGCGTTCGCGTCGTGCAAGAGCTTCGTTGGCTTGAAGGCGTTCCCAGATTGCCTCCAGGCTTGGACTGTCTGAAAGTGCTTCGTCTATAAGGCGGTTCAATTGGGGATCATCAAAAGCCTTCCACCATTCGGCCCGGCGCTCGGCGCTGCCCGATACGCTGAATGTTGTCTCAACCGGAGACAAGGCTTGGGCCGGCGCCACTCCTTGCGTACATGCGGAAACCAGCGCGCAAGCACTGAGCAAGAGTGCGGCACTCAGGTGGCGTACAGTATTGTAATCGTGTTTACGACTAAAAGGCATTGATAACCATAACGTGTGCGAAGCCTGAAACTTACCTCTTGATTAGTGACAGCGAAATTCCGGTGCCACAGAAAGTTGTGCTTACTTAGCTTTCCTCGGGCATGTCGCGGAAGAAAACAGCAGTTTTGCCGACACTACCGACAAATTCGGATCCTGTTTTTTCTGGAATCTCTGAGCAAAGCGTTTTGACCCCCTCGCGATCGCTCTCAAAGCGAATTTTGATTAGGCCGTTTTTGGTCAAAGCGGTCTCGATTTCGGCCAAGACGGATTCGGATAAGCCATGCTTGCCGATATGCACGATCGGTTTCAGGCGCTGTGCCATGCCGCGGAGCTTTTTCTTTTCAGCGCTGGTAAGAGGTGGAGTGTCCATGATGTTTAGCCTTACGTATATGCGTGGAAGGTCGAACCCTGAATTTGTACAAGGTTTCAGGTCGCCACTTTTGCGTCCTGTGCACTAAGTCCACAAATAATCGCCGAAGTCCCAGCCCTCGCGTGCCGGCTCTCTGACAAAAGCGTTGAGCTCAGGTTGGTTGGTTATCTTGCCGGCCTTGGCGTCCCACTCGATGCGGGTGTCGAAGCGCTGGGCAATCACCCCGAGCAAAATGATCTCAGTTAGGTTGGCGGAAACATCAAAGTTGGAGCCGGGTTCGGGGCCTTCGCCCTTCATTGCCCGCAGCCATTCGCGGAACGGCCCGCCTTCGACCCGAGGGATCGTCTCTTCCGGTGGATTGGTCATCCAGTCTTTGCGCAATTCGTTGGGCAAAATCATGGGGGTCCCAGCATGCGTGCCGCAGCCCATCAGGCCTTTGTCGCCTACCATCCAGCAGGCACGCCCGGCATGGGTGGCGTCTTTCGCGCCGAAGGCATCGATGCGGCCGACCTCTTCCCAGTCCTGCGGGCCGTCAAACCAGTCGAGTGTGACCGGACCCCGATTGCCCTTGGCCGGAAAGTGAAAGCGTAGATGGCTGCTGGCGGGAATGACACCAACCAGTGAACTTTCCCGGCGGATGCTTTCCACGACGGTTGGGGGGGCGAGGTCTAGGGCCCAGACGGGCATGTCAAAAGTGTGGCAACCGAAGTCGCCGAGCACACCCATACCAAAGTCGTAAAAAGTGCGCCATTTCTTGGGCAGGTAGCTTGCAGAGTAATCCCTATCGGCCTGTGGCCCGAGCCAGAGGTCCCAATTGAGTGTCTTGGGTACCGCTGAGGAAGGTGGTGGCATCTGGTTGATATTGGCAAAATGGCGATCGCTGAAATCGGGCCATTCGTTGCGGGCAAAGACCTGTTTGACTTCGCCGATGACTCCGGCTCGGTAAGCTTCGACCGACTGGCGGATGCCTTTGCCCGAATGGCCTTGGTTGCCCATTTGGGTGACGACATTATATTTGTGCTTAGCCTTTCTCAGAGTTCGCGCCTGCCAAATGTTATGCGTCAAAGGTTTTTGGGTGTACACGTGGATGCCACGTTCCATTGCCATCAGGGTTGCGGCAAAGTGTGTGTGGTCCGGAGTTGAGATGACCACCGCGTCGATCTCCTTGTGCATCTTGTCCAGCATCTTTCGAAAATCCTCGAAAAAGGGCTGGGTGGTGCGCCAGTTTTTCATGTTTTCAGCACTGTTTGCGCGGTCCACATCACAGAAGGCGACGAGGTTTTCGTCCTTACAGCCTTGGTTGTAGGGCTGGCGGGCAATCCAACCGCCAGAGCCGATAAAGGCGACGTTGAGTTTACTGTTGGCGGAGGGGCCTGACTGACCAATCGCGAAGGTTGGAAAAACGGAGCTGGCGGCCAGCACCTGGCTGGATCGTTTGACGAAGGTTCTACGTTTCATAGGGCACGGTTTAGGCGATAAAGTCGTAGTTGTAGGGCGCACGCATTTCCCGGGCAATGTGCGCGTTGGCTGCTGTTGAACCCGGGCCAGTGAAGATTTCGCCGTCGGGATCCCAGGTCAGGTTTTTGCCGGTTCGGAGGGAAATTGCGCCGAGGTGGCAGACGACCGCTGAGAGGTGACCGGTCTCCACGTTGCAGATGGGGTCCTCGCGGGATAGCATACAATCAAAGAAATTCTTCCGGTGATCGCTGCTCTCATATAGCTTTTCGGCATCGTCCGGAAGAGGGGTTCTGAGTAAATCGCGATCACTCGCCTCGATGGAACCGCGGTTGACCCAGATCCATCCATCCGTGCCTTCAAAACGGATGCCGTTTCGCTGACCATCTTTATTGACGATGCCGCCGAAAGGATTGTCGTCCCGGGTCGACCTGACATTAAAGATAACACCGTTCGGGTAGGTAAATTTTACTTCATAATCGGCGATTACAGAGTAGCCGCCGGGAATTGGCTGACTCAGCGCCTTGCTCTCGATCTGGGTCGGTGCGGGCAAACCAATGGCCCAATAGCCGATATCCATATGGTGCGCCCCCCAGTCTGTCATCGTTCCACCGGAGTATTCATACCAATAGCGGAACCAGGTATGGCAGCGCTCAAACATGTAGTCGTTGGCCTCGGCTTGGCCTTGCCAGAAGTCCCAATCCAAGGTTTCCGGTATGGGTTGAGGTTGGAAAGGTGCTTTAGTGTGTTTGCTCGGGTCGCCTCCGACCTGACCTTCACGCAGCCCGGCAGGTAGCCAGACATTGACCTCTTTCAATTTTCCGATGCGACCGTTGCGTACGAGTTCGCAGGCGAGGCGGAAGCGCTTGCTGCTCCGCTGCTGGGTGCCGGTTTGCAAGACGCGCTGATTATCGCGGACCGCTTTGATCACATGTCGCCCTTCGTCGATGGTCAAAGTAAGCGGCTTTTCCGAGTAGATATCTTTTCCGGCGCGTGCGGCGGCGATGTTGATCAGGCTGTGCCAGTGGTCCGGTGTGCCGTTGACAATGCAGTCGATGTCGTCGCGTTCCAAAAGTTTACGGAAGTCCCGATATGTATCCGGCTTCTTGCCGCCTACAATGAAGCGGCTTATTCGCTTGTCGATTTGAGCCTGATCCACGTCGCAAACGGCGACAACATCAGCAAAGCGCATGCAGCTCTTGGCACCCCCGGCCCCCATGCCACCCGACCCAATCAGAGCAAGGCGCGGCCGATCGTTAGGCGACTTGATCTTCGACTTGTCTGATTCCGCACTCGCGACTTGTTGTTTAACAAACCAGATTGGTAGACCTGTTGCTGCTGCAATGGCCGAGCAGCGACGTACGAAAGCTCGACGGGAAATGTGATAAGTTTTGTTCATTTGGTTCTGTTAAGTCTGCTTGTGTCCAAGGTTAGGGAGGAGAAGCAAAATATTAGGTATGCTGCCACTCAGACTGAGTTGCATCTTTGAAGTTCCCCATGCTTTTCCGATCCAAAGAATATGCAATATTCGTTTCCTTCTCTAGTGCACGCTCAGCCCACCATGAATTAGAAATTAAATTAAATAAGGATAAATCTAGAAATTAGGGACAGGCTAATAATAGTTGACAACGACTTCAATTTGAGTGATTTCCTTTTCTTAGCATGCGAATCCGGCGTCTAAAAGTAAATGGTAGCGATGCGACCTATCACTGTATGACCAGAACGGTGAATGGAGAGCGTTTGTTTGGGGACCGCGAGAAGGAGATCCTGCGGAAGATGATCTGGCAGGTGGCGGATTTCTGCGGGGTCGAGGTG
>NZ_QHJQ01000008.1 GCF_003185655.1 Coraliomargarita sinensis | reverse complement strand
CGCAACTCGTAAACATCAGCCTTGCTAGAGACCTCGATCACTTCGTATCCTGCTAGACCTATCTTGTTAATCATCGGGGACATGGTAGCTTAATTGCTCCATGTCCCCAATCTTTGATGGAGAGCGTCGATAAGATGCTCGGAGCTTTTTTATGCCTATCGCGAACCGACGACCTGATAATTTCCGGTTATAGTTGTGAAAGCTTTGCAGGTTTGCCAAGTTGGCGGTTTATCCATTTTTACCGTAAAAGCCATGCACCTATCATTACGCCTTTATCGTCTGTTTATTCTATCGGCTAGCAGCCTGCTCTTGCTGGGGTATGCCCACGGGGAGCGGGTGGAACATTTGAGTTGCTATGCGGAGTGGCATGATGACGTGCTGACGATTGGCAACGAACTAGTAGAGCGCCAGTGGCGGATCCAGCCCGAGGGCTTGCTTCGGTCGCTCTCCTTCTACGATAAAGTGGCCGATCAGGAGTGGCTGCGTGCTCCGGGCCGCCAGCCTGCCCCATTTCCCGAGGCGGCACCCGCTGACGAAGCACGGACCATGGAGTTTACCGCGGTGAAAGAAAAGCTCAGCCCGGTGGAAGCGGAATCGCTCATTCTTCACGCCAAAGCCGTCGGAGCCGAGGAGACTTTTCACTACCGCTTTCAGATTTTTCCGGACAGCAGCGGTATTTCCCTAATTTTCTCCAGCAACCAACCGGAAACGCCTTCCACGGTTACGAACGCGGCCAATGAATCGGATTTGCCCACGGGACTGGAAAATACGCCCGAGAGCCCTTCACGGATCGAAAAATTCGACCCTGCACTGGAAGACCTCAAGCTAGCCCCCTCTCACCTCCGCTATACGCAGGTCGAATTCAAAGACCAGACGGACAATCACGATGAACTGGTTTTCGAGCGCGAATGGCTGACCCGGGTCGATGTGTTTGATGCCCGTTGCAACGTCTTCCACATTGAAGATGTCCTGACCGAAAACGGCTTGATCTTTTTGAAGCAAGCACCCCTGCCCCACGCGCGCCCGGTTCAAAGCCCGTGGGACGCCAAGGTTTTCAGCCGCGCCCGCCGGGTGGCATTTGCGGGGCATGGCTACCCCTGGACCATTATTCCCTATCAGGGCGGCCGCGCCGGACGCATTGCGGCCATGCAGCGCTACCAGCGCTGCCTGCGCGAGTACGAACCGGAGCGCGACGGCATGCTCCTGAGCAACACCTGGGGCGATCGTTCGCGGGATGCCCGGGTCAGCGAATCATTCCTCATGAAAGAGATCGAAGCCGGCGCCCGTTTCGGCGTCGATGTGGTGCAGGTGGACGATGGCTGGCAGTATGGCAAGAGCGGCAACTCCGCATTCGGCAAAGGCGCCTGGGAAGATTTTCGTTCCGCGAATCCGGATTTTTGGAAGCCCCATCCGAAGCGCTTTCCCAACGGGCTTAAACCTTTGGTCGATGCCGCCGAAGCGAAAGGCATGCAGTTCGGGCTATGGTTCGGCCCCAGTGCGGAGAACGACATGGCCACTTGGGAAGCCGACGCCGACCTCCTGATCGATTATTATAAAAACGACGGTATCAATTACGTCAAAGTCGACGCGGTGCGGATGGAGACGAAACTCGCGGAGCAGAATCTGGAAAAAATGTATCAAAAGGTACTGGATGCCTCCAATGGTGAGCTCGTCTTCGACCCCGATGCCACCGCAGGCGAACGCCCGACCTACTTTGGGAGCATTCAAGCCGGTCCGGTTTTCGTGGAGAACCGCTACACGGACTGGGGCAAATACTGGCCGCACCGCACGCTGCGCAATCTATGGAGCCTGGGCCAGTACATTGATCCCGTTCGCCTGCGGATGGAGTTCCTCAATAACACGCGCAACACCGGAAAATACGGGGACGACCCACTGGCGCCCGCGCGCTACGCGCCGGACACGCTCTTTGCCACCGTCATGTTCTCCAGTCCCCTGGCCTGGTTCGAAGTATCCAGCCTGCCGGAAAGTTATTATGAGCAAGCCGCGCCACTCATTCACACATGGAAACAGGAACGCGAAGCCATTTTCTCCGGCGACATCATCCCGATCGGTGAGCGGCCGGATGGAGTCGCCTGGACGGGGTTTGCCTCGATTGCCAAAGATCGCAAGCGGGCGCACATCCTTGCTTTCCGTGAGCTCAACGATGCCGACACATGGGTCACCCACATCCCCCTTTTCGAAGCCGACGACACGGCGACCACGATTCTGGGCGGCGACGGCACAGCTGCCTTTCATAAGGGAGAGCTACGAGTGACGATTCCCGACCAGCTGGAGTACCTCTTCCTGAGAGTAAATGCAGAGTAAAAGATCCAAGGCCTGCGAAAGGGCATGAGCCTTTGTTTTGACTCGCCGGCAGAGAACGACCTAAATAGCACAACTTGTCTGCAACCATGAAAGCCGTCATCTGGGGTTCCTGTGGCTCACTCCCATCGCCGATCTCTTCTTCGACCATACGTCGGAAGCTGATCAATGCCCTATGGGGGGCGCGTGATCAATCGTTTGAGAACGAGTCCGACGTCGAAGCCTATCTGGACAAGCTGCCGCACAGTGCCAAGGGCACTTACAAGGCGAACACCTCCTGCGTGCAGATCGTCACGAAATCAAAAGAGGTCGTTTTCTGTGATGCCGGTACCGGCATCCGAGACTATGCCATAGAGTTGGGCCCAGACGCGCCTCCAGCCACCTATCATATTTTCATCTCTCATCTGCATTGGGACCACATCCAGGGCTTTCCTTTTTTCACACCGGCTTACAAGCCGGGCAACCGCATCGTTTTTCACGGGTTCCACCAGGAAATCGAGAGTGCCATCCGGAAACAAATGGAAGCGCCCTGCTTCCCGGTACCTTTTTCCGCAATGCAGGCGGATATCGAGTTCGACATACGCGAAGAGGGCGAAAGCTTCGAAATCGACGACGTTCAGGTGGAGGCGATCAAGCAACAACATCCCGGCGACTCCTGGGGCTACTGTTTCGAGGAAGCGGGCAAGCGCATCATCTACTCATCCGACTCCGAGCACGGCCCCGAAGCACGGGAAGCAGGCTACCGATTTATTGAATTCTTCAGATCGGCCGACGTGCTCATCTTCGACGGGCAATATACCTTCGAGGAAGCGAGCAATGGGAAACGACACTGGGGCCACTCCGACCACATGACGGCGGTTGAATTAGCCGCCCGGGCTGAGGTTAAAAAGCTGGTGATCTTTCATCACGAGCCAAGCTACTCGGATGCAATGATTGAAGACATTCACCAGGATGCGTTGAACTACCGCGAAGAATTCAACCGGTTGCGCTTCCCTGAAAGAAAAGACCCCTACCCCGGCCAACTGACGATTGCCTATGACGGCATGAGTATAGAAGCCTGAGCTTAGGATTATGCCTGAAAAAACTGTTTCCAAAAAAATCTCCAAAGCCGAAATCAACGATCTCCCGCTGATTCAGTGGGACGGCGAAATCCGGATTCTTAATACCGTCGAGGAGATGGAGCAGGCCGTGACCGAGCTGAAGAAATGCAGCCACCTCGGATTCGACACCGAGACGCGCCCCACTTTCAAAAAAGGGCAATACTACCCGCCTGCGCTGATCCAGCTCGCCACCGAGGACTGCGTCTACCTTTTCCGTATCAGTAAAACGGATACTCTGGATCCGGTGCTCCCGATCCTCGAATCGGAGAATATTCTCAAGACAGGGGTTGCCATCAAGGACGACGTTAAGGAACTCCGTGCCATGCAGGAGTTCAAGCCGGGAGGCTTTGTCGAGATTGCCGATATCACGGTCAAGCTCGGCTATGAAAACCGTGGCCTCCGGGCTCTGGCAGGTTTGCTACTGGGGGGCCGGATCAGCAAAGGAGCCCAGGTTTCCAACTGGGCGCGCGCCGAACTGGACCAGAAACAGATCCGCTATGCCGCGACCGACGCCTGGATCAGCCGTGAACTCTACGCCCGCGCGATGGCGGAGCAGGACGCCGATTGATGCCATCGGCCATACGGACCGATGCTACAGCCGTAGAGGCTCCGCTTGCGGATGCCTGTGCATTTCCTAAGCAACAAGAGCGACCTGTGAATTCACGAAAACCCGGCATTTTGTTACATGGCTTTGTGCTGCCTAATACCGCTTTGCAAAACAGTATAATTTAGGGCACGTCCGGACTGACATCTGCCAAATCCCGTAGTATATCTGGCATCCGCAAGCGGAGCCTCTACAAGAAAAACCCCACGCTGCGCACACCGACTCTTGGAGAGAAGCCTGTCCTACGCTTTACGACGTGGCCGCTTCCGAATCGTCCGTGAACTCCCCCAGTTTTCGGAATCGTGCGTAACGATCATTCAACAGCTTGGTCACGCTCTTCTTTTTGAGCTTGTTCAGCGACTTGATAATGGCAGCCTTGAGCGTTGTCGCAGCTGCATCATAGTCGCGATGCGCTCCGCCTGTGGGCTCCGGAATAACCTGATCGACCACACCAAACTTGGAGAGGTGCTCCGGGCTGAATTTAAGCGCTTCGGCCGCCTGGGGGGCCGCCGCACGGTCTTTCCATAAAATAGCGGCGCAACCTTCGGGCGAGATGACCGAATAGTAACCGTTCTCGAGAATCATGACCTCGTCGGCCACTGCCATACCGAGGGCGCCACCACTGCCGCCTTCACCAATCACCACGGTAACAATCGGCACCTTGAGTGCGCTCATGTCGCGGATATTCACGGCAATGGCTTCAGCCACGTGACGCTCCTCCGCTCCGATCCCCGGATAAGCACCCGGCGTATCGATGAGCGTGATGATGGGCATCTTGAACTTTTCAGCCATTTCCATCAGGCGCATGGCCTTGCGGTAGCCTTCCGGATGCGGGCAACCGAAGTTGCGCTTGAGATTCTCCTTGGTGTTGCGGCCCTTTTGCTGGCCGATCACCATGACCGGTTCACCATCGAGAAAAGCCGGCCCTCCGACGACTGCCGCATCCTCACGGAAACGGCGGTCCCCATGGAGTTCTTCAAATTCCGTAAAAATGCGCTCAATGTAGTCGAGCGAGTAAGGCCGCTTAGGGTGACGCGAGAGCTGCACGCGCTGCCAGGCCGTCAGATTGGAGTAAATGTCCGCCTTGGTTTTCTCGATCTTGGCCACGATGGCTTCGATCTCCTTGGCCACATCCACCTTTGATTCGGTCGAGACAGTTTCCAGCGTGTGCAGCTGCTTCTCCAGCTCGCGCAGAGGCTTTTCAAATTCCAGCGTATAAGTCGCGTCTTCCATGTAACTGTCGATTTAGTGTGGGCGAGTCTCAGCTGTCAATGCTGTGGGGATCTAGTTGCCGGTTGAGTCGTTGAGTGGTGGGTTGTGATGACGTCTCGCTTGCAATTTACACCACGAACCACTCAACAACTCAACCACATACAAAAAACAGCCTAAATATCGTCCTTTTCGGGCGGCGACTTCAATTCGTCTTTCCAACCGAGCATGCGGGCCTGAGCGCCGTAATGTTCGGCTTTTTCCTTATCGCCCCGCTCCACCCAAATACGGGAGAGACTGGTATTGATGTGCACGTCTTCCGGTTCAAGCTTGTGTGCGGTTTCCGCGGCCTCCAGGGCGGCATCGTAGTCGGCCTCGGAGAAATAAACCTCCGTCAGGGCATGCCAGGCCGGAAAGGCATCGGGATGGGTATCAATAATTGCACGCAGTTTGGCAATCGCACCCTCGCTGTCCCCGAGGGTGAAATCCAAAGTGGCATCGTCGACTTGGTCTTGAAGTGAAGTTTCGCTCATAAAGGTGATTTAGGTTGCTCTGCTCCGAGCGGGCTCTTGAGTGTTGGTAGATTAATTCCAATTATGCCCGACCCGCAAATCGAAAAGCTCCTCATTGTTCAAGACCGCGACATTGCCCTGCAAAAAATTGAGGAGGAATTGGCGCGCATTCCGAGAGAACGGGCCAAGATCGAGGCACTGATCGAGACTGAAAAGGAAAATATCGATGCCGCCAGCCAATCGCTTAAAGAAAAGGAAGTGCAGCGCAGCGAGCTCGACCACGCGGTGAAGGGTAAAGAATCGGATATCGCCCGATTCAAGAACCAGCAGCTCGAGGTCAAAAAGAACGACGAATACCGCGCCCTGACGCAGCAGATCGAGCAAGCGGAAGCGGAAATCGCCCAGCTCGAAGAGACCGAAATCAAGCTCATGCTGGATATCGACAGCACCCGTGAAGCCTTTGAAGCGGAAAAAACCACCATCGAGGCACGCATCCAGGACCAGCACGAGGAAATCAAACAACTCGGCGAACGGGAACAGAATTTAAAAGACTCCATTGATGCGGCGAAGCAGGCACTGGCCGCATCGCGCGAAGGAATCGAAGCCAACTACATCGAGCACTATGACCGGGTCAAGAAGCTTGCCAAGCGTCCACCCTACGTCGCCGCCATTCAGCAGCATAAATGCGGCGGTTGCCACCTGCGGGTTTCCAACGAAGTCTCACGCGGGGCCATGGACGCGGGCGAGCCCCACTTCTGCGACCAGTGCGCGCGGATGGTGTATGCTTAGGTTGGTGGGTGGTTGAGTCGTTGAGTCCTTTGCGGTGCTGCCTGCTCATCTACGGATCCGTAGTTCGAGGCGACTGGCTCGGAACAACCCACGACTCAACTACGAGCCGGAGGCGAACCACTCAACGACTCAACCACCCACTGGACATACCACTCAACCGAGAAGCGCCTTCAGATGCGATTCCACCGCCAAGGCCAAGCCTTCGGTATTGTACCCCCCTTCCAGAATGGAAACGATGCGCGAGTTGGCGTATCGTTTGGCGATCCCCATCACCAGTTCGGTCAGCTTGGCAAATCCTTCGTCGGTGATATTGAAGTCTCCCAGCAAATCGTTCTCTCGCGCATCGAAACCGGCCGAGATCAGGACCAGATCGGGCTGAAATTCGTCGGCGGCAGGAATTAGCCGCTCCCTAAACGCGCGGGTGATATCCGTGTCCGTCGCACCGCGCGGCAGAGGCACATTGATATTGTAACCTTCCCCAGCACCACGGCCCGTCTTATCCGCCGCGCCGCTCCCGGGAAAGGCGTACAGAGCGTGCGTGGAAAAGACCAATACCGAGGGATCATCGTAAAAGGCCCATTCCGTGCCATCGCCGTGATGATAGTCCCAGTCCACAATCAGGACCTTTTTCAGCTTGTGCTGCCTCTGGGCATAACGGGCAGCAATGGCAACGTTGTTGTAGAAGCAAAAACCAAACTCTCCATTATTCGCGGCGTGGTGCCCGGGCGGGCGGATCGCACAAAAGGCATTCGTCAACCTGCCGGAGCAAACGGCATCGACTCCGCTCAAGGCGCCGGAAACCGCAAGACGGCAAATGGCATCATCTTGCGCCTGCCTCGATGCCGCTTCAATATGGGCCTCTGAGTGTACCCTCCGAATATAAGGCAGCGGCTCGATGGATGGCGTCACGGACACGAGGGCTTTATCCAGATTTGATTGCTTCAGCCGCCGGTGGATCGCTCTCAGCCGCTCGGGCGATTCCGGGTGCCCCCGCCCCTGGGAATGCAGCAGGTAGCGATCATCACTGACCAAGCCGGTAGATTTTGTCATCATTGCGCCTCCAGCCTTCGCCTCACGATTGGAATTCGCCGCCATGGCAGAAAGCGTGCTCAAAAGCGGGCTGCTGCACAAACCCAGAGTCGCGGTTTTCGCCGTTTTTAAAAACCTGCGCCTGTCTGTGAAACTACTCATGGCATTGATAGCTGGATCATCGAGAAAGTGAAACTTTCGGCAAAATAGCTGCCCGTTCAAGTCATCGTGCCACCAAATCAATAAGAAAACAACGAGCCATGTTGTCTAGAATGTCTTGCAAGAAAGCAATACTGCTACACACATCATTCACACTGATGTGGGCGTAGCTCAGTTGGATAGAGCATCGGTTTTCTAAACCGACGGTCCTGGGTTCGAGTCCCAGCGCCCATGCCATTTTCAGGATGCGGAATTCAATATAGGCTGAGACTCTCACCTTCGGTGGTCCGGTTTCCCGCTTTTGCGGGAACCGGTCTTGTCGGCCTTCGGCCTCGGAACGAGTCCCAGCGCCCATGCCAGGCTTCGTCTGAAGCGGAGCGAAGCCACGAAGCCTGTCCCGGCATAGAGTAACGAAGCCCCAAGCCGGACCGCACTCGTTCCCGAAGACGACGCCCGCCCAAGCTAGGTAAAATCTTGTACCCCATCCTTGAGGTGAGCAGGACGATTGACGTGAACAGACTCAGCACTCAGACTACAACACATGATCAAAAAAGTTCACGAAATCGTTCCTGAGATTGCTGAAGCGGTGCGTGGTGGATCCGGCAGTGTCTCGGCGCACAAGCTACTCGACTTTTTTCCCGGCAGCGCAATCAAGAGCGTTGGTATCGTTCGACTGGAAGCCGGAGCCAGCATCGGCGACCACTCCCATGAGGGTGACGAAGATTTTTATTACTGCCTTTCCGGCAGCGGCATCGTGGTCGACAACGGCGTGGAGCAAGCCTTCACCCCGGGCACTCTGCAGATCACTCGGAGCGGCGAGAGTCAGGCCTTACATAATACCGGGGAAACGGAATTAGTCTTTTTGGCCGCACTTATTGCCACTGTGGAGGAATGAGCGTTAACATCGGCCTTACGGACCGATGCTACTGGGCGAAACCTCATTCAGGCGTAGTTATCATCGGCCTTCCGATGCTTTGTAGGAAACTTCCACACCTCGTTACAAACGGCGCAGGACGGGGCGCAGGACTATCACGGACCGAAGCTACATGGACTGCGTTTCATTCAAATAGCGGACTCGATCTCTTCGATCAGTGGAGCCGTGCCGACATAATAAGGGCAGCGCCCCTGATGAGGATGAAAAGTCGTAGCCGGAAACGGGCTGCCTTCGACAAACTTCCATTCCAGTCCGACGGCCGCACAGAGCGCGTAGGCCGCCGCAATATCCCAGACTTTGACGCGATAATCGATCGCACCGGTCAAATAACCGGTGGCCACGTAGGTCGCACTCAGAGCGGCACTGCCAAAGGAACGGATGCGATATTGGGCCATTAAGGGGGCAAGCTTACCCTGCAACTGAAGCTCCATCGGGAAGTGCGCACCGATCATCGTTTGTGCCTCGGCTGCGGTCGCATCGCGCTTGAACCTTTTCTGGTTACGCATAAAGGGATGCTCCGGGCCGCCTTCGTAAAGACTGGCCGTGCTGTGATCATAAATGAATCCGTATACCGGCATTCCTTTGTGTAGCAACGCCAGTGAAATTGCGCAGATCGGAAATCCCAGGGCGTAGTTATTAGTTCCGTCGATAGGATCCACGATCCAGGCAAAATCAGCTTGCAGCGCCATTTCCTCGTCCAACGGGCTGGCTTCCTCGCTGCAATAGTCGTCCTGTGGAAAGTCCCGCCGCAACTCGGCAAAGAGTTTTTCGGAAATTGCGAAATCGGCAAAAGTCACCCGGGTATCGTCGGCCTTCCATTCGCTGGCCACCTGCCCAAACTGCCGCCCGAAAAAGGCGATCTGGTCGCGCACGGCAACGCGTCCGGCATTGATACGATGTCGGAGAGCGGTATTGTAACGGGCCTTGGCATGACGGGACATTAGCTGGGGATGTAAGCCGAAAACTATTCGCTTATGTTCACGGCAAACAATCATATTTGAACTTGAGGAACAAAATTACCTGCTTAAGAACTAATCTGCTGTATAAGGGATATCAAACCCATCCCGCAGTCTCCACTTCTGAACCCCGGAAACCGACTAACAATCGAACGATGACCACCATGCGTTTTCACCTATCTATTTCCTCCTTCGCGTTGCTTTGCGTCGTATTTTTAGCATCAATGGCTTCTGCCGCTGAAGAGCGCACCTGGACGAGCGCTGACGGGTCACAAACTTTCAAGGGGACATTAATCCGCTACAATGACTACACCGGCATGGTGACCGTGGATCGCGGCGACCGTAAGCTCAGCTTCAAACAGGACCTGCTTTCGGCCGCCGATATTGAGTATTTAAAGACGGAAGGCCCCAAGCTGAAAGACACCGGCTCGAGCAGCTCCGGCAGCGTGAGCGTGAGTGGTTCCATCCCCGATACACTTCCCGATCCCGATGGGGAAGAAGCCAATATGCGTAAACCGGTCCAGGTGTTCATCCTAATGGGTCAATCCAATATGCTGGGCTTCGGGAAAACAGGTCCGCTTAAGGGGATTGCTGGTGACAAATACCCCTACCTTGTCGATGACGGAGGGAATTGGAACGTGCGGAAGGACGTGCGCAACGTGTTTTTCAGTAATGGAAGTTTGACTACCAATGATTGGATGGCCGTTGATAATCGAAATAAATTCGGCCCGGAAATCGGCATCGGGAATTATCTGGGGCACATGATTGACGCGCCGGTTCTGATATTGAAATCGTGCGTTGGTAACCGTGCTTTAGGCTGGGACTTGCTGCCGCCCAGTGCGGACGGCACCGGAAAAGACGGAAGATCTTACGAAGGAGACTCGGATTACGGGGATCGAAAGGTGAGCACTCAGAGTAAAGCTGATAAAGGCGGCTGGTATGCCGGCCTCCAGTATGATCTGGACGTGGGGGTTGCCCAGGATGCTCTGGAAGAGTTGTCCAAGTACTATCCGGATGCCACCGAATACGAAGTGGCCGGATTCTTCTGGTGGCAGGGCTGCTCTGAAGGCAAAGGTAGTGTCGAGAATTACGACAAAAACCTGGAGTATCTCTTCAACGATCTGAAAAAAGAATTCAATGCACCCAATGCCAAGTTTGTTTGCGCCACCCTGGGTGAACACGACAAGGACGCAACGCTCTCCCAGAAGATGTTCAACTTTGCCGATGGTAATAAAGATGCCGGGGTATTCTATTCCAAGCCGGTTTCCACCGGAGGGAGCTGCGGCCACTACGGTGGCGATCCCGAAACCTACATGAATGTGGGCGAAGGCATGGGCAAACTTATGGTAGAAATGCTTTCGGGCCGTTAGGGAATCCGACATCAATCGCATAACGCATTCGAACAACCTGCCCTAAATTGGGCATAGCTAATAAATAAAACCTCCTTGTCAAAACCTCCTATCGCTGAATCATCTTCGCGGATGAAGGGAGTTTTCACGTTATTAATGGCCGGATGCAGCGTCTTCTCGGCCAGCCTAGCCGCTCAAGCAACGATCGATCTGCTTGATGGTATGGCGTTAGAGCATTTCCAACCGGTATCCGACTGGCACCGGGTTGACAGAGCGGTATCGGTGCCCGACCGCACCGAGCTGACAACCAGCGGGAGCGGGGGTGATATTCTGGTAAACGGTTTAACCAAGGATATTTCCCTGCCCTATTTGATGACCCGGGAAACTTTCGGTGATGCCCGCGTTGAACTCGAATTTTTGATTCCCAAAGGCTCCAACGCCGGTGTCTACATGATGGGCCGCTACGAGGTGCAAATCCTCGACAGCTTTGGCAAAGAGAAGGTGGGCAGCGGTGACCTCGGTGGAATTTACGGAAGTCGTGACATGTCCCGGCCGCAAGGGGAGCGCTGGATCCCCGGTTCCCGTCCCTTAACGAATGCGGCCAAGGCCCCCGGGCGCTGGCAACGCATGGAAATCGTATTTCGTGCTCCCAGATACGACGCTAGTGGCCAAAAGACCGCCGACGCAGTCTTTGAAAGCGTGCGTATCAACGGAGAACTCGTGCAGGAAAAATTCACATGTGAGCACCCCACCATGTCCCATCCTTTGCCCGGTGAAGCGGCGCTGGGCCCCATCGCTATACAGGGCGACCATGGCCCTATCGCCATCCGTCACTTCACGGTCACACCCTTGGATTCTCCTGGCACACAGGCCATTGAAGAGATTGACGCCTACTGGTCGGAAGTGGAGCGTGCCGTGCGCGAGGGTGACTACGATGCTTACTGCGCCACGGTGCATCCTGACGCGGTCATTATTGCAGGAGCCAAACAAGTCAGCTATCCGCTGAAACAAGCTTTGATCCGATGGGAGAAAGACTTCGAAAACACAAAATCGGGCAAGCTCAAGGGCGAGGTCAGTTTCCGTTTTGCCAAGCGCTACCGCGATACCAGTACTGCGCATGAGTCCGGCATTTTTCGCTATACTACGACCCCGGAAAACGGGGAAATCACCACCGACTACATTGAATTTGAAGCATTGCTCGTAAAGAAAGACGGGCAGTGGCAAATGTTGATGGAAAACCAGATCGGACCTGTCTCCGAAGAAGAATGGGAGTCACTTCGTCCTTAATATTGTTTACCTACGGTAAACATGATGTATCCACACCGCCCTATGCAAAACGTCTCTCCAGCACTCGCTGCCAATCTGGGATTGGCCCGGCAGCAAAACACCAAGATGAAATCACTTTTTTCAGAGATTAACGAACGACAGCAAACCGTGCTCAAGAAGCTGGGCCCGGACATACTGATACTACCTGCCGATGCCGCATTGTCCGAGATATCCAGATTCCGTCAGGGGAGCAATTTCTTCTACCTGACGGGCTTCCCGGAACAAGGTGCAATGCTCCTGATTGATCCCAACGAAACATCCGGAGCAGTACATTTGTTCGTGCGCGAAAACACCGAGAAGGAACAGGTTTGGGACGGCTTTACCATGGGTGCGGCGAAGGCGGCCGAAGTCTGCCCGGCTGACCAGGTTCACCACATTCGCGAGTTTGAAGCATTTATCAGTAACCGTTTAAAAGGCCGCCGGGTCCATTACCAGGCGGCCAACGGGCACCCCTGCGGCAAGCTCATCGCCAAAGCCATTGAGGAGCAAGGCGCTGAAGTGCTGAAGAAAAGCGAAGTCTTCGACGCAATCATCGACATGCGCATGGTGAAGTCGCCTCTTGAAATCGAACTGATGCGCCGGGCCATTCTGATTACGGGCGAGGCACATCACGCCTGCATGCGTGCCGGCACACGCCACCGTATGGAATATCAGTTCGAAGCTGAATTTGAGTATGCTTGCAAGATGCAGGGCGTACTTCACTTCGCCTTCGGTCACATTGTGGCCGCAGGCAACCACGGAACTTGCCAACACTATATCGAAAACGACGGCCCCGTGGGCGAAGATGATTTGGTCTTACTGGATGCCGGAGCCGTGTGGAAAGGATATTGCGCCGATTTAACCAGGACTTTTCCCGCCTCGGGGAAATTTTCCCCAATCCAGCGTGACCTTTACGAGATCGTACTCGCCTCGCAGAAGTCGGGACTCGAAAAAGTCGCGCCCGGAGTCTGCATGATCGACATTCATAACCACTCGGCCGCCGTCCTGATCGACGGGCTCAAAGAGCTCGGACTGATGAAGGGAGATACGGAGGAATTAATCGAATCGCTTGCCTATAAAGAGTTCTGGCCCGGTGCCCTCTGCCACTCACTGGGCATTGATGTACATGATGTTCTTCTGGACGGCTATCACAAGGGCGACAAACCACTTGAACCTGGCATGGTGATTACCGTCGAACCGGGCTTCTACTCACAGGCCTTTAATCAGGAAATCCCTGAGGCATTCCGCGAGATCGGGATTCGCATCGAAGACGACGTTCTGGTCACGGAAGACGGCTACGAGAACATGAGTGTCGATACGGTCAAGGAAATCGCTGATGTCGAAGCGATGGTTCAGTCGGGCAAATAACAACCGCTTTGCCATTAAGGACGAAACGTTCCTGACGGGGCGACATCCAGAACCTCTTCCAGTTCACGGATCCGCTCCAGTATGATACCTTTTCGCGCATAGGGATCATCGTCCGGAAGTCGGGAAAACAAACCTTTGAGAAAGTCGTAAGCTTCCGCTTGCTTATCCAGGCGGCGGAGCAACTGGGCATAAATACGGGCGGCGAAGTAAGGTGCGTCCGGCTGCTGGGAAGCCCGCAAAAACCAGGGAGCCGCTTTTGCCGGATCATCCAGACGGATCATGTAGATCTGACCGATCTCCAGGTAGAGACGTGCACTGTCCGGATGAAATTCGAGCGCACGCTGAATCAGGATAAAGGCCTGCTCCGCCTGCTCCAGATTGATCTCATGTTGACGCCGCTCGGAAACTTCCTGATAGCCCCCCTCTTCCTCAATACGCCAGTTGGGAACGTCATAAGCGATCATTCGGGCACCGTTAATCCAGAAAAACTCCGGGCGCGGGTCAATGGAAGTGACCAGACGAATCATAGAATTGAGCTTCGCCCGTTCACGGTTTTCCCAGACCGAGTTGGTCTGAATCCAGAGAAAGTCGGCCATTATCGAACGGAAGCCGCCCAACATGCCCACGATCACCCCCTGGCCCAATGCTCCTTCCATAGCGTCCAGGTTCAGCTCCGGCTGGCCGGTTCGCACTCGCTGCCATGCCGGAGACTCGATCGGCCGTATCAGTAAGCCGACAAGCACCAGAAAGGCAATCGCAAGTAAAACCGCCCGTAGCCTCAAGATTATCGGGTGGTCAAATTTCACGTCGACGGAAGCTGAGCTGCGCGAGCAAAAGGAAGGCGGTAATGTAAACCACTGCGTAAAGGCTGATCTGCAGGGCCGTACCTGCCGGGAGAGACGCTTCGCCTGTAAAGAGCAGCTGATCCCCGACATTGAAGAGCTGGAAATTCGGAAAAATCAGTCCCAATCCATGCACAAGAAGGCGCCCCACCCCATGCTCTAGATCGGCATAAGCATCCCGGGCGATGTATTGCAGTTGGCAGACAATCAGAACGCAGAAGCTCACGATGATCGTGTATAGGCTCGTATTGGAGAAACTGGCAACGAACAGGGTCATCGCCCCGAGCAGACCGAACTTCAGCCACTGCAGAAATCCGAAAAGAAAGATATCACTGTATCGAATGATGCGCCCTCCGCTGAAAACTTCGGGGTCCAACTGCTCCATCAAAACGGTTTCACGCCAGTAGAGCATACCAGCAAGCACCAGACTGATCAGCAGTACAAAGGACAGCATAAGCAGTTGCACGCCGAGCAGCTTGCCGGCCAGAAAGTCGAACTTATGGACCGGTTTCGCCAGCATGGTCAGGGCGGTTCGATTCTCAATCTCGTTGAAAAAGAGCTGCGTCGTGGCCGTAATCGCCAGAATCGAACCAAAGAAAAAAAGTGCGCCGAAACCGAAATCGGCGATGAACTTCAACTCACTGGTGCCAAAATCGAATTGCTGGAAAAAGGTCGAGCTGGCCACCAGCGCAATCGCGATCAAAAGAAGGGAATTAAAGAACTTCTGGCGAACCGCCTCCAGAAATGTGTTGGCCGCAATCAACCAAATCCTGCCGGGGGATAGAAAGCTCATTGCTTACCTCCCTTCCCTGCTTCGCCGGCGCGCTGACTTTCCCGTTGCTGTACTTGACTGAGAAAAAATGAATCCAGGCTCAGGCGCGGTTTTTCCACCCGTACGAGCCGACCTCCGCCGGCCTCAATAGCGGCCTGTACCGCGGCATGATTTTCCGTGCCGAGGCCCTCGACAACGAAAGCATCCGCCGACTCCTCGTTGACGAGCTCATCCACACGCCCCGCATGCACCAGTTTGCCCCGGTGCAGAATGGCCACGCGATCACAAAGGCCCTCGATCTGTGCCAACAAATGAGAGGAGAGAAGAATAGTTTTTCCCCGGGACTTGAGTTCACGGACGATTTCGGCGATCGCAGCCGAGCCAAGTGGGTCGACACCTGCGGTCGGCTCGTCCAATATGACCAGCTGGGGATCGTGGACAATCGCTTGGGCGAGACCGATGCGCTGGAGCATGCCTTTGGAATAGGTACCCACACGTCGGTGTGCCGCTTCACCCATCCCCACCAGTTCAATGACCGAATCGACGGCGTCATTCAGGTCGGACTTAGCCACCCCGCATAGACGGGCATAGTAGCGGACCAGTTCACGCCCGGAAAGGTAGCGGTAGAAATAAGGCGCCTCCGGCAAGAAGCCGACACTACGCCGCGCTTCCACCGCACGGCTGGGCTTGCCATAGATCCTGCAATCACCGGCCGAGGGCTCAAGCAAGCCAAGCACGATCTTGATCGTGGTGCTCTTCCCCGAACCATTCGGGCCGAGCAGGCCGAAAATTTCGTTGTCCTGCACCTCAAGATCCAAGCTATCGACGGCCCGAAGCTTTTTCCCGGAGATTCCAACAGGAAAGTCCTTCGTCAGGTGTTTGATGCTAATCGCAGATTCAGCCATCGGAGTCGATCAATGCGCGATGCTGAACCCGCGGCAAGCACGCGGCCCAGTGCCGGTTTTCACCTCGGCATCACGGATGTAGCATTCCAACTCGCTGGCGACCTCTTTCTGGAAATCCAAAACTTCACTCTCTTCGCCTTCTGCGTAGAGCTGCACCCGGCCGTCCGCCAAATTTTTGACCCAGCCGGTGACTTCAAAGCCCTTGGCCACGCCTGTGGTCTGGTAACGGAAGCCGACCCCCTGGACGCGCCCCTCAAACCAACAATTTAATTGAAACACATTGTCACTCATGGAGTTAAAAACCTGACACAAAAAAAGGCCGCATGACCACACAAAATCCGCCCAAAACCGGAGAAATTTCCAATAAAAAGTGAAAAGCCGTCAATTTTCGATTCTACCGAAAAGGGGGTTGATTTTTCAAAGGGAAAGACGCAAATTCCGAACTGTCGGCAAGACCCGCACCTATGAGCGATCCAAATTTCGACCACTCTGAAGGCGACGACTGGGAAGAGTTCCCCTCCAACGATTTTAACTGGAGCGAAACCCAGTGGCGCAACTATCTCAACGGCTCAGACCGCGACACAGCTCGGTTTCTATCGATCTACAACAGCGTGAAAGACAAGCCGAACCACCTCGACGAAGTCGCGACCCTGATGGGCTGGGACGCGGAAGACATTTCCATGACCGACGAATTCAGCTTCATGGAGATGGATGAGGATCAGGCCTCCGAGCAGGATGAAGGCCGCGAAAGCGCCCCTTACACGCTGCACCGCCATCCCGTGTTTGTCGTCACACGCTCACTTTACCGCTACTTACATCAAAGCTGGGAACATTTCATGACCCAGAATCCACATTCCGTTTCTCCGAAGTTGTGCTGGGACTACGCGAACAGCCTGCACCAAGCGGAGATGAACGTGCTTTTGTCCATTCAGGCCCTCGATCTCGGTGATTTCGGCCTGTCGATCTGCCACCTCAAGAACAGCTTGAGTGCGCTCAACCATAGTTTAGCCCTGCTCAATAAGCTTACACATCCCAACCACGCCTATCTGGAAAATTTCCGGAACGAGGTGCGTATTCGTCTCTTCGATTTGCGCGAATTGTGGATTCGGGTGATGGGCGATTGCCGCCACGAGTGCCGGCATCGCCGCGATGACCAGGACTAGGCCCGGCGCACATACTTGTATTCATTAGCTATGGGTCAACTGCGCCGAATCATCTTACGGCTGACGCATTCGTCACCGGAAAGAAAAGCCTGTCGGGCCTTACTCGCGGCCGCCAAAAAGGGTGACCGGGAACAATACCTTGCCCTGGCTTCCAACTACCTCGACCTGGCACAGGCCTACTTTGGCAATTCACTGCGTGAAGCGCCCGAAACTCGACTGGACCGGACCGGCCAAATCTTTACGGCGCTCTGGCAGCACCTGCGATACGCCGAGCGACTCTCGGACTTTGAATTCATGTTGGCGAGTTCCCTGATCGACAACTCTCCGGAGAACGGCCCCATCCACTCGGAAAATCCTCTCGTCACCCGAATCCGCCTGCTTCCTCCACGCGTACGCTTTGCCTTCATCGCTTATGAATTCGAAAGGTGGTCCCCGCGCTGGGTGGCACTGGTCATGCGTTGCAAGCCGAGAGCACTCCATCGCCTGCTCTCCGAGGCCCGTTGTGAACTGTGCGGAGTCAGTTGGGACTCTCTTTGCCGCGAGGAAAGAGACTGCCTGCAGGCAGTCAGTCTCTCCTTTGAGCAATGCCCCAATCTTCGTGCAAATAAAGCTCTCTCAAAGAGGGTGGCACGGTACCCGCGGATTAGTGAGATTAAGGCACAATGGCTGGAGCTCGCCCCCGAACTGGTCGAAGCGCGCCACCGGTTCCTGCCCCACCGCGAAGAGCGTGAAGCGACCCTGAACGGAATTTTAACCGGCATCAGCCAAAAGCCGATGCGGCGCCCGGCGCTGGTGGATCGAGTACTGAACACCGTGCACTTCACCCGCCACGCCCGGATCAAGGTGTCCTGAGCATATCTCAGTGGGGCATCCCGACTTGACGCTGCCGCGGTGTATGGCTTCCTAGGCATAGACCCCAATCAAAGATGTATAAAATCCTGTTCATTCTCACGCTCCCCTTTCTCGCACAAACCTTGGCGGCCAAGCTTTTGTCCGGCCCCATGCTCACCGGGGTGGACATGCGCGAGGCACGGATATGGGTCCAGGCTGAAGCCCCTTCGGTCGTGCGTATCGCTTATGCCGAATTGAACGATAAGGAGAATCCGACGTGGAGTCCTTCGATTGAGACAGATTCCGGCTTGGCGAACACGGCCGTCGTCACCCTCAGCCAAATCGAGCCCGGCAAAACCTATCACTACAAGGTCGAACTTAACGGCGAGCTTCTGGCCCCTTCCTACGAATTCAAGAGTCCTGCCTTCTACCATGGACGCACCCCGCCACCGGATTTCAGCATCGCAGTCGGTGGGGCCCACTACATGATCGAGGATGGATACGAGCCCCCCTACCAGCTGCTCGGAGCCGGTTACGAAATTTTTGAAACCATTGCCTCGGCAGACCCGGCACTGATGCTTTGGCTCGGGAACACAGCCCACCTGCGCGAAAGCGACTGGGGCTCTAAGAGCGGCTACCTGAAACGCTTCAGCAAGGCCCGAACGGCTCCCGGACTGGGCAAACTACTCAGCAGCACCTCGCACTATGCGACCTGGGGCACAGCCGACTATGGACCGGACGGTGCCGGTGCGCACTCCAGCTACCGGGATTTTGCGGAACACAGCTTCCGTGCCTTCTGGCCGCGTGCCGTTAAAGTTGCCCAACTCGAAGGCATTCCCACGTCGTTCCGTTATGCGGATGTGGATTTCTTCATGCTCGACACCCGCAGCTACCGAAACGACACGCCCACCAGCGAGCAGCCTTTCCGGATTTTAGGGGACGAGCAAATCGAATGGCTGCGCCAGGAACTCATCCGCAGCAAAGCGACTTTCAAAGTCGTGGTGGCCGGCGCACCGATCCTCAACCCGGCAAAGAGCCGTAATAATCTGAGCTATGCCGAGAGAGAACACACGGAGCTCCTGCAGATGCTGCGCAGTGAAGCCATCCCCGGACTCTTCTTCATCAGCGGAGGAAAATATTATGGTGAGCTCACCCGTCTCGTTCATGCGAACAGCTACAACCTCTTTGACCTCACGGTCGGACCACTCACGGCAAACCCGCGCGACAATCAGGACGAGCTGAACTTTTTCCGCATGCCCGGCAGCAGCACCTTCGAGCGTCATTTCGCACTCCTTGATTTCAAAGGCCCCGAAGAAGACCGACGTATCGTCATTCGCATCATGAGCATTGAGGGCAAAGAACTCTGGAACCGCGAAATCCCCGCCAGCAGCTTGCAGCCGCCGGAAGATTAATCCGACGGCTCGGATGTCTTACTGCGCCCGTTTGATCATTTGAACCGGTCAGCCCTGTACCCGATTTGAGAACAAAGACGCCCTTTCTTCTGTTCAGCTGTAGCCTGCTCCTGCTCTTCACGTCATACAGTTCGGGAGAAAATAGCACAGACGCGAAGCCGAACGTCCTCTTCATCGCGGTGGACGACCTGAACGACTGGGTCGGTTACCTCGGCGGCCACCCTCAAGCCGAAACACCACACATTGACGCTCTGGCAGCAAGCGGCACGGCCTTCGTCAACAGCTACTGCCCGGCGCCGGTCTGTGGGCCCTCACGCACCGCCTTGATGTATGGTCTGGCCCCACACCGGAGTGGTTCTTACGGGCATCACGCATCGTATAATCCCCGGAAGCTTATCGCTGAAGACCAGCTGCCTTTGAACCTCGTTTTTCAACAGAATGGTTACCACACAGCCGGCTGTGGCAAAATCTTCCATTACCGCGAAGAACGCGGCTGGGACCACTATCGGGGTCATATTGGGGGAATGGTATCACAAAACAGAAAACGTTTCGGTGGACTGAGTTGCGGCATACTTGATACGAATGACGACAGCGACACCCAGGACGGTCAATTGACCGATTGGGCTATCGAGCAATTGAACCGCGGACACGAAAAACCTTTTTTCATCGCACTGGGCCTGAAGAAACCACACCTGCCCTGGGAAGCTCCGAAGAAGTATTTCGAACGGTTCGAATCCGAAGATGTGCAGTTGCCGCACGTGCCGGATAACGACCTCGAAGACCTGCCTGTAATTGGTAAGCTGTTCGCGAATGCGCTGGTAGGCTTTCGCTCCCCTGCGGATCACGAAACCGTCACCAAGATACCCGGCGCCTGGAAGGAACTGGTGCGGGCCTATCTCGCCACCTGCACCTTTGCGGATGCTAATGTCGGACGTATTCTGGACGCACTCGAGAATAGCCCGCACCGGGACAACACCATTGTCGTGCTCTGGGGCGACCACGGTTGGCACCTCGGGGAGAAGAAACATTGGCGCAAGATGAGCCTTTGGGAGCGTGGCACCCGCACGCCCTTTATCATCAAAGTACCCGGCGGCGAGCCCGCGCGGATCGAGGCACCGGTCAGCCTCCAGGATATTTTTCCGACTCTGGTCGACCTCTGCCAGCTAGAGCTCGAACAACAGGTGGATGGCAACAGCTTGGTACCACTTTTACAGACTCCGTCCATGGCATGGGACAAACCGGTTCTGATGTCACACGGCCCCGGGAACTTCGCCGTCCGGCACGGCCCCTGGCGGCTCATCCGTTATGCCGACGGCGGCGAAGAATTGTACCACCTCGGCAAGGACCCGGGAGAATACGAGAATCTAGCAATCCATCCCGGACGCGAGGCAACACGCGCCACGCTGCGCGCACATATCCCGGAATCATGGCGCTACGTGATGGGACCGCGATTCAAAAAGTTCTCCGAGGCATTTAGCCCACCGGTGACGGGCGAGTAATCAGGTTTGAAGTTGGTAGTAAAGCAGGCCGTTCAAAGCGAGGGCGTGCGTCATAACACCTTCTCGGGCCCAGTCCATCACCGTCGCTTCCGGCAAGGCCCGGACTTCCATTTCCTCGTGCTCATCCCACGCCGTGCCCTCACCGCACAGGCGGCAACCTTCGGCCAGAACCACAACCGAGTGGTTGTTTAAAATCGCCGGGTTGGGCCGGCTCCGTCCAATTATTCGGCCGCTTTCGGCGACATAACCGGTCTCCTCCCTGAGTTCGCGCAGTCCGGCGGCAACGGGGTCCTCCCCTTCATCAATAATCCCACCCGGCAACTCCCAGGAAAGTTCGTCCGAGCCCCATCGAAACTGACGCACCAAAACGATTTCACCGTCCACAGTCAGGGCCACCACGATAGCCCAGTCCCTCGAGTCGATGTAGTAGAACTCTCCTTCTTTCCCGGTTTTGGGATGGCGGTAGTGGCGTGCGCGCAGATCCCAAACCCGGCAAGCCTGCAGAAGCTTGTCGTCAAGAATATCCCAACGGGGCGGCGCCTTTTCGTCCTCTGCCATTAATTGGCCGGAACGTTGATCACCTGACCGATGCGCAGACGACGGGGATCCGCACCGGGATTGGCATCAAGCAGCGCTTGCAATCCAACATCGAGCTTTGCTGCGATCTTGGCAAAAGTATCACCGGTCTGTATCGTGTAAGTGCCTGTCGCAGTGCTTTCCTCCGGGGTCGGTGTTGTCCTCGTGCTTGTCGTGGCCGGCACCTCCTCGCGACTACTCTCTGTTGCCGCCGGCGCGGGTCTGACACCATTCGAAATCAACTCATTGACTCGTCCGGCGAGCTTAACGATCTGGTCCCGGTTCTCCTGAACATTGGGAACAAGCTGCTTCACCGCTTGTTCGCTCTGGTTGCTGTAGAGCCTCACCCGACTCAGCGCCTTGTCCAGCTCAGCATTTTGCGCACTCAGTTCCGCGATTTGCGTATCAAGGGCGGAAATTTCTTTCTCCAGGCGCGCAGTGCTGCTTGAACCCGCTTCCAGCGAGTCAGACAAAGGGTTGAGACGTTGGCTCGCCGTGAGCCCAAAATAGAGACCGGCTCCTCCGAGCACAATCGCGAGAATAGCAAGTGCAAGGGGCACAAGACCGCCGGCGGATGAAGTTTCGAAATCGTCGTCTTCCATAATTGACGCACGCTAAGTGATTTACGGCATGGTGCAAGCTAGCGATTGCCAGCGGGAAAATTAGTTATCAACTTCGACTGGAATGACAGAGAACAGCGAAGTAGATAAATCACGCCTCGTGCGCAACGGCTTACTGCTGTTGATCCCCGGTCTGGTGGGGGCCTTTGCGGTCTATCTACTCTGGCAGAGTAACCCCGATCCGGATTATTGGCGCGGCATCTTCAATCAAATCCTGAGCTATCTCAAAGACAATCCATGGGCCCTTCTCGCAGCGGTCGCCACACTCCCGGGTATCGGTTTCCCGATCAGTCCGCTGCTCTTTCTCTTTGGCGTGGTGCTGGCACCGAAATACGGCATGCCAGCGACCTGTGCTCTGGGTATACTGGCCCAAAGTTTCTGCACGATTTGGACTTATTTGCTGGCTTCAGGCCCCTTGCGCGACGTCCTCAAAAGCTTCATCCGCCGCCGCCGTGAATTACCTCAACTCACGGATTCGAACACGCTCAGACTGGGACTTATTTTACGGATTACACCGGGCATTCCCTACGCCTTGCAAAATATCGTGCTCGGCATACTCGGTATGCGATTGAAACCTTATTTGATTGTTTCAATACCGATTACCGGGCTTTGGACGATCGGTTTTATTGTCACCGGCGGCGCGATTTTCGAAGGTCGTGCTGGCCTGGCGATTACCGGGGTGCTCTTGCTTATCGTCCTGGTAATTTTCACGCGAATGTTAAGAGGAAGGACTGGAACAGATGATGGATGACCTGCTCATGCCCGCAGCCGATGAGGTGCTCGACGTCACGGCACTGACTCGCTTGATCAAGGGCCAACTGGAGGGCCGTTTCGCCCGAATATGGGTGCGGGGTGAAGTCTCGAACCTGCGCCGGCAAAGTTCCGGACACGTCTACTTTTCTCTCAAGGATGCCGGCAGCCAACTCCCCTGCGCGTTTTTCGCCCGGGACGTGGCCCGCCAAAGCTTTGATCTTGAAGACGGCATGGAGGTCATGCTGCTGGGAGATATCTCGGTTTACGTGCCCCACGGCCGCTATCAATTGATTGCCAAGATCGCGATTCAAAGTGGCGAGGGCCGCCTCCAACTGGAGTTTGAACGCTTGAAACGCAAGCTAGCCAGCGAAGGCCTCTTTGACGCGGCCCGCAAACAGCAGCTTCCGCTGCTGCCCCGTAAAATCGCTGTCATTACCTCCCCGACGGGTGCGGCCGTCCGCGACTTTCTGCGTATATTGAAACGGCGGGAGTTTCACGGCGAGGTGATGGTCTTCCCCGCCAAAGTTCAGGGGAAGGGGGCTGCCGATGAGGTTGCGGCCATGTTGGCACACGCCAATGCCAGCCCCGGCTTCGACCTCGTTGTTCTCACGCGGGGCGGCGGTAGTATCGAGGACCTCTGGGCCTTCAACGAGGAAGCGCTGGCCCGGGCGGTGGGTGACAGCCGCCTGCCTGTGATCTCCGCCATCGGCCACGAAATTGACCATGTCTTGACCGATTACGCCGCTGACCGACGGGCGGAAACGCCTTCCGGGGCGGCGGAACTGATCTCCTCACTCTATCTGGAAGCCTGTGCACGGGTCGATGAGGCGGGCGTTCAACTTCAGACCCAGTGCGAGAATCAACTCAGACAGTTGGACCAGCAGATCGAGCAGCTCCGTGCACGTCTGCGGGTGATTGCGCCCTCACGCCAGGTTGAGCTGCTCGGCATGCGAATTGACGACATTGAGAACCGCTTGTTGCGGGGTGCGGAAACTCGCCTGAGCAAGAGCCGGAAAGTTGTCGAGGCACTCTCACACCGGATGCTGCAACAACACCCGAAACTTCGCTTGCAACTGGGGCATCAGAAAGTGTTGACCAATGCAAGCCGCCTGAAACGGGCGGCGCAACAAAATCTACAGGATCATCGTGGCTCTCTGGTGTACCTGGCCAAGCGCCTGGAAAATAGCAGTCTCAAGGCTACCCTGGATCGGGGTTATGCCATTCTGCAGGCGGAGGATGGACGAATCATCCCTGACAAGAAAACGGCGGAAAGCGAAAAATCCCTCCGGGCACGGCTCCGTGACGGCGAAATCAAACTGCGGGTGGACCTTTAGGCCGAAACCGGGGAAAAGGGCTCGGTCCGCAGAGAAATTTTTGGAATTTCCCGGAACCGAACCTGGTGAACTGTGTCGATGATTACCTACTGATCCATTTCAGTGAGTTAGTTAGGGTTATAAGGTTAGTAGAGGGCCCGTCTCCATTTACTGGGGGCGGGCCCATTTCTTTTGGCAAAGCGTTGAATAGGGTTTGCCTCCGGCACCCATTTGAGCACGCTGAACAGTTTAAAAATGACTGAGGAAAACAAGGACTCGCCACCACCCAAGTTACGGCTCTCACGCAAGCCCAAGGATACTGATGCTGCTGAGCCCCAAAACAAACCCGAACCGAAAAAAGCTTCGGAGCCGGCGCCGGACCTGAAACTAAAGCGCCCCTCACCTGAACCAAAGAAGCCGGAGCCGAAAAAGCCCGAGCCGAAGCCCTCGGTTCCCCCCATGGAAACGCCTCCGGAAAGCGTTCCCGAGAAGCCTGCCCCAAATCCGGCTGAAGAGAAACCTTACGACCCTGAAAATCCTTTTGCCGGGATAGAGATTAAAAAACCGAAAAAAGAAGAACGCCCGCCGCCCGACTTACCCAGCAAACCGGCCCCGGCCGATGATGACGGTTCCGGTCAAAAGGTAGAGGAAGCCATCAGCCAGATCGGCGAAGAAAAAAAGAGCCGTGGTGTCCTGACCAGCCTTATCGTGATCTTCATCCTGCTGGCTATTTTGGGTGGTGCGGGATTCGGCCTGTATTATATTTTAAAGAGTCCGGCGGAGACGACGGATGAGTCAATAAAACCGGAGGAGCAGGCATCGTCTGCGGCAACGGAAGAAGCATCCGGCGGTAAGCCTTCGGGGCCGATTGCCAAAGCGAAGGAAGCGGTCGCAAATATGCAGGATCCGGAAAAGTCTCTGGCGGAAGTATCCACGACGCCGGCACCTGAAGCAAGCACGCCCGAAGCTGGCGATGACGCTGAAACGCCAGAACCCACGGAAGCGGTGGAGGATAATGCCACGGAAGCGGTTAAAGCGCCGTCAACGTCTGCCGAGATAGACCCCGCCCAAACACAGGCCGTATCGGAATTTTTACAGACCGCTCACATCGGTGGTGTGCGTACCGGTGATCGACCGAAAGTCATTCTGAACGGTAAAAGCTACAACAACGGTGATTTGGTCGATGCCGATACCGGATTGAGCTTCATTGGTTTCCGCGATAAAAAATTAGCCTTTCGCGATGAACAGGGTATCGTTTACATCAAAAGCTTCTGATTGCACTCTGCGAAAAAATCCTTTCCAATATTATGAACATGAAAGCTACACTGAATACAGTCCTTGCAATTTTTATTCTTATCGCCGCCGGTTGTACCACTCCGGTCGCGATTGACCCACAAACGGGAGAGCAGCAGACCGCAAAGTTCCAAGCGGGCTACTTTTACGCTCCGCTCGATGCTGATATCGGCACAGTCTTCAGGACTGCCATCCGCGAGCTTGATGAGATGGGCTACTACCGCACCGGAGAACTTCACAAGGAAAAATACATTACCATCTACGCACGTAAGGTAGGTGATGAGAAGATCACAGTCAAAAGCTACTACCCTTCCAAAAATTCCGACTTGGCTGAAGCCGGTAAATCCGCGCTCCGCATCCGTGTCGGCAAGTTCGGTAATTTGGCTGAGTCACAAATGATCTACGCCCGCATTCGCGACGCTTTGTAATCCGGCATTATCTATTTACACTGGACCGCCTATCCTGAGGGAGCGGCGGTCTTTTTATTTCAGCCAGTTCAGGCCCTCCTAAAAAAATCATGAATCCGAACTTTACCATCATCGGCGTAGGCAGCCCGATTGTCGACAGCATTGCACAAATTGAAGAAAGTTTTCTCGACCACGTCGGCGGCGAAAAAGGGGGCATGCTCCTGACCGATGCAGTGACCATCGGTAACCTAATCCAGCGCATTCCCAATCGCCCACATGCCGCTCCCGGTGGATCTGCCGGCAATACCCTCTTTGCCCTCGCCAGAATGGGTGCCTCCACCAGCTTTCTCGGTAAAATTGGCAACTGCGAACGTGGCCATTTTTACCGCACTCGCTTCTCGGAACTCGGTGGTGACGCTCTGCGGTTCAAGGTGGGCGACGCGCCCAACGGCCACTGCCTCTCGCTGGTTACTCCTGACGGGGAGCGTACCATGCGGACCGACCTTGGTGCGGCGATGACGCTGACCCCGGATGAAGTTTCCGCAGCCGACTTCGCCGGCTGCACCCACGCGCACATCGAAGGCTACCTGCTCTTCAATACCGAACTCATGCAACGTGTTATCGAGAGTGCCAAGGAAGCGGGCTGCAGTATCAGCCTGGACCTCGCCTCTTTCGAAGTCGTTCATGCCGCCCGGGATACCCTGCCCGCCATCCTCCAAGAATACGTTGATATCGTCTTCGCCAACGAAGAGGAAGCCTCCGCCTTCACCGGACTGGAGGACGATTACGCCGCAATGGCCGAGCAACTGGGAGGACTCTGTGATATTGCCGCGGTTAAAGTGGGCGCGCAGGGCTCGTATATCGCCGCAGAAGGTGCGGTGCAAAAAATCGCACCCGTCCCGGCCGGGCAGGTCCTCGATACCACCGGCGCTGGCGACCTCTGGGCAGCAGGCTTTCTTTACGGCTGGTCCCGCAAGCAGGCACTCCACGATTGCGCCCGTCTTGGCTCGATCCTGGGCTCGGCCGTTGTTCAGACTCGCGGCTCGGAACTCAGTGAAGAAGTCTGGTCCAGTATACTTAGTGAAATTTAATTCTCCTTACAAAATGGATAGCGACCAAATTACCGATCTCGTTGAGGATATCGCGAAACGCGCCCGCAAAGCCTCTTTGGAACTGGCGACACTACCGACTGAGACCAAAAACCGGTTCTTGTTACAACTGGCCGACCGCCTGGTCGAGGAAAGCGGAGCAATCATTGAAGCCAACGCGCTCGACCTCGAAGCGGCACAGGCTCTGGAACTCTCCGAGCCGATGATCGAGCGCCTCACATTCAACCCCGAGCGTATCGAGGCCATGGCTGAGGGTGTCCGTCAAGTCGCCGCCCTCCCCGACCCGGTCGGTGCGGAGATCGAACGTTTGGCCCCGCCCAAAGGTTTCGATTTGCGGAAAATACGCGTGCCCATGGGTGTAATCGGGATCATCTATGAATCTCGGCCCAACGTCACCATCGACTGCGCCGTACTCTGCCTCAAGTCCGGCAATGCCTCGATCTTACGTGGTGGCAAGGAAGCTTTTCACAGTAACATGAAGCTGGCGGAAATCATTCGGGAGTGCCTGTCAGCAACTGGCATTTGCGAGGACGCGGTTCAACTGATCCCGACCACGGACCGCTGGGCTCTTAGTGTCCTCCTCAAGCAGGATGAAACAGTTCACTGCATTATCCCCCGCGGCGGCGAGAACCTGATACGCTTCACAGTCGAAAACAGCCGTATTCCGGTGATTAAACATTATACCGGCGTATGTTCCCTTTATATCGATGCTGGCGCGGACCCGGAAATGGCGGAGTCGATTTTGATCAATGCAAAATGCCAAAGGCCCAGTGTATGTAACGCCGTGGAAAACCTAATTCTCCATCAGGATGCCGCAGAACTTCTACCCGGTCTCGCCAAAGCACTCCATGACCAGGGCGTTGAACTGCGCGTGGATGAAAAAGCGAAAGCGCTTCTATTGGCCAGCGGCTTACCGCTGACCGATGCGAACGATGAAGATTTTTTCACCGAATACAACGACCTGATCATTTCGATCACAGTCGTGGCAGACACGAACGAGGCAGTTCAATTTATCAACACCCACGGTTCCGGCCACAGCGATGCCATTGTCAGCAGAAATACCGAATCGGTCGCTCTTTTTCTCAATGGCGTGGATTCAGCGACCGTTTACCATAACGCCTCGACCCGTTTCACCGACGGTTTTGAGTTCGGTCTGGGTGCGGAGATCGGTATCTCGACGGATCGACTGCACGCCCGTGGCCCCATGGGTTTGAATGAACTCTGCACCTACAAATACGTGATTCACGGGAAAGGAGAAATTAAGTAAAAGAATGGCGACGCCAACTATCCTGCCGGGACAACTCCGGCTCATCGTGGCTATTGCCGCTGTCCATATCGTCGCCTGGTATGCTTACTTAAGCCATATCCCCTTGGGTCTTTATCCGACCGCCCAGGAAATTGAAGTCATCGAGAACGCTTTCAGCCTCGCTGAAGGGTCCGCCAACGCGGGCGATTCCAACACGGTTTATGAGTTACTCCTGTCCATTCCTGCACGATTCGTCAGCAGTGCAAGCGAGCTTGTCTTTGTGGCGCGCTTCATCAACGCGCTCGCGTTGATCCTCGCAACAACAATCATTGCCCACGCCACCGGGCAATACTGGAAAAGAAACCGGCCGATCTGGATTGCGGGCTTGCTCACCGGCCTGAATCCCGTGCTGGTTTTTTGGTCCGCTGAAGTCAGCCCGACCTTACTGGCGGTTCTTCTTACCAGTCTTGGTTTTGCGTTCCTACTTCGATGGTTGAGACATCCCTCGCCCCAGCGAAGCCTGATCATCGGCTTGCTCGTCTGCCTCGTGATCGCCCTGGAAAGAAGCATGCTTTTGTTCGCGCTGATTTGGCCCGCCACGGCCTGGCTCTATCCCAACCGGAGGCGGGCCTATCATTTGGGGGCAGCTTTGGTTTTCCCGGTCATGGGCCTGCTCTTTTACACCGCTTTCAGCCTACAGTTTCCTGGCATCGAAGGAAACAATGCCGCGTCAATTGGCCGCGGTATTTACGAAGTGTTCAACAACCACGAAGCCTACGACGGAAAAAGCTACGGGCTGCATCGACAGCTCAACTTATTTCTCTTTCTTAATCCGATCCACTGGGGCCTGATTTTTATCCTGGCGGTAGCCGGTGCTTATATCCGGGTGAAGAATGGACACAAGGGCAACAGTATTGCCGTACTTCTAGTTTGCCTGGGCACCTTCGCATTGAGCTATGCAATCGGCGATACCGGCAGCCAAACCCGCGCTCTGCTCTACCCCATCCTGGCGATCTTTGCCGGCGGCATCAGCATGATGCCGCATGTCTGGAGACATGCCGGCAAACTAACACAGCGCAAGATCATCCTAGGGCTGCTACTAGTCGCCGGGCTATGCTACTCCGACTTCTACGATGCCCGTGATCCCTCGAACTGGGAAGCGGATTACACCTATTTGGCAGAAGCCAACCTGGCCCTTGAGCGCAACCAAAGCGCTGCGGAATGGGCCGAAAAAACCCTCGCACTCAATCCGGAGAGAGAGGACATGCGCAGCGTCATCCTTCACGCCGAATTCAGGGATTGGGCTCTTTCGCCAAGCCCGTCACCCATATCCAGAGAAACCGCCATGCTCCACCTCGAAGCGGCCCGACAAGCCAACTACGACGCCCCCAACACCCGGGCCATCGAAGCGCTCTACCTTTTCAAACTTAGGGAGACGGAGAAGGCAATCGAACTGTGGAAACAAGTCAGCGAGCGCAGCGCCCTGGCATTGATTTGCCTCTACTGGACAGGAAACAGTGACAAGCCGGAGCCCAATCAAATCCAAGCCTATAGCGGGACCCCCTATTTCGACTTACTCAAAAGAACCACTGATATCAACCGTAACGCTCTGGCCTACAGCGAAGGTGAGGAGACTCTGGATAACATGCTGGCATTTGCCCACTAGCTAAGGGCAGGCCGCCTCGTAAATTCCCGCCTAATACCACTTCTAAAAAATACTGAGCTTTTTGTGCTGTGCGATTTTGGAGCAGCGCAAGGCGGCCGGGCAGGAGTGCGCCTAAGCGCATGACTGCCCGGGCAACGCTGCGAACTCAAAATTCGCACGCATCCTTAAAACCAAGTGAGCTCGGCATAAAGATCAGGATTTTTTAGAAGTGGTATAACCTTCGGCGGAGAGCGCTTCTTCCGTCTTCAGCCGGAGTTGGCCGCAGGCCGCATTGATATCGTGCCCCTTTTCCCGGCGTATCGTGACCGAGACCCTCGCCTTGCGGAGAACGTCGACAAAGGCATCCTGGCGTCGAATCGAGGGCCGCTTCCAGGGCAGACCCTCGACCGTATTGTAAGGAATACAGTTCACGTGGGCATGCAGGTCGCGGGCGATTTTGGCCAGCTCACGCGCCTGCTCAAGTGAATCGTTCACCTCTTCGATTAAAATGAACTCCAGCGTGAGCATACGCCCATGTTTCTGCTGAAAGGCTTTCACCGCCGGTAAGAGTTTTTCCAACGGATACCGTTTGTTGACCGGCATGATCTGATCCCGCACTTCGTTGGTCGCACCGTGAAGGGAAATTGCCAAACGCACCGCGACGCCCTCTTCCGCCAGCTTTTCAATCTGCGGCGCCAGACCGGACGTGGAAACGGTAATCCGGCGTGCCCCGAAGTTAAGCCCCCAGTCGGCATTAAGGATCCGGATGGTGCGGACCAAGGTTTCGTAGTTCGCGAGGGGTTCGCCCATCCCCATAAAGACGATATTATCGAAGGATGCGATTTCCTCCCGGGCCCGCTCGGTGTGGGCGTCCTCCCGTCGGCAAATATGCATGAGCTGGGCCACCACCTCGGCCGCCATCAAATTGCGGCGGAACCCCGCCAGGCCGGAAGCGCAGAACTTGCAGCCATAGGCACAGCCCACCTGGATCGAAACACAGACCGTCTTGCGGGAGTCCTCCTGCCCGACCCCTTTTTGCGGGGCCCGAATCAGTACGGTCTCGATCAGGGATTTGTCCCCCAGTTCCATCAGCATCTTCTGGGTGACGTCGTCGGAGCGTTTGTCCAAAACCGGCCGGGCCGGATAAATAATATAGTTGTCCGCCAGCCAAGCCCGAAAATCCTTGGGCAAATTTGTCATGGCCTCCCAGTCATCTACCCGTTTCTTGTAGAGCCACTCCATCACTTGCTTGGCCCGGAAAGCCTTGTAGCCGTCCGCGACGGCCCGCTCGGTCAAGGACTCGAGAGTCTCGCCAAAGAGGCTGGGTTTTGCAGGTTGAAATTTCACAATAATTTATGGCTGTGCGTGATAGTCCGCTGAAATAGAAAGCCCACCAGCATGCAGGATAATCACAACATTTATCTTTGCCCCCTAGCTTTCGGGAACAATGTGCCTACGGCCATCCCATTCGCCATGCTCTGAAAGCGCATGAAAACGAAGTGTCGTGAAATAATGATGAAAATCCTTCCGATTACGCTCCGCCATAGCTGCAGCATGACGTTCCCCACCTGATACCGTACTATGACCGTGAACCATATTAGTCATTTCCTTTTCAGACCTCCAAACCGTAAATGTGCTAAAAGTTCTGGGCATGCGCATAGATGCAAGCGCGAGCGTTGTGCCCGGATGATCCCTTACCAGTTCTTCAACAGGCCGTCCCCAACGAATAAAACGAAAGACCTCCGGTAATTTCAACCGAGCGATTGTTACCGCAACGACAGGACTCGCTGAATCTTGGGCACTTTCATTCTCTGGAAAATCATCAAACTCCGGAAAACTACCCCATCGCCGGATGAGAGAAAGACGTAAATGCCAGCCCGCAGAGAGGGCCTTGCCCAGCTTCTCCTGCCCTAAGAATTGGTCTAGTGCAGACTCATCCTCCCAAGCGGCGAAAACAGCAAGTTTACGAAGCTGTAAGCGTTCTGGAGAAACAATGGGGGCACCCAGCATCATGGGAGCCATGCACTCCATATGGCATAGACCCGAAACTTGTTTCACGCTGGGAGGAGCAAAAAATGATCGGAGGGTAAATGCCGGACTTACCTGCGCCAAATGATAACTGAAAATCTTCATTTAGTAATCATTGTTAAAATGAATCAACCAAGGCCATGGCAAACGGGAGAGTGCGACTTAGGCCTGATCATAGAAAGTGCCAAAAGCCCTAACCCAACGTGACCGATTGCGTTGGTCATCCCGTGATAGCGCACCATTTCGCCGAGATCTAAAAGTGGATTCTCAAATGCCCATGCCAGGGCGGGAATGAGCGTTACAACGGGAACAGACAATGACAAAACCAGCAGTGCACCCGGACCAGTTATCACGCAATCAGAACTACCCAGCAAGACCGCAAGCAATTGTAGAATAAAGATCGTCTCGTAGCACATTGCACCCAATTCATCACAATAAGGATAACCCAAAATGCCTGCCGCAGTCACTAGATAGGCCAGTGGATGCAAAAAAAGAATAGAGCGAATCACCTTTAGCCAAAAAGGCTGAGCGACAAGTCGGCATGAAAGTGACGTAACAGTTATCGCACCAAACCCGGCAAAAGCAAAATGCGCTGCCGCCAGCCATGTCCAAGGCTTACCAAAGCCAAGCAGTATCGAATTGCTCAGAAAAGCTCCCAACCAGACCAAGCTGCCTACCATGAAAACCCAGGCACACGCCAGTGCCACTTCTTCGGGCAGAAGTTTTGGTCGTCGAAAGGCTTGTATCAGGAGGACAGAGCCCACAATAACCGCAAAAACAGCCGGAACTGCCAACAAGGCAATAATTACGATAATGTCCATAAAGCCTAGGATCTCCTTGCTTGAGTAGATAGCAGCTTAAATTGCCCTGTATTATAACTTCGGAAGCAAGTTGATCCAGAAATGCCGTTGGGCACAGAAAATATCCATTAAATTCCATTAAAAATTAACTTGTCGAGCCCATATAGTGCTCTAAAGTTCACTTATGGTCAATTTAACCTACCCTGCTCAGCGGCGCATGCGCGACATGGTGGCCAGCGAGCGCCCGCAGGAGCGACTGGAACGACTGGGAGCTTCTGCGCTGAGTGACCGCGAGCTGTTGGCCATGATTCTCCGCAGCGGGCCGAAAGGGGTGGATGTGGTCACTATGTGCGGCAAACTTCTGGATCAAGCAGGATCGCTGGCCGCCCTCCTCCGTTGGTCGGCAGAAGACTTTATGCAGATCCGGGGGATTGGAAAGGTGAAGGCGCTGCAGTTGTTGGCCATTATGCAGTTCGCTAAACGCATATTGGAGGAGCAGGACTCATCCGAAATCACTACCTTCGACACACCTGAAGTGGTCGCGCGCTATTTCCGCCCGCTGGTGGCCGGCGTCGAAGTCGAGCACTTCTGGGTACTCTGCCTCGACCGCAAAAACCGCCTGCTCCGCCGGGTGGAGGCCACCAAAGGCACCGCCACCAACAGCCTCGTCCATGCCCGCGAAGTTTTCCGCGAGGCCATCAAGCTCAGCGCCACTGCGATCATCGCGGTACACAACCATCCCAGCGGCGACCCCGCTCCCAGCCGGGCCGACATCCATGTGACCCGCCAGCTTCGCGAAGCGGCCAAAGTCATCGGCATCGACCTGATCGACCACATTATCGTGGGCGAGGCATCCAGGGACCCCAATCGACTCGGCTACTACAGCTTCAACGATGCCGGCTTGGTGTAGCGATGTTGAAAAGTCTGCTTTCACCTGCTGTCCAGGGTGTACTGATGAACGAATCGCCCCACTCTTACTCTAAATGGGTTGAATCCTTTTCACTGACGCGTAGCGATCAGGCAGGTACACCCGTGGGTCATAAGTAACGAGCACGACCGGCTTTCGAACGCAATAAACTGAGCGAAGCTCAGTTAGTTTCCTTTACGCATGCACTTTTGCTCGTCATGTTCAGGGTATGCTTCAACCCAAACTAATTTTACTCTCCCTCGTCATCGGCGTCGCTTCGTCGCCCGCAATAGAACTGCCGGAAGCCCAGTATATAACAGACCAGTTACTTGATGAGAAAAGTAATCAGGTTAAACGCATCAATCCGGCTGAGATTTACCTGAAACGGGTCAAGGAGGTTGAAGGTACGGAGGCGCGGGTAAAGCTTTGGCTGGACACCTATATCACTTGGGCTCGCAGTCTCTCCAGAACAAGTGATTGGGAAGAACGTGAAAGGTTTGCACGGCAAATTGAGGAAATTGGTCGCTATTTCCCGAAAAAGCGTGAATGGCCAATATTAAACAAGCTGCTTAATGATGATGACGGCGCTTACACTGGCTCAAAAACAGAAGGGCTCAAATTCCTTATCGCTCTGCTACAGGGGGACGAAGCAACAGCAATTCAAATGCTGCCGACCACGGAGCAAGAAAACGAGCCCAACGGAAAAGCTGCAAATAAAGGTATTACGGGTGCTTTGATTGGCCTGAGCAACAGCTCCGGGAGCATGGGCTATCAGCGTTTATTACCCATCTACGAATTAGCTGTCAAAGAGAGCTCGATGCCACAGCTGCAACGTAAAGCTTACGCGGAAATCATTCATCATATCGAGCAAAACCCAAACCGCTACTACAGCGAAGTCCCCGACCTGACCCAACTGTACAAAGGTAAAGCTCTGGATGCACAGATCGCGCGCCTGGTCAATGCTCTCGGTGATAACCTCCGCCCACATCGCTTGCCCCGAAATATGGTTTCTCCGGTCTACGCCTACATCCGCGCACATGACATGGTGCCCAATGAAGGATTTCTCGACTATCTGGATGAGAGCAGCCCGACCTACAGTGATGACATCGCCTATTACAACGATAAGCGCGAAGATTTACCGGCAACAGAGCAGTCCTACAGAATCAGAATTTCAAATGCCCTAAAATCCCGGGACGTTGAAGAAGCCTGGAAGCAGTGGGAAGCCTTTGCAGCTGCCGACAGCAAACAGGCCGGAAACTTTATTAAAAGTATCTTTGGTTACCAAAGTCGAAACTACCCGAGCGAAACATTGCAAGCGATCGCAGTGCGACTGCTTGAAGTCGGCGAAAGCCCCGAGTTGCTTGAAATTCTGCAAAGTGCGATGCCGCTCGAGGCGGGAAAAAATGACCCTCTGCTGGCCCGGATAAGAAAGCTGGAGAAAGCTTCTTCCGGAAGCGTTAAAGAAATCGCCTACAGAAAACTGGAATGGGATAGATTGTTATCGCTTGGCCTTCACAGGGAAGCATCCGCTGCAGTTCAATCGATACTGACGGAATCGGATAGATTCCTGGAGCTTCTTAAAAGCAAAAACCAGACGAGTTCTTTAATTAAATATGCACGTGCGATGGACCTTATTGAAGAGCCAGAGCTGGCCGGAGCGATCATTGAACTTCAAAAGGAAGCGCTGGACACTCTGGAAAATTACCAGCGCCAATCGCTTGTAGGCGAATTAGCGACTTACTACTCACAAAAGGGAGATGATCTGGCGGCATATAATCAGCTGAAGAGTGCACTCCACGGCGTAACTCGAAATACCTTAGAGCAAGGTAGAGTTAATATCGTGCAGACACTCGCACTATTAACTGGGCTCTATACAAAGAACGGACAACACCAGGATGCGGTTCACCTTCTCGATCACGCAATTGGCTGGCGTGCTAAAGACCTCAAGAATGTCTCGATTTACAATCGAGATCAAATTTTTGAAGTCGATGCCGCAGTCTCTTTGCATGCCATTGGCAGGTCGCACGAAGCAAGGTCCATCCTGCGGGACTACTTGCGTTACGAAAATAATTCCGCCGATTCGGCTTACAAGGCATTGATCGAAATAGAAGGTGCTGCTGCCGGCGATTTTTTTCGGGAATTAGCCAAGGAAGCTCCTTTTGAAGAACGTCCTCTGATCTGGCAGGCCGTATTACTTAAGGACAGCGGAGAGCTTGAGGCGGCCGAAGAGATGGCTCGCCAGGCCATCTCGATTGATCCCAGCGATGGAGAAATGAACGCCAATAACCGACTGCGGGCCTACGCAGTATTGGCGGACATCCTCAAAGCGCGGAATAACGAGGAAGCCGAAGTCTTTGAAAACGTCGTCGCAGCCGTTGATCTCAGTGAAATCGCTGACGAGTATCGCACGGCTGGCCTGCACCTTGATGCGCTGCGCCTTTACCAGGAATCGCTTGCCCTCTTTGCGGATGCTTATTGCGTCCGTTTCCGTGCTGCAGTCGAATTGGAGGCGGCCGGGCAACATGCTGACGCCGAAAAGCATTTCGAAGCAGCTTACACTCTCATGCCCGACCAGTTCGGTCGCATCGAGAGCCACTGCTTCGGTTGCGAAGGAGCTTTTGAAGGTGAACGTGCAGAGACAGTTGCTGAGCGAGTCTTTACCCGAATGTTGGCTAAACGGCCGGAGCAAGCCAGCTTGCATTATCTGATGGGGTACCTGAACGAGAGCAGGAACCGTCCGGAGGATGCAGTGCAAAATTTCAAAAAAGCCGTCGAGCTCGACCCTTTATACTACAATGCCTGGTCTCACCTCAGAAACCTAGCCGCTAGAACGAGCGACCATGCACTCGGCTTGAAAGCGACGAAAGCGATGCTCGAAATAGCTCCCAGCCGAACACTGGGCTCGCTCGGAGGTCTAACCATTGCTCAAACCGGACAACTCTGGGGCACTCTCGAGTCCGTGCTCCCAATCATGCCGGAGCGGAGCGAGCAAGTATATCCCCTGAAAGCTTCTGCAAGGATGATAGAGGAGAGCGGCACTCAAAACTTTGATAACTGGCGTAGCAGTAAAGATTATCAAACAGCGGGCAGCCTCTTCTTCCTCGACTACGAAATAAAACAATTCCTGACAGAGTCGCTGAACGCTTCAAACAGTCGATTCTAGTCCGCTCATCTAGAGCTTCTGTACCACCCAGAAACGGCAGTCATCGGAAAAATGCTTTACCTCCGCCGGTTCTTCGCCGAGTTCGGAGCGCATGACTGTAGCCTCAAGCCGGAAGCCGGCTTCGGTAAGCTGCGCTTTCATCTCTTCGACTGTCGGTACATGCATAAAGTGCAGGCCGTCCTTGGTTTGCTCGGCCCGATCGCCAAAACATTCCAAGTCGGGTGATTGTTCCTTCGCCACCCAGCGCTTGTACTCGGCCTGCCAGAATTCCTGATACGGGGATCGCTCGCGGTCATGGGTGGTAAAGACAAACCAGGCCCCCGGGCGCAGCACCCGGTAAATCTCGCATAGCGCCCGTATGCGCCCAGCCTCGGAGGGAATTTGCATGAGGCCGTTGAAACCGAAGATGGCACCGTCAAAGACCTCGTCTTCAAACTTGAGGGCGCGGGCATCCGCAACCTGAGTCGGAATGGCATATTCCAACAGCTTGGCCAGACTGCGGGTCCGCTGGATCATCGGACGGGAGTAGTCCGTCGCAAGAACGTTGCGGTAGCCCAACTCATGTAGGCCGATGGCGATACGCCCCACTCCGCAACCCAACTCCAGAATGGACTCGTCCGTTTTAAATAGACGCGTCAAAATCTTTTCCTCGGAAACCCAGAGGCCCAATCGTGCTGCAGCGTCGGCATAATGCGCCACGACATTGTCCGCCTCAAAATAAGCTTTTACCTTCTCCGAATCCATGAGTGCTGGCATGAGATGTGCAATCCGGGGGAGTACTTGGCAACTGCATTCCCTATTGCATGAGGAACAATTCCTGCCTAGTTGCATACTATACAAGAGCCCTGTGTCTTTTATTAAGGTCATATTCCTATTAGCCCTATCAGCGGCCCTCAGTTTGGGAGGTCTGCTGGTCCCGGCCCACTTGCGCACGGTTGATGCGGTGGCCGTCGATGCGGCGGGCGAAGCAGGCCCATCAAATGGGGCGAAAATCTCGGAAAGTCTCAATGCCGCCCACACCGGCCCCGCCCGGATCCTGGCAGAGGCCACCGGGAATACCGAGCGATTCACCCCCGAGATCCAAAGGCTGAACGGGCGGCAACCGGCAATATCTTTGATCGGCGGCCCTGATTCGAGCTTCGAGGCCTTTATCGATTTATTGCCTCAGGACCGCCTCAGTGAAGAAGCCTTCAATCCGGTCATTTCGCTACTGCTACCCCGCAATCAGCGACTCACTCTGGTGGAACGACTCTCGAACTCGAGCAATGCCAATATTGCGGCCTTACTGAATATCCGCGAGCTTGAAGGCATGGTGAAGCTTCATCCCGCCAGTCATCCTGCGGGTGCCCCCTACGATGCCGGCCTGCTGACGATCGCTCAGCTGATCGAAAGCGATCATATTGACCCGGAATGGGCCGACCAGATCGGTGGCTTGGCCAATCAGGCGGCGATTGGTGAAAGTGACGCGATTTCGGCTGTCGAAGCCTTAATCATGGCGACACTCTCTTTGGGCCGCCAGCTGGACTTCCGCTCAGTCGCCAATCTGGCCGAGTTCAATGAATCCCTTCAAGGGTGGGCCGACATGGCAACTCTATTTCGAGCCCGGCCGGAAGAGATCCCACTCCTCTACGCCATTTTGCACTATCAGGAGGCCAGCCAACCGCTTTTTGACTACCTCTCCCAAAATCCCGAATCCGGCTTGCAGGATGTCAGGCTCGCACTGAATGACGGGCCCGGCGCGGTGGACTATTTGCTCAGGGAAGCACTGCCGGTGCACCAACCGACCACCCTGAGCCAACAGATTTTAAAACCGCTTGAGCCATACCGCCCGCCATTTTTCACCCAGCTTTCCATCACCAGCCGAAGCTCTGCGCTCTGGCTGAAGCTGGGCCTATTCCTCGCGGCGGGGCTGGCCTTTTCTCTTGCCATGGGAGCCGCCTGGCGCGGTTCCTCAAAAGCGTCCCGCGAAGTCGGTTATTTTACGCCCCCTATCCTCGCCCGGGACATCTGCCTGAGCTTGGTATTTACATTAACCCTCTGGTTTACATTTGAGCCGGACATTCTAAAATCAACCAGCGACGAAGTCGACTCCGCACCACGCATCGAGTTTGCCGTGGCCGGAGCCATCGAATCCATCAAATCTCCCGTTAAAGCTATGCAAGAACTCAATCAAGTCACCCTTCTCGTCCTGTTGCTCTTCTTTGTCGTGCAACTCGTCATCTACTGCTTCTGCCTGATCAAGCTTAAGGAGATCTCCAAGCAAATGCTCAACCCCAAGATGAAGCTGCAACTGCTGGACAACGAAGAAAACCTCTTCGATTTCGGGCTCTACGTCGGCCTCGGCGGCACAGTACTGTCCCTCATCCTCGTCGCGGTCGGCATTGTCGAAGCCAGTTTGATGGCGGCCTACGCTTCGACGCTGTTCGGCATTCTTTTTGTCGCCTTGCTCAAGGTGATGCACCTGCGTCCTTTTCGCAGGCAACTCATCCTGGAAGCGGGCCGGCTCGGAGGGGAAGACGACTCCGGGGGACTGATGAAAAATATCAAACTGTAAACCCCGGAGAAATACCCTGCCATGAACAAGACTCTGATGCTGGTAATCTGCGACTTCCTGTTGCTGAGCATGCTGGCCCTGGCGCGTTTCGATCCACCCGAGGAGAAGCCGGAACCGGCTCTTGATGCCACGGCCTCATCCGCGACGGCTGAAGCGGAACTGATCGAGCTCCTCGAAGAATCCCTCCAAGCCGAGCAGGGCTCGCGGGAAAACCTCAGCTCGGACCTGCAGGAGACTCGCGCAAGCTTGCAGGAGAAGGCGCAGAAGCTTGCGGAGCGTGAGGCCGCACTGGCCGAGACGATGACCAATTTGGAGAAAACCAGCGCCGAAGCCCAAGAGTTGGCCCAGGCCAAGGCCGAAGTGGAAGCCAAGCAGTCCGAACTGGCCGCGGAACGAGAACAACTGGCACAACGCTACGAAGCGACACGCGAGGAACTTCAGAAAGCCAGCGAAGAACGTGTCGAACTCGCCAACACACTCGGCGCGGTCAAGGAAGAGCGCTCCGTCTCGGAAGAACGGCTCAAGCAGACCGAACAGGCACTTCGCGAGAGGGAAGCCCAGCTGGCACGCCGCGAAGCCGAATTGAAAGCCGCCCGGGAGGAAAGGGAAAAACTGGCTCAACAGCAGGCTGAACTCAACAAGGCGTTGGAAGTGGCCCAGACCGAGCAGCGCTTGCTCTCCGAAAATCTGACCAAGGAACAGCGTGAAAAAGCCGAGGCCTTTGCGCGGGCCGACCGCTTGACCGACAACGTGGCGGTTCTGGGGCAGGGCGTGAACCAGCTCGGGCAGGGCGTCAGCCAAATTGGCCAGAATGTGACCAACATCGCCCAGTCCTCGGAAGCGATCCAGAAAGAGATCGAGGCCTCACGTCCGCAGACGATGAGCGAAATCTTCACCCGTTTCCAGCAGAACCGGGCGACCATCCGCTTCACCTCGCAGGAGCAGGGGCTACTCGGAGGCACGGTCGAGAGAAGCTATGAAAGCCGCAGCATCCTGGTCGTGGGACAGGACGAAAATTACTACCTCGTCACACACTCCGACAATTCGCCTTTCTCCCTTTCAAAATCCGCTCGTGTGGAAAGCGCCACACTCACGATCCAAACCGGTAGTGAACGGATACAGGTCAACCAAATCGGTTTTCTTGCCACAGATCCACGCCTGATCTTTATCCCGCTGCCCAAAATCTTCGCGGAAAGCAGCGGATTGGAGCCCTTCCCGCTCGCCCTACAACCGGAGCGCTGGGAGGAGGCCGTGCTGGTCAAAAACGATGAGAGCAACTTCGGGCGGACCGAATTCCGCCGTCTGACCAGTAGCGCACGTTTTCTCAAGATGGAGCGGCCTGCCCTGGGTGAGCTTTTTGCCGACTTTGCCGCCTCGCGTGGCGACCTGGCCTTTACCAAGAACAGCCAGTTCGTTGGTCTGCTCACCGACACACGCCACGCCGTGGTGATCGAGGATTTCGTGGCCAGCGCCGTCCTCAATCTCGGCAGTCGCTTTGAGCCCGAAACGGCCCGCAGCACCATCGACAAAATGCAGGACCGCGTCAGGCAGCTACCCTCCGAGGTGCGCTAGGCTGTACGGCATATTTTCATTTATCGCTGCACATAGCCTTCTCGGCATTCACTCCGGCATCCGCCGGCGGATGCCGGTCTCGGCCACCCAAAAAAAGCACCCCTCCCCCTCGTTCTGCCACGAACTCAAGATGGTGGGAACTCTCCAGAAACAGAGCATCGCTTGAACAGAGCTATGGCATGCACAAGCGCAGCCTCGACAGCGACAGCCCCACTCAACCACGCACAAATCAACCACCTACCACTCAACCATCCATCACAAATTCTCCCATTTTCCGTTCTTGCAGTCTCCGGACTCAGGCATAATCTCCGCCTCTTTTTTGAAAATCCGGCAAGTGTTCGATTTCAAAAATCCACTCCTATCCAGCTGAAAATCAGACTTTAACAACACCAACTAAACGACCATGACAGACCTGTCCAAATACAGAAATATCGGCATCTTCGCACACGTGGATGCGGGTAAGACCACAACGACTGAGCGTATTCTCAAGCTCACGGGTAAGATCCACAAACTCGGCGAAGTGCACGACGGTGCCGCCACAACTGACTTCATGGAGCAGGAACAGGAGCGTGGCATCACCATTCAGTCCGCCGCCACCACCTGTTTCTGGCCGGGCAGCGAGCAGCAGCACGCTAAAGCACCTTACCGTTTCAACATCATCGACACCCCCGGGCACGTCGACTTCACGGTTGAAGTCTATCGCTCGCTCAAGGTCCTCGACGGCGGCATCGGTGTTTTCTGTGGTTCCGGCGGTGTTGAGCCCCAATCCGAAACCAACTGGCGCTACGCCAATGACTCGGAGGTTGCCCGCCTGATCTACGTCAACAAGCTCGACCGTATCGGTGCCGATTTCTACAAGGTCGTCGACCAGGTGAAAAACGTTCTCGGCGCGACACCGCTCGTTATGGTGCTGCCTATCGGCACGGAGAGCGACCTCAAGGGCGTGGTCGATCTGCTCACCCGCGAAGCCTGGGTCTGGGATGAGTCCGGCGATCCGCTGAACTATGAGAAGCAGCCTGTCCCGGAAGACATGAAGGACAAGGTCGAGGAATACCGCGAGCAACTTATCGAGACCGCCGTCGAGCAAGACGACGAAGCGATGGAAGCCTACCTCGAAGGCAACGAGCCCGACATCGATACAATCAAGAAGTGCATCCGCAAGGGCACCATCAACCTCTCCTTCTTCCCCACCTACTGTGGTTCCTCCTTCAAGAACAAGGGTGTGCAGCTCGTGCTCGACGCCGTTGTCGATTACCTGCCCTCCCCGACCGAAGTCGAGCCGCAGGATGAAGTGGATGCCGAAGGTCACCCGACCGGCGAAAAAGCCGTCGTTTCGGTGGACGAGCCGCTCCGCGCGCTGGCATTCAAGATCATGGACGACAAATACGGCGCGCTCACTTTCACCCGTATTTACTCCGGCAAGGTTCAGAAGGGTATGACCGTGCTCAACTCCTTCACCGGCAAGACCGAGCGTATCGGCCGCATTATCGAAATGCACGCCGACGACCGCAACGAGATCGATTCCGCACAGGCGGGTGACATCGTCGCCCTTCTCGGCATGAAGACCGTGCAAACCGGTCACACGCTCTGCGATCCGAACGATCCGGCCACGCTCGAGCCCATGGTCTTCCCGGATCCTGTTATCTCGATCGCGGTCAAGCCGAAGGACAAAGGCCAGGCAGAGAAGCTCGGTGTCGCCATCGGCAAGATGGTCGCGGAAGACCCCTCCTTCCAGGTTGAGACCGACGAAGACTCCGGCGAAACGATCCTCAAGGGGATGGGTGAGCTCCACCTCGACATTAAGGTCGACATTCTGAAGCGCACTTACGGTGTCGAAGCCGAAATCGGTAAGCCTCAGGTCGCCTACCGCGAAACGATCACGGTTCCCGTCACCGACAGCTACACCCACAAGAAGCAGTCGGGTGGTTCCGGTCAGTTCGCGAAGATCGACTACACAATTGAGCCCCTGGTTCAGGACGAGGAGGAAGATAAGAAGAACTTCGTCTTCGAATCGAAGGTCGTCGGTGGTAACGTCCCCCGCGAATTCTGGCCCGCCGTGGAAAAAGGCTTCAAGAACTCGCTCGAAAAGGGTGTTCTCGCCGGCTACCCGACCGTGGATATCAAGGTCACCCTCTCCGATGGTGCCTTCCACGCCGTGGACTCCTCTGCGGTTGCTTTCGAAATCGCTTCCAAGGCCGCTTATCGCCAATCGATGCCGAAGGGCAATCCCGACATCCTTGAGCCCATCATGAAGCTCGACGTCTTCTGTGGTGAGGAAAACATGGGTGACGTGATCGGTGACCTCAACCGCCGCCGTGGTATGATCAAAAGCCAGGAGCCGGCCAACACCGGAATCCGCATCAAGGCAGATGCCCCGCTTTCCGAAATGTTCGGTTATATCGGCGACCTGCGCACCATGACCTCCGGTCGTGGCCAGTTCTCCATGGAGTTCTCCCACTACGCGCCGTGCCCGAAGAACGTGGCCGAGCAAGTGATCAAGGAAGCTCTCGAGCGCGAAGAAGCGAAGAAGAAGTAGGCGCTTCGCTCCAATATGTCAGCCTGTCCTGCGTAGCTCACAGAGCGAAGCAGGGAAGCCAGTATTTCCAAAAGCCCCCGTCTCGAAAGAGCGGGGGCTTTTTTTGTCATCGGCCAATGGTCCGACGGTAGACCGTAGGGGCTCTGCTCGCGGATGCCCAAATCGCCGTTCAGGCGATCACGCATGGTGCGAAGCGGGTCGTTCAACGGGTTTCGGAATTGGTATGCTACCGCTTCGATTTAATTATGGTTCAATCGGATTGATGTAGCAGAGCCAGTCTCTGGCTCTATCCCATATCTATGCATGAGGATGGCAGAGGACCCGTTTTCATCGGATTACGCCGTGGCATGCTGCCATAGCTACAAAATAAATTGTTCGATTATATCAATTTTTATTCAATTTCGTATGATTCAATCGATTATGCCGAAATGGGCCTAGATGAACTCACTAGCGAGGATAACCGAACTTACGGCAGAAAGTTCCGCTTGATCGCATTTCGTTGGTTGCGGCCCGAAGAGGTGTAAATCGAATGCACCATGCAAACGCACGGCATTGTTCGGCATTCATGAAGCCAAGGCTGGCATGCGCAAGCGCAGCCTCTACGAATACCTAGCAATGCGTCTCCAGGATCCGGCGCATCTGGCTCTCTCTTGTCTCGATGCTTTCGCAGAGCGAAAACTGAACCCGTGCACGGTTGAGGTTCTGTGCTTCGTAGCTGGTTTTGAAATAAACGTTCCCCGCGAGATAATCGGCAAAAAATCGCAACCCGAGTTCGAAGGCGATAAGCCGGACCGAATCGTAGAGATACTTCTTATCGTTTTCGGTCAGAAAACCCTTGGCCTCCGAGAGATAACCCTGCACCAGAGCCTGAAAGAGATCCAGATCCAGCTTAACTTCCTTGAGATCAGTCGCCTCTTCCCCCGCAGGGTTGCAACCGCTTCGCACCGCATCGCCAAAATCATAGTGCACCAGACCAGGCTTGACCGTATCGAGATCGACGATGCTGGTTCCCTTCCCGGTTACTTTATCAATCATTACGTTGGTGATCTTCGGATCCCCGTGGATTGGTCGCTGCGTCAGCTCCCCACGCTCCAGAGCCGATTCAAGAATACTGACGAAATCGCGTCGGTCCTCAACGAACTGAGCCAGACGTCGTGCCTCGGCCGAAAGCTCCAAGCGTTCTTGCGCACTCCTCTGAGCCAACGTCGCATCGTATTTGCGCAGGTACTCCGGAGTGATGTGGAATCCGGGTAGTGTGTCTTCAAGTTCACCTATGGGAAAATCCGCGATGATACGCTGGAAATGCCCCAGCACACGTCCGGCCTCGGCGGCATGCTCGGGAATGCTGATCCTCTCATAACTGTTCGTGCTCGCGATCATGGAAAGGGCCCGCCAGTAGCCGCCCTTTTCATCCACCACGAAATCATCCCCGTTCATCGCCGGAATCACACGGGGCAGTTGCCAAATCCGGTCCGCCTGATCCGCCTCCTCAAGAATACGTTTATGCGCGTGGTCGGTAACGGCCTTCATGTTGGACATCACCAGAGCCGGATTCTTAAAAACCGACTGGTTGATCCGCTGCAGGATATATTGCTCTTCGGAAAACGTCGTCCGTAAGACCACCCTGTAGGTGTCGTTCACATTACCCGAGCCAATCGACTCCAGCGCCACCAGCTGCCCCGGCACTTGAAACTGCATCGCTATGGTTTCCGCAATCATGTAAAAAAGAGGTAAGAGCGCTCGAATATGGCTGCGGTGTCAACCTTCTGCTGTACTAAGGTCAGCGTTCTCATTGAAGAATCCCCTATTCAATGTTCGACGTTCGACGTTCGATGTTTGACCTTCAACCGATGCTTACATCCATCTTAACCCATCCCGGAGGGGCCCACAAAGACGATTTACTTGCCTGCTGCGTATTGCTGGCAGACAACCCCGTCCGGATCGAACGTCGTGACCCGAAACCGGAAGACCTGAATTCCGAAGAGATCGCGGTGATCGACATTGGTCACCAGCACGACCCTGCAAAGTCGAACTTCGATCATCACCAATTTCCCCGCGAGGCGCCGCCGAGTTGCGCCCTCTCACTCGTCTTGCAGGATCTTGGGCTTTATGACGATGCCAAGCGCTTCTGCGACTGGCTCGAAACCTCCGAGTGGCTGGACTGCCGCGGCCCGGTGAATACGGCAGACTGGCTCGGTGCCGGCCGCGATATCCTGGCCAAGCTGAATTCGCCGATCGATGTTACCCTGCTGCGCCGATTCGCCGGTCAGGAGGTTCACCAGCCGGGCGAACCAGTTTGGGAAATCATGCGCATGATCGGCCAGGATTTGATCGCCTACATTTCCGGCCTTCGGGAACGGATGGCATATATCGCGGAGCACGCCGAAATTTGGGAGCTCGACGGTTTTTCGGTGCTCTACTTGCCCCGTACCGAGCCTCTGCCCGGGGAGCCCTCTGCCGGTTTGGGCCGTTACATCGAAGAGCTTGAGGTCAAAACCGAAGTACTGGCGACAGTCTACCCCGACCGCCGGGGCGAAGGCTACGGGATGCGCCGCTACAATGATGATCCTCGCCTGGACTTCACCCGGATCGAACAGGAAAGCGATGTGCACTTCGCCCACAAGCAGGGCTTTATCGCGAAAACTTCGGCAGTCGACCCCGACCGTCTGAAAAATTTGGTTCAGGCAACCTTTGCGCAGAACTAAGACTGGCAACGATCTTGCACGGCATACCGCATGGCATGGTATCTCCCGATTACTCAGCTGGATGACGCGGACCGGAAGAAGGGGCTGAAGTATCTCTTTTACGACGGCTTGTGCTCGCACGCGATGGCACTGCTGGTGACCGGAGCTTTCCTGCCGGGCATGGCTTTGGCCCTGGGGGCCAGTAACTTCGTGATCGGTCTTCTGGCCAGCTTGGCCCCCATATCACAAATGGCGCAAATACCGGCAATACTGCTGGTTGAGAAAATAGGACTCCGCAAATTACTGACCGTGGTATTTGCCGGTGCCTCGAGACTATCGCTGGTCGCCGCAGCCTTTACCCCGTTTTTTGCACCGGAAGGAACCGGCGTGTTTCTCTTCACCCTGTTCATGATGCTTTTCTTTTTTGGAGGTTCGGTGGCAGGTTGTTCCTGGAACTCATGGATCAAAGACATCGTTCCGGAAAAAACCATGGGTAGCTATCTGGCCTCGCGACTGGCAGCTGCCACCGCACTGGGGGCCACCTTGAGCCTTGCGGCTGGCTTCAGCGTCGATGGGCTGACAAATATCTACGACGATCTTGCACGTGCCTATGCGGTCATTTTCCTCATCGCGGCCGGTTTCGGACTCTATGGTACGGGATTGCTGACCCATGTCCCGGAGCCGAGAATGGCGGCACGAGAAGCCGACCGGCATTGGCTCTCCACCTTAATCGAGCCGGTTCAGGACCATAATTTCCGGAAGCTGCTCTTCTTCTCTGCCGCCTGGAGTTTTACCGTAATCATGTCCGGTGCCTTTTTCGCCGTTTACATGCTCAAGCGCATCGGCATCCCCATGAGCGGGGTCATCCTGCTGGCGCTGCTCAGCCAGGTGACCAACGTTTACTTTTTCAAAGTCTGGGGGCGAATCGCCGACCATTTCAGCAATAAGAGCGTGCTGGCTGTTTCCGTGCCGCTTTACGTGCTCTTGTTATTAACCTACCCATTTACCACTCTGCCCGAGCGCTACAGCCTGACGATCCCCTTACTGATTTTCATTCATCTTGTGGGTGGCATATCCACCGCAGGCTTCAATCTCTGCGCGGCCAATATTGCACTCAAACTGGCCCCGCGGGGCAAGGCCACCGCCTACCTCGGCACCAATGCATTTTGCGCCGGTCTCGCAGCCACGATCGCACCGGTCATCGGCGGCCTGATCGGCAGCTTTTTTGCCATTAAGGAAATCAGCATCAACATCTTCTACCGAAAGGATATCGCAGAGATGGCCGATGCCGTGGCGATTCCTGCACTTAGCCTGCGCGGCATTGATTTCGTGTTTTGTGCATCCGCCATGATGGGGCTCTACGCATGGCATCGCCTATCGCTTATCGAAGAGGCCGGCACGGTAAGCGAATCCGAGGTCCGCGATCAGGTATTCGCATCAGTGCGCAACAGCTTTTTCACCCCATCCGGGCTGAACATGGGCATGCGGCGCATGACCGCTTTCCCTTATGAAATACTCCGCAAGACGACGCGGTCGACTTCGTCGACAATCAATCGAATGACCAGGCGTGGACCCGATTAAATAAAAAGGGCCTCCAATCGGAGGCCCTTTGTAAAATGAAGTTGTCGGTCTAGCCTAGTAACTTGCTTCTGACTCTCCGCGACCACCACGGCGGTCACCGCCGCGACGATCGAATCCACCGCGGCCACCGCCACGGTTGAATCCTCCACGGCCTCCTCCGCCGCCGCCAAACTTGCGGCCGCCTTGAGGGCGCTCTTCACGCGGACGTGCTTCGTTAATTGTCAGTGCACGACCAAGGAATTCCTCACCGTTGAGGCCTTCAATCGCTGCAGTCATTTCTTCAGGAGTTTCCATCGAGACGAAAGCGAAACCGCGTGGGCGGCCGGACTCCCGGTCTTTGACGATGAAAACGTCGGTTACGGCGCCATGGGCTTCAAAAAGCTCACGGAGATCACCGTCGGTAGCGTCGTAGGACAAATTGCCTACATACATCTTTGTATTCATTATTCTCTTTTACTTTAGGCTATACCACATGCTTCTTTGCCCTGAGTTCCGCCGACATGACGGACGTCACCTGACTGAATACAATTTCTCTCTCCAACGGATGCCTAACCCACGCTCTGAATCTAAACAGGTGTTATAGTATGTTCGCTTATTGACGATTCGCGGTAAAAAGCAAGCCGCATTATACACGTCATGCAGCAATCGTAGGGGCTTGCCTTCGGGAAGCCCGCGAACGCTCGAGACGGTCACGTAATTTTGATACCCCCCTACGCTCGCGGGTGCCGCTAAGCTGCACCCCTACAAAGGGAACCCGCGTAATATCACTTTCTGCCAAACCGCAACCGATGCGCTACAAAAACCATAACGACCGTGAGGGCAAACCAGGGAGCGAACCAAGCCAACGCGTCCACAAAGACGGCATTCTGAAAAGCTTCTTCCGTAGCATATTCACCCACAACCTCTTGTAACTTGATTGAGGCGATTAGACCGGAGAAAAGCAGAGATACCAGACCATAACTGACATTGGTCGAGAGCCCGCGGAAGCTCAACACGGTTGCACGTTGTTCGGAATCGGCCACTTCATTGAGGTAGCGGCTGACAAAGAAACCCGTCAACTGAATGGAGGCATAGAGGAGGACGGCTGGCAGAATACCCCAGTAAGGGATGGCCATCGCCAGGCCTGCCAAACCAACCAAAACGACCGAACTGGTGTAGAGGAAGTTGCGGACCGGTGAGTTCCGATCGGACATCAGGCGGGCGATACGCGGAACAAAGAGTCCCAGCAGAGCCATCCCCGAACCGATCAATCCGTAGCTGGCGATTGGATACTCGATCACTTTCCAATACTCACTGGCCATGGTCAAAAACTGCCGGATCACACTGTCGATCACCATAGCGGCGAGGATAATTCCGAAAGGCAAGGGCGTCTTCCAAATCCAGCGTCCAGCTGCCAAAGTCTTTCGACCACTTTCTCTAATTGTTTCAGCTAGCGCGACACGCTGAGGTTTATTCGTCTCCCGCATGCGAAGCGCCATTGCGAATACAATCATCCCCGACAGCATGGTCAGTAAAATCGGCATTTTGACCAACTGGGACTGCTCGACATGAAAGCCGGCCCCGAGAAAGTTGAGTACCGCGTTGACCATCTCGGGATCATAGACGGCAGCCCCGATTGTCATGGCAAAGAAAAAGGCCAGTGAAGTATCCCGTTGTACCCGCTCAAGCACGTGCCCCCATCGCTGCTCCATACCTGCCGCTTTGAGTGAATCAAAGGTTAAGGCCTCGTCCGCCCCGCTCGCAGCCGCTTCCGCCAGACCACTGAGCACGCGATTGGCCAGAAAGAGGTAAAAGAGCAAACTGCCTCCGCCAATCGGCGCGGCGAGCAGGACTGCCATTTCCAGCACCATTAAAATACCGGTCAGGATCAACAAAGTACGACGCCCGATCGTATCGGCCAGAGCGCCCGAGGGAACTTCAGCCAGAACAATTGTAGCCGCCCAAACCGCATTCAGTACACCGAACTGCTCCCAGGACAGCCCATAGTCGAGGAAGAGAACCGCGTAGACCGGATAATAAAAGCGCGCCGTAAAAAACACGCGGAAGAGCGTGAAGTTGCGCACGTTGCGCAGGGCGATTTTTTCAAGATCCGGTTCAGGCATCCCCGGACCGTGGCAGAGTATGACATTTGCGCAAGTCTGCTCGGGAGAGTTCTCCAGTTCAATCTAGCATCGGATACGAAAATCGGTTTTCTATCCAGAACAGGAAACGTATACGCTTTCCCAGCCACCGGATGGTCGTCTCTTCAATCAGCAACAACATGAAAATTACCTGCTATCTTTTCACAGCTCTCTTCGCCCTCTTCAGTGTTCTGCAGATCAACGACGCGGCGCAATATGGCAATCACGACAGCTGGTTCTGGCTTCTACTCTACGCCTGCACCGCCATCACCACTTTCCTCCATGCCCGCCGCCCACTGCCCTTCGCCGCACTTACGGCCGGCATCGGTTTCGCCGTCGGGGCCTGCCTCTTCCGTCTACAGGATGCCGTGGGCAATTTCGACTTTGCGGGCCTCTTTCGCGCCACTGCCGTCCCGGCAAACATGAACGCCGCCACCCAACAACCCAATGAAGCGGCCGGCCTGCTCCTCGTCGCGATCTGGCTCACGGTGCTCGCCTGGCATGTACGTCCCCGACAGAGTCGACAAACTCAATCGTAAGGCGATTCGGCGACTGCTGACTCGAACACAGACTGAAACTCCCGCTGCATCCGGGCCAGGCGATCCGGATATTTTGACGCGAGGTCATTGGTTTCTCTCGGATCTGATTCGAGGTTGTACAGTTCGTCGTCGACCAGTTTCCACGGTCCCTGTCGCAAGCCAATGCGTTGGCCGCGCTTCCAGATCAAGGTTCTCTCCGGCAACGTTTCAGATTTGCTAAGGGCCGGACCGACATCGATGCCGTCAAACTCGATATGCTCAGGAACCATGATATCGGCCATGGCAAGACTTGTCGGCATAATGTCGAAACTCGCGATCAGTTCAGGGCTCGTACCAGGCCGTACCCGGCCCGGTGCCCAAACAATTCCGGGCACACGATGGCCGCCCTCGTAGGTTTGTCCCTTCCTGCCCCGCGCATTCGAGCTCAGCGTGCCGTTTGCATTTGTCCCACCGTTGTCGGAAACGAACCAGATAATGGTGTTTTCCTCGAGGCCCAGGTGTTCAATTTCCGCTTTAATCTCGCCGACACCCTCATCCACCGGCAGGATAAAATGTTTCATCAGCCAGTCGGGATCGCCGGGCGTTTCGGAGTAAACCATGCCTGGCTCGCCCCAGGGCGGGACCCTTCCTCTGTCCGGACCGCGGAGTATCTCAGAGCCACGGGCCTGGTGCGGGCTATGCGGGGCCCCGTGAGAAACATAGATAAAGAAAGGCCGGTCCGAATGATCCCGGATAAAGTTAATGGTATGCTGAGTGATCAAATCAGTATGGTAGCCCGGTTCGTCCTCCCGTTTTTGGTTCTGCCACCAATCCTTGGTAATCATACGGTCATAGTGGGAGTGGGCGTCGATATTCCCGCTGACAAAGCCATTAAACTGATCGAAGCCGTGACGCACCGGATTGAATTCTTCTTTGTAGCCGAGGTGCCATTTGCCGAAAATTGCGGTGGTGTATCCGGACTCTTTGAGCGCTTCGGCCAGCGTCCATTCACTTGCCGGCAGACCGCGTCGATGATCTTTATGCTCGGGATTGGCGTTAATGACATAATGGCACCCCATGCGGTATTGGTAGCGCCCTGTCATCAGGGCGGCGCGGGTGGGTGAACAGACCGTTCCATTGGAATGGTAGTCCGTGAGTAACAAGCCTTCGGCGGCCAGCTGATCCAGTTCAGGTGTCTTGTAGTATTGATTGTCGTAACAACTGAGACCGCCGAGGCCCATATCGTCGACCATGATCAGGATGATGTTTGGTGGCCTTGGCATGGATCCAACCGGAGCAGGCTGCGACACCGCGCTAAGAGAGGTAAGCCCGACGATCGGCAATGAAAGTAGAATGTGTTTTATCATATTCACACAAGGAAGTATCTCACTAAACTACACCACCCCTTCAGCCTGACAAGGGTCCTCACACCGGGAAATCTTATCGTGGCAATCAAAGGACCCGCGATTCATGTTTGCCAGGCGCTATGAAAATCCCACAACAGTCGGCTTTGGTCATTTAATTTCTAATCCAAGCCTTTTATGTCTGAAGCAAAACCTGTTCAAAAAGTAGCTATCCTCACTGCCGGCGGCCTCGCCCCCTGCCTTTCGTCTGCCATCGGCGGACTGATCGAGCGCTATACCGAGCTCTATCCGGATATCGAAATCATCTGCTATCGCGGTGGTTACAAGGGCCTGCTTCAGGGTGACAGCATTCCCGTGACAAAGGAGATCCGTGCCACGGCAGCCACACTGCACAAACACGGCGGCAGCCCCATCGGCAACAGCCGGGTCAAGCTGACCAATGTGAAGGACTGCGTGAAGCGCGGCTTGGTCAAAGAAGGTGAGGACCCGCTGAAGGTCGCCGCCGACCGACTCAGCAAAGACGGCGTCGATGTGCTGCATACCATCGGGGGCGACGACACCAACACCACGGCTGCCGACCTCGCCGCGTATCTGGCGGAAAACGATTACGATCTGACCGTCGTCGGCCTGCCCAAGACAATCGACAACGATGTCTTTCCCATTGCCCAGAGCCTCGGGGCTTGGACCGCCGCGGAGGAAGGGGCCAAGTATTTCGAAAACGTAGTTGCCGAACACAATGCCAACCCGCGCATGCTCATCATCCACGAAGTGATGGGACGCAACTGCGGCTGGTTGACCGCTGCCACGGCCGATGCTTACCGCAGCCGGCTGGACAGTCTCGATTGGGCGGATGCAATCGGCCTCACTCCGGCCCGAAAGGATGTGCACGCCATTTTCATCCCGGAAATGGAGATCGACATCAAGGCCGAAGCCCAGCGCCTGAAGGCAGTCATGGATGAGCACGACAATGTAAACATCTTCATCTCCGAAGGTGCCGGTGTCGAAAACATCATCAAAGAGATGGAAGCGGCCGGCGAAGAAGTGCCGCGCGACGCCTTCGGCCACGTCAAGCTCGACGCGGTCAACCCCGGCAAATGGTTCGGTGAACAATTTGCCGAAATGCTCGGTGCGGAAAAAGTGCTGGTGCAAAAGAGCGGCTACTTCTCAAGGGCTGCTCCGGCCAACATCGATGACATCCGCCTGATCAAGAGCTGCACCGACCTCGCAGTGGATTGCGCCGTAGTTCGGGAGAGCGGCGTGATCGGCCACGACGAGGACGACCGCAACATTCTCCGTGCCATCGAGTTCCCCCGTATCGCCGGTGGCAAGCCCTTCAATATCGACACACCCTGGTTCGAAGAGCTTCTCGAATCGATCGGTCAGCCGAAAGGCGCCAACATCGCCAAGGCCGGACACTAGGACAATAGGTAGGGGCTTCCCTCGGGAAGCCCGCGGAGGTGCGTAACGCTGCACTTGTTCGACTACGCCTCGTAAAGTTCGCGGGTGGCGCGAGCACCACCCCTACGGGATTACGCTTCGCATCGAAGTGACTGCCATTCAAGATTGGACGTTCAATGTTGAGCGTTCGACGTTCCCTAGCCCGGCACAACATCGAGGTTGGTCGCCAGATCGGCCTGCACCTGTGCATGCAGATCGCTGCGGGTCGCCTCCAACTTTTTGCGGAAGCGGCGCACCTGCCCCTCGCTCATGGTGGCGATATGGCAGATCGGTTCTCCTGGCTTCACGGCCGGTAGTGTTGCCATCCCGAGAACGATCCCGGGCACGGGGCTGGTCAGCACGGACTGTTCGACGCCCATAATGCTGTAGTTGGTCGCCACAGCCTGGTCCGCCTCCACGAAATCGCCGGGGCTGACGTGAAACTTGAGAATACCACCGACAGCTGCCCGCACCCAGGTGGTTTTACGAATCTTGACCTGAAAGGGCGGCTTTTCCACGGGTCGTTCGACCATGCCCAATTCGGAAAGTACATTGCGAATCCCGCGTATCCCGATCTGCAGGACCGATGGTTCCACCTTCCATGGCTCCCCGGCCTCGAGAATAATAGTCGGGCAGCCCGCCCGGGTCGCCTCGCGCCGAAAGGACCCGAGCGGCCCTTTACCATCCACCGTCAGCATACATCCGAAGGCGGTGGCCAGGCGCCGCGTCCGCGGATTACTTAAATCCGCCCTGACATTGGGGAAGTTGGTGCGTTGAACCGCAGCCGTGTGCAGGTCGATGCCGTAGTCACAGTGCTGGACCAACTCCTGCATGAGGGTATGGGCAATCCGGCTGGCCAGACTGCCAGATTCACTCCCCGGAAAACTGCGGTTCAAATCGCGGCGGTCGGGCAGGTAACGCTCGTGCGACTCAAAGCCAAAGACATTGACCACCGGGGCCAGGACCAAAGTGCCACAGGTCAGCTGCGGACGGTCATTGAAAAGAAAATCATGTATGATCCCCGTGCCGTTAATCTCGTCACCATGAATCGCGGCAGTTACAAAAATTTTCGGCCCGGGCTCGTCGGCACGAATAATTCGCACGGGGATCCCGATGGGATCGCCGGTGTAAGTTTGTGAAATCGGCAACCTGACATCCTCGTTCGTGCCGAGGGGAATCGACTGCCCCGCGATTTCAAATAAATCTTCTTTGCTCATGACGGATCGTGATCATCCAGCTTTTGTGGCGCCTTGCGCTTGCGGCGGCGTTTGCGCACGCGATCCGGCATAAAGCTGCTCAGAGCAACCTGGCTGCCGTAACAAAGCAGCGTATCGCCGACCATGAGTTCGCGGTTTTTGTCCGGATTTGCGATCTGCTCCCCTCCCCGGGTTATCCGCAGAACTATGATGTCGTGCTCACGCAGACCGCTGCTGAGGATGGTTTGCCCGGCAAGCGAAGCGCCAGGCGTAATACTGAATTCCGAAATAGTATAGCCGCGCGTCAGGGTCAGTCGTTCTCGCACGTTCATGTTGCCGAACTTGAGCTGCTCTTCCGTAAAGCTGACAATCTCTCCGGCAATATCGATACCGGTGGCCCCTTCTATCCCCTCCAGCCCGGGCGATGAGTTCACTTCCATGATAACGGGGCCGTCTTTACCTTCCAGCATGTCGACACCGGCTACTTTAAGGCCGAGAATATGGGCCGCACGTACCGCTGTGCGCTCGTAGGCCTCGTCGAGCTCGACGACCTCAGTGCGGCCGCCGCGGTGCACGTTGCTGCGAAACTCCTGACCGACCGCGGAACGACGCATCGCCGCCACCACCCGGTCACCCACCACGAAGGCGCGGATGTCCCGCCCCTTAGACTCGGAAACGAATTTTTGCACCAATACGTTTTGTTGCACACTGGAAAGGGTCTCAATAATCGCTTCGGCCACCTTGTTGCTCTCGGCCAGAATCACACCAACCCCCTGTGTCCCGGAGAGGAGTTTGATGACAACCGGCGCACCACCCATCTCCTGTATGCCCTGCAGAATATCGTTTTGGTTCCGCACGAAAGCGGTTTCAGCGATTCCGATATCGTGCCGGCTCAGCGCCTGCATGGAGGACAGTTTGTCGCGTGAAGCGAGAATCGAGTCGGCCGTGTTCAGACAATAGACCCCCATTTGCTCAAACTGGCGAACCACTGCGCTACCAAAAAAGGTAACGGAATTTCCAATGCGTGGAACGATGGCATCGTAGTCGCTGATGTGCTTGCCGCGGTAGGTCAGGTCCGGTTCGCCCTGCCTCAGGTAGAGACCGAACTTGAGTGTATCGAAGACTTTCACTTTATGCCCCCGTTGGATCGCGGCTTCGCGCAGGCGGCGGGTGCTGTAAAGTTTTGGTCCTCTGGAAAGTATCGCTAGTTTCATAACAGTTTAGATTTCGAAGTCCTCAACCAGACGCACCTTACGGCGCGCCCTGCTGACGTGTTTGACGGACGCATCGACGAGAAAGTCATCTTCCAGTGCCTTGCGACCAAGTAGTATGCGGCAGACCATACTCTCGCGCGAAACGAGGCTGAACTCAACCTCCTTTGCCACGCCGGCAATGGAGACGCAGGTACGCACGAAGTAGCGCTCGTGCCGCTGCCCGTTGCTGGAGCGAACATGGGTCTGGTGGGCGATATCCGCGACCACCGTACGGGTGAGGGAGCGATCCTTGCGGTCGATCACGATATCAAACTGTATTCGGTTATCCGGCAACTCGACCACGTTGGAAACGTCGAGAGCCGACCGCCGCGCGCCGGTGTCGCTTTTGGAGACGATGTGCTCGATCCCCCAATCCGGGAGGTCGACGGTCTCCTTCCAGCCGATGACTTTCTTTTTTGCGAGTGGTTTGGTCATACTGTATCGACTTACCAAAGACCTCGATCACCCTTCCTGAGTGAGCGGGCAAAGGCCTCCAGAAGCTGTACGGTATGTTCAATGTCCTTCAGATCGACCATCTCACTGGGTGTGTGCATGTAGCGGAGCGGTATCGACAGCAGCCCTGTGGCCACCCCGTCGCCGGCAACTTGAATCGCGCGGGCGTCCGTTCCCGTGGGTCGCGAATCGGCTTCGAGTTGATAAGGAATTTTGGCTTTTTCCGCACAAGCGACGATACGTTCAAAGGCAATGGGATTGATATTCGGGCCGCGGCAGACGATCGGACCACCACCCTGCTTGAAGCTCCCGTATTTCCTCAGGTCGCAGTCCGGCGAATCGGTGGCATGCCCCACATCCACCGCAATCGCGAAATCAGGCTTCTCGGAATAGGCGGCGGTCATCGCGCCACGGGTGCCGATTTCCTCCTGCGTGGTGGCGGCAGCCGTTACGCGCGCAGTCAGCTTGCCCTTAGTCAAACGACGGACCGCTTCCAGCACCGCGTAGGCACCGGCTTTGTCATCAAAGGCGCGGGCCACGCCCACACTACCACGAATCAGTTCAAAGCTTTGATCGTAAATGGCGGGATCGCCAATCCGGACGAGCTTCTCCGCTTCCTCCCGGCTACTCACACCAATATCGATCCAGATTTCATGGGTCTCCGGAACCTTCTTGCGATCTTCCGGGCTCATCAGGTGGATCGCGCGCTTACCGGTCACGCCCTTGATTTCGCCTTCTTTGGTTAGAATGGAAACTCGGCGTCCTGAGATCATGGTTTTGTCGTGCCCCCCAAGGGTATCAAAATAAAGAAAGCCCTGGTCGTTAATGTAGGTAATGATCAGACCAAGTTCATCAATGTGGCCGGCGAAGAGCACGCTGGGGTCACCCGCTTCGTTCACGGTGGCAAACCGGTTACCCATGGTGTCGCGGCGGTAGGCGTCCACCTTGTCCCCGACATAACGATCCACCACGGCCTGAGCTTCATACTCATGTCCGGTGGGCGAACGGGCGTTGAGCAAATCGACTAGAAAGTCCGGAGCCTGATACTTCTTGGGCGTTTTTTTCGCCGCGGTTTTTTTCGAGGTTTTCTTTTTAGGCATGCATCGCAGTGTTGATGAAAGTTTGCTGGTAGCAACAAAAAGGGCGATCTTGGACTAATACCACTTCTAAAATACCGATCGGCGCGGGGTAACGACCCGGCATCCGCAAGAGGCTTCGCCGAGGCTACGCCCGTCATGAGCGGAGCCTCTACTACTCTATTGGCCTCAGGCTTCTGCCCTCTGACTAAAGCGCGTCTTCGTCCGACTCTTCGGTGCGGATACGGACGGCCTGCTCCACCGGGAGGACAAAGACCTTGCCGTCGCCGATTTTACCGGTTTTGGCAGCCTTGACGATGGCATCGACAGCCTTTTCGACCACATCGTCCTCCACCACCGTTTCAATCATGGTCTTGGGCAGAAAATCCACCGTGTATTCGCTGCCCCGGTAAATCTCGGTGTGGCCTTTCTGGCGACCGAAGCCTTTAACTTCAGAGGCGGTCATGCCGGTCACTCCGATTTCAGAGAGAGCTTCTTTCACTTCTTCCAGCTTGAAGGGCTTCACGATGGCTTTGATCAATTTCATAATCTGTCGACTGTCGGGGTTAGAAAAGGGAGTTATCTCGGCAGGATGCGATGCGATCCTGTGTACGATATGGACTAAGGCATAACGCCTTCATCGATCAGCACAATAAAGAAAGGGCAGAGACCGTACGGCCCCTGCCCTGCATACCTCATCTTACGCTTGGATTAGCTCACCTTGATCTTACGTGGCTTCACCTCGTCTGCCTTGGGCAGAGTCAAATCAAGCACACCGTCTTCGACCTTGGCTTTGATCTTATCTTCGTTCACGGCGACATTCAAGCGGAGTTCCAGCCGATAATCACCGACCGGCATTTCGCGGCGAAGCGGTCGCCATCCTTCCGGCAATACCTCGGCGCGGCTCCCGGTGATACTGAGTGTCTCGTCCTCGATGGAGATATCGAGTCCGTCCCGGCTTACGCCGGGCAGGTTAACGCGGACGTTGAATGCATCTTCGTTTTCACTCACATCGTAGGCGGGACGGCGCCAGGTACGGGCCTGGCTCTTAGTCGGTGTCGCTTCCGTTGCGGTGGAGGTTTGTAGTTCTGTGCTGCTCATGGTGTAAGTTTCCTTTCTGTTTCGGTTGAATGGTTTATTTGACGGTAATCTGACGTGGCTTGCGGGCCTCGGCCTTAGGCAAGGTCACCGTCAGCACGCCGTCTTTCATTGCGGCCGACACGGCATCGAGGTCGACACCGTCCGGAACCGAGATCGAGCGTTGGAAGCTCGCGCGGGATTCGGATTCGTCCGACTTTTCGACGCTGACGCTGCTAATGGTGAGGACGGAATTTTCCAGCTCGAGATCGACCTCGTTCTTTTTCATGCCGGGCAGCTCGAAGCGGGCATAGTAGTTGTGCTCATCCTCATAGAGATCAGCAGCGGGTTGAGCGAATCCGGTCGTGCCGCCAAAAAAATCGTCGAAGATCGAACCGAAGCGGTCGATTGAAGAGCCGCCTAGATCGAAGAGACGATTGAATGCGGATGCAGCCGGAGACTGTGGGTATTCATAGCGTATCAGTTTCATGATGTATTCCTTTCGTTTGATTGAAGTTCAAAAGGAATAGTGCATAAACGATACCAGCCTAAGTAACGTCTACATATAACTGAATATTAGTCACTTAGAAAACCATAGCTCCAGAGGGAAAGAGTCAATATGACACACTATGGCACAAAAACCCGTCGCACCGATTCACTGCGTCACAATGTCGCTAACTATGCCAAACAATCCGCAATATAATCTTTGGATTGCAGCACCTGATCCTTCGTCAGCGAAGGGCTGAGCTCAAGCGTCAGGCTATGCTCGGGCCGGACAAACCGGGCGATCATCTTAAAATCAATCACGCCTGTGCCGGGCGTTTGATGGTCCTTACCGCCTTCACTGACATCATGCAGATGAAAACCGATGAGTCGCGGGGCCATCTTTTCCAGATGTTCGGCATGGTCCATCAAACCGAACTGGTGCTTTAGCTGGGCGTGCCCACAGTCGTGCCAGTAACCCACAGGCGAGCCTTCCTCAAAAGCATCAAGAAAGGCTTCAAAATCGCTGTCGATCGGAAGTTCCTCGAGCCCTTCGCGATTTTCGACCCCCAGCGTCAAACCCCGCTCACTTACCTCGGGCATCAACTTCTGGTAGCTTTCGTGAATACGCCCAAGCCAGGGCTTCGCCGAGCGCTTGATCCGCTTCAAGGTACGATCACAGCGCTTGCGAAAGGCCTTGTGCTCGCGGAGTTCATTTGCCTCCAACCCGGCTTTGTCGATCCATCGCTCCAAGCGCGCCTCCGGGGACCAGAAGAAATAATGCACACTTCCGGAGTGCATGACAATTCGCGGCGCACCGACCTTGACTGCAAAATCCAGCGTTTGCAGTGAATAACGGTGCCAGAGGTCGCGCTCACGCGAATCCGAGGACGAGGGCTGATAAAGGTTTGGTGCTGCATGCTGTACCGTATTGGGCAGCGGACAAAAGTTGTGCACGGAACCGACCTCGATAATACCTTCCTCCACTGCCTTGAGAATGCCGGGCACCAGCGATATGCGAATGCCGTGGCTGAGCTCGATACGCTTAAACCCCAAGCCCAGCACTTCCTCAATCATTTCATAGCCGTCCTGATGGCGCGCGGAGCACCAGCAGGAGGAAAGAGAAAGTCGGTCTGTAATGTCAGTCATGATACAAAAAATCCCGGCGCACACAGGTGCAGGCCGGGACTCTGGAAGAGTTAGTGCCAACGCACCACTCTAAAAGCTACGACTACATGTTCGAATAGCGAACGCGGAGCATGTTATTGAAATCAAGCTCTTTCTTTTTACGGCGCTTCGCTTGGGATGGTTTTTCAAAATAGCGGTTAGCGCGCACATCGCGAATGACACCTTCGCGGTCGAGGCGCTTTTTCAGACGACGGAGCGCACGTTCCATGGGCTCGCCTTTACGGACTTTTACTTCAAGTGACATAAGATATTTGTTCTAAAGTGGAAAAGGTGCGCTAAGATGCTGCGTGGATACTGCCCGTCAACCCTAATTTTACTCAAGTTTTCAGGCCTGTACGTTCTCACGTGCCCCGTACAGCGCCGTGCCGACACGAATCTGTGTCGATCCGGCCGCTATCGCCTGCTCGAGGTCCCCGGTCATCCCCATGGAAAGCTCCTTCAGCGCGCAGCCGAATCGGGCCGAAAGCTCGTCACGCAAGTCACGCAGCTTTTCAAAGGCGGCTTTTGCGACAACCGGATCATCGTCGAGCGGCGCAATCGTCATCAGACCGTCCAGTTGCAAGGCCTCCGCTTCAAGCGCAAGCTCCACCGCCTCGTTCATCGATTCCACATCAAACCCGTATTTATTCGGATCTTCCCCGGTATTACACTGGAGCAAAATAGGCAGGGTCTTGCCCGCTTCCCCCGCGTAACGGTCCAGACGACGGAGAATTTTGAGCGAATCCACCGATTGCACCCGGTCAAAAATGGCCACGGCCTGCTTGGCTTTGTTCGACTGCAAATGGCCGATTAGCTCCCATCGCATCTCGCCGGTGTATGAGTCTCGCTTATAACCGGCCTCCTGAACTCGGTTTTCACCCACCGCCGACAAGCCAGCTTGAGCGGCAAACTCCACGGCGTCCAGAGGATGGTTTTTCGTCACCGGCAGTAATGATACTTCGTTTTCACTACGTTCGGCATCACGACAAGCCGCCGCGATGCGCTTCTGCAGGCTACGGACGTTGGCTTCAAATTCCTCAAAAGTAATCACACTTATTAAGCAGCACTGTTAGCGAAAAATCGCAAGATAAGATTTCCTTTAATTAGACTTGTATTTTGATTAGCTTCTTTTATACACGAAATCACCATGCATGTTGAAAATTTTAAAATCTTCTCGGACCTCGTGGAAAGTGAAAGTTTTTCGCGCGCGGCGAAATTGAATAATATCACGCAATCTGCGGTCAGCCAACAGCTGCGCGCGATGGAGAAGCATTTCAGCATTCTCATCGTTGACCGCAGCCAGAAGCAGTTCCGCCTGACCCGCGAGGGCCAGAAGCTCTACGAATCCGCCAAGGAGATGCTCTATCTCTACGATAAGCTCAACAGCGAGCTGCAGGAGATGAAGAAGGTGATCAGCGGCACGATTCACATCTCGACGGTTTACAGTATCGGGCTTCACGAGTTGCCCCCTTACGTCAAAGCCTTCCTGGCCAAGTATCCCGAGGTTAATATCCGGGTGGAGTACCGTCGCGCCAACAACGTGTACGAGGACATCCTGACCAACTCGATCGATCTGGGCCTCGTGGCCTACCCGCAGAAGCACAAGCAACTTGAGATCTTGCCCTTTCACGATGACATTCTGGTTCTCGTCGTTTGCCCGGAGCATCCGCTGGCCAAGCAAAAGACCGTCGATCTCGAGGAAATTGCCGGGCAAAAGTTCGTCGGTTTCGAACCGGACATTCCGACGCGTAAAGCCACTGACGCCCTTTTCAAGGAGGCCGGAATCGATGTGGAACCGGTCATGGAATTCGACAATGTGGAAACCGTGAAGCGGGCCGTCGAGATCAACGCCGGCATCGCGATCCTGCCACAGACCACGGTGGTACGGGAAGAAGCACAGGGGCTGCTCAAGGTTCTGAAATTCAAGGGCAAGACCTACAAACGTCCGCTGGCCCTCATCCACCGGAAAGGCCGCGTACTCACACCGGCGATCAAGAAGTTGATTGAGCTGCTCACCTCAAAGGACCTGCACAGCTTCCAAAAGGAAAAATAGAGAAAATAAACTTTTCTCCGGGCCACGCTTGCAGTGCAGTTGAGCGGAACATTTATTTCCGCTCGATTGACAGCTAAACTATGCAAGCCACACGCCATTTTCTTATCTTCCTTCTCACCAGTCTGTGCGCGTTCGCCACAAGTGCGGAAGACGCCCTCAAGCACATCCAGACCATAGGAGGGATTGAGGAGTACGAATTGCGAGACAACGGCCTGCGTGTGCTGCTCATGCCCAACGAAGGCCTGCCGGTTGCCACGGTCATGGTGACCTACGAAGTCGGCTCCCGTCATGAAGTGCCCGGCACGACCGGTGCCACCCATATTCTTGAGCATATGATGTTTAAAGGGACGCCCCGCTTTAACGCCGAAGAGGACAATGATTACTCCAGTCAAATGGAGCGCATCGGGGCCCGCTCCAACGCAACCACCTGGTTCGACCGCACGAATTACTACGCGACCCTGCCGCGCGAATACGTCCCGCTGGCCATCGAACTGGAGGCCGACCGGATGCGCAACCTGTACATACGGGAAAAGGATCTGGCTTCGGAAATGACCGTCGTGCGCAACGAATACGAACGCGGGGAAAACAGTCCGGTCCGGACCCTGATCAAAGAATTGTTTGCCGCCGCCTTTACCGCCCACACCTACAGCCACCCCACGATTGGCTGGAAGTCGGACATCGAGAACACCTCACCCGAGAAGCTTCGCGAGTTCTATGACACCTTTTACTGGCCGGAGAATGCGGTGCTGACCGTCATCGGCGGCTACGACCGTGAGAAAACCCTGGATGCCATCGTCGAGCACTATGGCGCGATCGAAGCGGCCCCCCACCCCATCCCGGAAGTCGAAACTTCAGAGCCTGAACAGATCGGCCCACGACGCGTGACCATCAAACGCGCGGGCCAGGTCGGGGTGGTCATGACCGGCTATAAAGTTCCCGAAGCCACGCACAAGGACTGGCCCGCCCTGCTCCTCATCGACCAAATCGTGGGCGCCGACAAGACCGGCCGACTCTACCGTGCGCTCGAAGATAAAGGCAAGGCCAGTGCCACCTTTACCTTTGCGCCCGAATTGCATGACCCGGGACTCTTCGTTTTCGGCGCCTACCTGACGCCCGATGCCACTCACGAGGAAGTTGAAGCCATCCTGCAAAAAGAAATCGAAGCCCTCATCGGGGGCGGCGTGACCGAGGATGAACTCAGCCGGGCCAAGTCGGTGATCCGCGCGGAAATCGTCTACGGCAGGGACGGCCCCTATGCGATTGCCGATCAGATCAATGAAGCCATTGCCATGGGCGACTGGACCAGCTACGTCAACCGGCCGAAGGAAATCGAGGCTGTAACCGCTAAGGAAATCCAGGCCGTGGCCAAGCGCTACTTCCTGAAAAAGACGAGCACGACAGGATGGTTCGTCCCTGAAGTCAAAAACAGCCTGGCCCAGCAAAGCGGTCGCGCCTGGGGACCAAACTACTACCGGGATCCGGAACTCTACGGCCCCCACGCGAACGATAAACAGGCGGAGAACGGCGAGAGCCTCCCCAGCGTGGTCGACTTTTCCTCCAACATGCGCCGGGAGACGGTGGCCGGGATCGACCTTATCACCGTCGATATGCCGATCGAAGGCGTTGTTTCTTTTGTTGGAAGTTTTGCCGCGGGTGAGGCCCTCAGCCCGGGCGAACATCCCATGTTGGCGGGGTTGACTGCAGCCATGCTCGACAAGGGCAGCGCCAGAAAGGACCGTTTCGCCATCGCCGAATTGCTCGACACCCTGGGGGCCGACATCTCGTTTTCCGCCGGCAGCCACAGCCTCAGTTTTTCCGGCCGCTTCCTCCGGCCGAATGCCGGAGCGGTTTTGGAATTACTGGCAGAGCAGGTGCGCGAGCCCGCCTTCGACCCTGCCGTTTTCGAAACCGTCCGCAGCCGGCAGGAAGCCTACCTGCTCCAGGCCGTGGATGACCCCAACTACCGGGCCAGCTCGCAATTGAGCCGAATGCTCTACCCCGCCGGCCACCCCAACCACAACGAGGAGCTGAGTCTTCTGCTCGAAGACCTCAAAGCCACGAGCATCGAAGACCTCCGCAGCTTCCATCAAGAATTTTACGGCCCGGAATCCATGCGCCTGGTATTTGCTGGCGACATCGACTTCGAGCAGATTAAAGCGGCCGTCGCCAACGCCTTTGAAGGCTGGAGCGGCGGCGTCCCCTATCCTGAAGAACAACCGGAACAAGGGGGCAACACCAGCGTGGAGGAACGCATCTACATCGCCGACAAAACCAGCGTTTCCGTTCTTTACGGCTATAACACCGGACTGCAACGCAGCGAGAAGGAATACCTCCCCTTCATGCTCGGTAATTACATTCTGGGCGGCAGCTTCAATGCACGGCTCATGAGCGAAGTCCGGAAGGAGCGCGGGCTCACCTACAACATCCGTTCTTATCATCAGGGAGACATCATGACTCCGGGCAACTGGGCCCTAACCGCCAGCTTCTCGCCCGCCCTACTGGATGAAGGCATGGAAGCGACCCGGGAAGTCTTGGATACCTGGTATGCCGATGGTGTGAGCGAAGCAGAGGTCGACGCCGCAATCGAAACGCTCTCCGGTTCTTATCTGGTCGGCCTCTCCACCACCGGCCGGGTCGCCGGCCAGCTGCACAGCTTTCTGCAACGCGGGATGGAGCCTGGCTACATCGATCAATACCCCCTCGAGTTGGAAAAGATCACACCCGAACAAGTCAACCGGGCGATCAAGCAATACCTCGACCCGTCCAAAGCCACCGTGGTGATTGCCGGCTCACTGCAAAATGGATCCACGTCGAGCGCGGAATCGAAAAACAACTCCGTGAGCGTGCGCATCGATACACCCAACGCGGGATGGAAGGTACAGATCGAAAAAATCTACCGTACCGCCGACCACCTGGTCGTAATTTCGCAGTTGAACCAAAACGAGGAAGTCGCTGCCGAGGTCATCACCTCGGTCGCTGACAGCGCCGAGATCGCCACCGAAATCGAATTGCCCGTGCGGCACTACATCTTGGGGAAGACCTGGGATTGGGGCGACACCGGCAAATACACTTTTATCGAATCCATGGATGACTTCGGCACAGCTCTTGACGGCGCCGAGCTCATCTACTCCAAATAGTTCACTCAAACGACCAACTCCTAACGATCCTATTTCTTCAATGGCCAAAATCGACGTCGAAACACTCAAGTTCATCCTCCAACGCAACGAAACCGATATTCGCAAGATCAACGAGATCATGCAGGATATTGAAATGGAACTAAAAGCCGAGGAAGAGGAGCGCGCCAACCGGCCTCCCCCCGTTAAAAAACAGTTCTCCATTGTCCTCGCGGACAACGAGGGCGTGCTCGAAGACAAAGACCTCACCGGCTGGGTCGTTCAGATTCCGGAAGACGACAGTGTCACCGTCGCCCCGGAACGCATCATCCGCGCAGCTTACGAATACAACACCACGCCGAAGGGCCGCCGCATGCCGGTGGAAACCATCGGCGAAGCCTGCGAAGCCGTCACCGCAAAATTCTTCAAGGAGCAGAACATCTGGGTCAAAACCAAGGTTCCGGTTCTCGCCGTAGCGACTTCAAACAAGATCCCGATGGAGAAATCGGAGTAGGATTGGTGAGTGGTTGAGTCGTTGCGTGGTTCTGTTGGTGGGACGGCGCGCTGGGCCAGACACGCCCTACCAGCATCAACAGACAGACATCCGCCTCTTGCTAGAGACGGTCTCGCCGAGCCGACCGCTCGACTTAAGGGACCACATGACCGCGAATGAAAGCCTTTCACCCTGTTCGGACATCTCCGGCAAGGATGCATCTTCCCCCAATACGAGGTCCCAGTAAGCCCGATCATAGTGCTCGGGGCGGGGAAGCTCGCCATTTCGGATTTCGAGTATCTTGTTAAAATAACAGCGGAAACGGTCATCCCCCGTTTCCACATACATCCGGGCAAATTTCGTCAGATCATCCGAAGTTTGCCTGAACAAAACGGAAAGCCGAAGCGCTTCGATTTGCCTGTTCTCCGCTTACTCAACTTGGATGATCTTCTGCTCCAGCTCTAAGGAAAGATAGATGACCGCCAACGCAAGTATGACAGAAAGAGTTAACTTTACGGGGAGGAAGTGCTTCAGTTTCATAATATGGAGTGGCTGGCTGGCAGATGAGTAAAGATAGATGTAATTGCCAATCAATTACTTACACCCCCATAGCTGCCCCTGCCCGGGAAAGCCGCATCGGTTCAATGGGTAGATGATACCAATTAAAAAAAGAATTGATACTTAATGGTTGTAGCGATGGCACGCCAGTGCCGTCGATTAGCACTCAGATACCACCCTCGACCTTGCTGCGCAAGTTCGCTACGGACAATCTGTTTCCAAAAAGATCAAAACTTTTGCAAAGTGGTATTACATAAAAAAGCCCGCATCCGGAACGGAAGCGGGCTTTTCGCAAAACAGAAAACAAAAACTATTAGGCACCGACCTGGAATCGGGCAAAGCGGCGGATCACCATGTTTTCACCCATCTTGGCAATGTTCGCCGTCAGAACTTCCTGAACAGTCTTGTCCGGATCCTTGACGTAGGCTTGCTCCAGCAGGCAGTTTTCACTGAGATACTTGTTGAGCTTGCCCTCGACGATCTTCTCGACGGCTTGAGCCGGCTTACCTTCTGCCTGACCTTCGGCGACTTTGCGCTCGGCCTCGATCAGGGCCGGGTCGATCTCCTCGCGGGACACGCAGACCGGGCTGGCCGCTGCGATGTGCATGGCGATGTCGCGGACGAACTTCTTGAAGTCATCCGTCTTGGCCACGAAGTCGGATTCGCAGTTGATTTCACAGAGCACGCCGACCTTACCACCGAGGTGGATATAAGTGTCGACCAGTCCTTCCGCAGCTTCGCGGCTGGCTTTTTTGGCTGCCTTGGCCACACCGCGTTTGCGGAGCAATTCGACCGCCTGATCGAAATCACCTTCGGATTCGACAAGTGCTTTTTTACAATCCATCAAGCCGGCGCCAGTGCTCTCACGGAGCTCGCCGACCATTTTCGCATTAATTTGAACGCTCATTATCTTTTAACTTTGGGTCTATAAATGATTATTTCTCTTCGGTCTTTTCAGGCGCTTCCGCGGCTTCTGCCGCAGGCTTTTCCTCTTCGTCTTCACCGTAGCCGGCAGGGAGTGTCACTTCGACATCCTCCTGTTGCTCGAAGACCTGCTCGCGAACGATCGGTCCGGCGCTCTTTTGCACCTTCTTGGCCTCGCGCTTGGAAAGTCCTTCCTGAACAGCTTCCATCACCGTTTCCACAATGATGCGGATCGACTTCACGGCGTCGTCGTTACCGGGAATCGGATAGTCGAGCACTGTCGGGTCGGAGTTGGTGTCCACCAGACCGATGACAGGAATGTTCAGACGATTGGCTTCGGCCACGGCGATTTCCTCGCTCTTGGTGTCGATGATAAATACGGCCGCCGGCAATTCTTCGATATTCAAGATACCTTCGAAATTCCGGTCCATCCGGCTCATCTGACGGCGGATGGCAGCCTCTTCCTTACCCGGAAGTTTTTCAAGGTCGCCCTCCTGATCCATCTTGAGGAACTTGCGATACTTCACGAGGGAAGTCTTGATCGTGGCAAAATTGGTCAGGCCCCCACCCATCCAGCGATTCGCGCAGAAGGGCATTTGGCAGGCAGTGGCCGCCTCGCGGACGATTTCCTGCGCCTGCTTCTTGGTGCCGATGAAGAGGACTTCCTTACCGGAAGCGACGATTTCCTCGATCTTCTCGCAAGCCTTTTCCAGGCATGCGTGCGTCTTCTCCAAGTCAATGATGGAGATGCCGTTGCGGTTATCGTAAACGTAGGGTTTGGACTTCGGATTCCAGCGGCGAAGCTGGTGGCCGAAGTGAACGCCTGCGTCGAGGAGGTCTTGTGGTGTTGTATTCATTTTATTTTTCAAAGCCCTGAGTCATGAACCCCGGGAGAAACAATGTTTCTTTTAGTTGTGGTTGATTTGTAGGTTTTATCGATGTTCAGGCCGATTTGAGCCTGTTCCTTGATCCCCTTCGGAGCAGGAAAGCGGAGAGGGATACCAGCGCAGAGAGGCAAGGCAAGCGAAAAGGTGGAAGTTTTCCCCTAAGACATTCTCGGATAACTTACAAACCATCGAGATCTTAACCCCACCTCGCGGATAACAACGTAGGGGCTCTCGCTTGCCAAGCCCGCGACAACTCCGCGGCGCTAAGAACATCCGGGACCCCACACTGTATTCGCGGGTGGCGCGAAGCACCACCCCTACAAGTCCCGGCCTACCTCACACGCGCGTGCTCTGGAACTGGCGCCAATTGGAACTCCTTGATGCTGAATCCTTTGCTGTAGCCCTCCGTCTTGTGTGAAAAGCGCAGCACGTTCTTGCCCCGTTTCAGATTGATGTGGACCGGCTCGGTGTAATCCCACATGCCCACCGTGTGCGGTAAGGGGATCTCGGCCACGTTCGCCTCACCGTTCACCGAAAGCACCAGATTTTGCTTCCAGCTGGGAGTCACCACTTTTCCAATCAGCGCGTATGACCCTGCTTCAGGGGCATTGATGGTATATTCAAAATCCGTCGCTCCACCGGTACGCTTGTAGTGCAGCTGCAAGCCACCCAATACGCTGGGGATAAAAATCACTTTCCCTTTGCTGGATTTGGGCTCGCTGGTCGCGGCCGCCGGAATGGTAATCAAGCCCTTGTCGTTCACCGTGATCTCACGGTCCGCATCGGTCACCTCGGCCGTATCGATGGCATATTCGACATCCGATACGTTGGCTTCACCCAGCTCCTCGCCGACGGCGTCGAGTGCCTGGGCATCAGCGATCAGAGCACGCTGCGTGTTCAGCGCCAACCCGTTCCAGAACTCGGGCGCTTTGCGATTGTTCAGCAGTCCATAGACTCTGGGCTCGTCAAGCAGATCCCCTACCCAGTGGGCCCGCTTAACCTGCAAATACTCGTCTCCGAGCGCTCTGGCCTGAGTGGTGGCCAGAAAGTCCTTGTCACGGTCGTAGGGCGTTTTCGTCCAGCCGGCACCCCAGCCGCCACCGAGAACGGGCACCCAGCCGTCCGGCGTCCAGCGTACGAGCGCGGCGTGCCCGCTCTGTGGACGAGCCGTGGTAGGATTACCGAAGGCACGGAGGATGAAGCGCCCGATGAAGGCCCGGCGACCGCAGATGCCGCCGTTCATTAAAATGTTTTGGAAGAACTGCAGGTCGTCCCGGTCGTATTTGTTGTCCTGCGAACCATAGCGGATGTCCGAGCGCACCAGTCCGACATAGCGCCAGCGATGGTCCGAAGTGGTGATGTGGTCCGGGCGATAGTTGCGCAGCATTTCACGCCCCCAGGCGAGAATTTCCTCCGGCTCCTCGCCATCCACAACCATCCGCATGTCCCAAACCCTCAGGTTACCAAAATGCGGGTCGAGCTCCCCGTCGAGGTAGGCCTTTTCAAAGTGCAGGTAGCGTTTCAGCGGATCCACATGCTCCGGAGCGTCCGTATCCGCCTTGGCCGCACGTAGCTTGTGCGGGGCGGCATGCTCCAGTGCGACCGCCAGGGCCAGCCGCTGAAGCGCCCCATCCGAGGCCTTGTCACTCGCGTTCTGGATACTGTTGTAAATCTCCAGCATTCGGGGGTAGTCCGGATGCTCGGCGCGGCGGGCCTTACGCGGGCCGTCGGCCACCATCAACTGTACCAGCAGTTCATCGTTATTCAGAAAAGCCTCAACCTGCGCCTCATGCGCCCGGCTCTCGGCCGCATATTCCGCCAGCGCAGCGGGAGTCGCCTCCTTCAAAACGATGTATCGGGCAAGCTTCGCATCCAGGTCATCACTCGATAAAAATGCATCCAGGCCGAGTTCTTTGGTGGTCTCGACCACATTTTGACTGGCTTGCGCGAGCGCCTCCCTGGCTGCCTGGAGCGCTCCTTGTGCTTTCGGCAAATCGTCTTTCACCGCTTCCCATTTTGCCGTGCGCTCTTTCAGCGCCTCGACGCCGGCTTCCCGGTTTTCCTCCCACTTGGCCAAATCAGCTTTTGCTTTCTCACGCTCGGCACCTGTCTTCGCGTTTTTCAGCGCCTCTTTGGCGTTGGCGATGCCCTGATCGGCCTTCTTGATCCAGTGATTCTTGGCGTGCCCGATCAGCGCCTGGGCCGTCTTGATTTCTCCCAGTACTTTCTCTGCCGCTTTAACCCCTTCTTTGGCGGCCTCTTCCTTTTCCAGCGCTTCGAAGTAATCGGATTTTCTGGAAGTGCTGACGTCGGGAATTTCTCTCATCAAATCCGACTTCAAATCATCCTTCAAGCGACTGTAGTCTATCCTGAGACTGCTTTCGTTGGCAGAAGAAATACTAAATGTGGCCAGAAAACTGGCCGCCAGGGCAATTAGAATCGTTTTCATCATAATTTAGACATGTTGGATGCACGTTAGTGAAAAATGTTTCATACTTAATGCCTCCAGACCTTCAATTGGAGATCACAGATTAAACAGCCCTTTCCTACCAGGCAACTTACCCCATAAGGGACAGGGCCCTCTTGCATATTAGCTTTGGTTTAGGTTGCGATCACGCCTAATTATGTGCAATTTTAATCATTCATTCATTTCAAAGCATGCCACGCGACCAAAACCGACAAGGTTTCGCCCTGATCGCCAGTATTGCTATCATGGCCGTGCTGGTGCTGATTGCCGTCACTCTTTATTCCCTTTCTTCGGTGGCGACCCGCAGTGCCGATGTCGCCAAGGCCCGGACCGAGGCGCAGGCCAACGCAAAAGCGGCCCTGATGTTGGCGATCGGCGAGTTGCAAGCGTCGATGGGACCGGACCAGCGCATTTCAGCCAATGCTGCGATCCTCGACACAAATAGCGAAACAAATGACATGGATGGCGTCAATCATCCGCACTGGCTCGGGGTCTGGGATTCTTGGATTGCCGGCGATCTGGCCGACGCACCGGTCAATTCCAACTACCCAAGTCCTGAGAGCGCCCACCAGACCATCGGCAGTCCGACCGATGCTGCGCTGCAGGCTGGCATGAACCCGGATTATAGCCGAAAAGAAGACCACTTCCGCGAATGGCTGGTCTCGCTTAATACCACCGCCCGGAAAAATTTCACCTCGGCCAGTATACTTCCTCTCAGCGGGGACGCTAAGCCCGGCAGCACTTCAACCGCCGTGCGCTTGGTCGGAAATGGGTCGCTTGGCCCGAATGCCACAAATCAAGACTACGTCAGCGCAAGTTTGATCGACGTCGAAGCTATCGGCCAGGCAAATTCCGGGCGCTATGCTTGGTGGATCGGCGATGAGAGCCAAAAGGCCACGGTTCTGGCGGATTCTTACGGCCCTGCAAGCGGGATGACCGAGGCGGAATTGATCCACCGCTCGCATGCTCCCGACACGATGGGGAATCAGCAAATCCCCGGCTTTCAGACGATTACGGACTTAAACGAATTGGACAAGGTCACGACAGGAAAGACACTCGATTTGGTTGATCGAAGCCCGCAACCCGGAGCCAACGACCCTACCCTGTCACAGCTCAATTTCCACACCGCCACCCTCAACAATTTCGGGGTTCTCGCCGATGTTCGTGAAGGCGGCCTGAAACGGGATTTGAATACCCTGTTGGAGCGCCAAATTGATCTAAACGATGACGGCAACGAATTCATGCTCTACGATTTCAACCGTGAGGGTGAAACCGTACTTGAAGAACGCGTGCCCCTTCAGGACTTATCCGCTTATTATCAACTTTATCGGGATAATGAAGATTTTAGTACCGGAGATCGGGGTGGCATCAAATACACATCCTCCCAGCTCAACGGTAATATCCAGACGGAGGTGCCGGATTATGGGAGTTCGGATCAAGCATATTTGAGAGAATTCACCGCCCTTTACCGCAACCCCGTGCCCGTAAAAGTCCAGTTTGTTTTGGGCGTTGGCGCCAGCTTGATTACCGATCCAGAACGAGCTTATGCGAATGATTGGCTGGGCGATGGTAGAGAATTAAGGGAAGAAGACATTTACAAGCTATCCCTTGGCGTGAAACCGGTAATTTCCCTCTGGAATCCCAACAATGTCCCATTGGTCATGGACACCGACGCGGCACAGAGAATGCAAGTCGGCTTCCCCCCGTTCTATATTCAGTGGAAAAAATACAGAGCCAGCGGGGGAGAGCATATAACTAAAAACACTAACCTGAATTACGCAATTACCAACGAATCCACTCACAGTGATGCTCGGGCGCGCGCACTCGACCCGTTCATCATTAAAGTTAGATTTGCGCGTACCGAACCGATTGTCTTTGAGCCGGGAGAAATCAAAACCTTTACTGTCGATATTCCGACCGGGAACTGGCTGGAAAATGATGGTGAAGCGACGTATGGCGACAACCCAACCTATGATGCCCAGGAATTTTTTCCGGATGGCTTTTACATTACGGCAAAGACCGCCCCCCCGGACGGGAGCGTCGACGTCGTAAAGCTCGAAGGAAGTGATAATTACTTAGGCTTTCGAATGGTGTTTGCCGAAGGTGATAAGATTACTGTCGCTGCCTATCCGGAAGACCCAAACCCTGATCACAACAGAGATTTTTCCGGCTTGGTGGCACGGGCCAATGAAGTGCATGGAGGTGGGCTTCAGTTCTATCTAAAAAATGATGACGCCGATAATCGCCACAGGAATTACCAATTCCTTAGTCGATTCGGCCAAGACGGAAATGGAGCTCTGGAACAAACAACGAATGTTTTCAATTCGAATATGATCCTCTCAGGTTTCCCCGGAGGCGCAGCCATTCCTTTTGAATCCGTAACAAATGCGACACCTGGAACAGACATAGCGAGCTTCACAGCTGCTCAAGCAGCTAAAGGCTTACTGGTGTTCACCATGATGCCGGGCTGTGAATTAAATAACAGTCAGACTGGAGGTTTCAGCGCCGGTCGTCGAATCACCACACGCCCTTTCCTGCATGGGAGCATACTCAGCGCTCCACGCATCGCGGACAACAGCCCGGCAGGACTCTATGAGTACGGCTGGGAATGGCAGGTGGAGAAAATAAACGATACAGAGGAGGTCCTTCAGAGCGACGGCAACAGCCGGGGCTACTACGGCGGAAGTTACAATTTCGGCTTTGGCACCACCCACGTTGTGCAACAATACCTCCCTGTGTTACCCCCCATCTCCATCGCCTCCCTCAGCAGTGCGCATCTTGGCGGCTACAGTTTGGCTAACAATGCCGTGGTTGAGAGCAGCATCGACAATGCACCCGATATTAGTGATTTCCGTGTAACCACTGCGACCGGACAAGGTGGCCTCGCCCCACACACCCAGCAGGCTACCGGCAATTCCTACGCCCACCCCAATATTCAGGCGAATGAGGCATTCACGACTTACACGCGTGAGATGAATACGGACGTGCCGTTAAGCGACCAGATCATCACCTATGTGGACCACTCCTACTTGGCCAACAAAGCTCTTTGGGATGATTATTTTTTCTCCTCTATCACTCCCCAATTCACCGACGTTCAGCTGCAGGACGCATCCGCAAACAAGTCTGCCTTTGATGTCGCAGAGGACTTTCTCTTCAACGCAGAACAATTACCGAACCGGCGTATCACTCCATATATTGAGAATCTTGACGGCGGCCAATTTACAAATCTGGCCAGCCAGTATGAAGACTTTACGGACGGTTTCGCCGACAAAATTGCTTCCCATCTATTGGTGAACGGTCCTTTCAACGTAAACTCAACATCTGAAGATGCGTGGCAAATCTTACTCACCAGCCTTCGCGATAAATCCATCGCTTATTTGAACGAAACCACCGGCAATCCATCAACAGATTCGGTGAATGGGGAAACTCCGGTTGGACCTGGAATGCTTCCGAACCGACAGATACAAGCCAGTGGCAGCATCACCAGCGACCCGGCTGTGCCGCTCGACCAGTGGCGGAGTTGGCGCAGTCTTTCCGACAGCGAAATTTCTCAACTCGCCTCGGCACTCGTCCGACAAGTCAAGGAACGCGGTCCCTTTCTTTCGCTTTCCGAATTCATTAACCGTCGCCTGGACACCTCCAATAGAGACCTCTCCGTCAAAGGTGCCATGCAAGCAGCCATAGATGATAACAGCGTTTCCATTAATGCCACATTCCGGTCTCCGGAGCGCAGTTTGGACGCAGAAGCCGACGATTTAGAGGCGGATGGTTTTATACCGCAATTCCCCGAAGCTCTGGACGGCCCTATTGCTTACGGTAGCACACCTTACATTGATCAGGCAGACATCCTTCGCCATCTGGGCTCAGTGCTGACACCGCGCGGGGATACCTTCGTCATCCGCACCTATGGCGACAAACTGAATGCCCGTGGCGAGGTCGTCGCGCGCGTCTGGTGTGAAGCGGTGGTACAGCGAACGCCTGATTACATAGATCTCAGCAGCGACGAGAATCACGTCGGTCAGGAAAGGCTGACTTCCGAGACGAACCGGAAATTCGGTCGAAAATTCAACATCGTAAGCTTCCGTTGGCTGGACGAAGACGAAGTTTAGTGAAGACTCGCAGCGATATTCGATCACCCTACTTGTTAAATTTATGATCTCTATAAACCGATTTCTGAAACTTTTATGTGCCCTTTGCCTCTGTATTTGCGCTCAGGCGCAAACCGGAAAGGTCGATCTGCATTTTCTTTCTTTCCCCAAAGCCACCGATCCGGAACCGCTTGAGTTACTTATCGGTGAGAATGAGACCATCGAAGTCCAACTTCCGACCAATCACATCTCACAAGCTTACAGCGTCCCGGCACTCCCTAATTGGACTCTGGGTAAATCCTCGGCCCCGGATGCAAGGGCATTTTCTTTTAATTCTTACGGAAATACTCCCTCGATCCGCTCTCCAAAACAGCTGGTACTGGTGACACGATCGGGCAGTAAAAACTCCAACGACATACAATTGACGACCCTTGATTTCAGCACGGATGCTTTTGGCGGCGGTCAATACTTATTCATAAATGCGACCGAGGTCGACATTGCGGGCATTATCGGAGAGCAAAAATTTGCCCTCAAGCCCGGCAAGAGTACTCTGGTAACCCCTGAAGCGACCAAAACCAGAGGTGACTTGGGCTACTCCTATGCCCGATTTTTCTTCCGGAATAAGGATAAGGCGAAAGGATTCTTCTCCGCCACCTGGCGCTTGAACGAAAAGGCACAGAGCATGGTCTTCTTCTACCATGATCCCGGGACAGAACAAATTAGACTTCATATCATTAGAAGCTTCCTCTCAGGCGCCTAGCGGCAAGAGGGCGATAGCCCCGATAAAACCTGCTTTCGGGGCCAACCAAGCAGCAGGATGCGTTAAAAGCCTGTAAAACACTATGCCGATTTGAAGCATAGTTGTATGCCGACTTATTTTGCTGGATAGGATTGCTTCAAAGTCCTGTTTAGTGTTATCTATACAAGATTAGATATCTATTATGAACGCATCACGCTCTAAATCTCGCTTAGAGAATTCCCAAACATCCGGCTTCGCCCTAATCGCCAGCATTACGATTATGGCGGTCCTGGTGTTGGTTGGGGTTACCCTTTACTCTCTGTCCTCCGTAGCCACAAAAAGCGCGGACATCGCTGCGGCCCGCACTGAGGCCCAAGCCAACGCCAAGACCGCGCTGATGATGGCGATTGGCGACCTGCAAAAGCACACTGGCCCAGATACCCGTATCACGGCCCCGGCAGACATCTACATCAGTAGCAATGATATACCGAACACACCTAAGCTGGTTGGCGCCTGGAGGAGTTGGGAGGGCCTTAACCACGACCCAAGCACAGGTAGGCCGATCGCACCGGACTACACATTGAAAGTTCAAAATAGCGCCACAGGGAATGGACGGTTTATCTCTTGGTTAATTTCGAGCGCGACAGAAGGACAAAATGTAGACTCCCCGGAGACCCTCGCCTACACTACACCGACCAAAGTAAATAATGCTGACACTGTCCCCCTGCTCACAGCTGGAGACTTAAACGTAGACGACGATGGATCACTACCTGACAGCGATAACAACAATAACCCGCGTGAAATCCATGTTTTGCCGAATGAAACTGAAGATGGAGGTGGATATGCCTGGTGGGTCAGCCCGGAAAACCAAAAAGCCAGGCTCAAACAGTCCTACGAACCACGCACTCAGGATGAGGCAGGCTGGTCCGATCTGGCCAAGTCACATAGTGTACCCGACCCGTCCGTTTTTGGGCTGAGTGATGAGATTTTGGACGACCCCGAAGCCTACGACTTGGACGGAAATAGTAGCAGAATTGCCCGTAAAGCTCTCAACTTAAGCAGCGTAGACTTACTTAAAGACGATAATGCGGCCCAACCGCATTTGGGCTTTCACGATTTCTCTGTAACCGCTACCGGACTTCTGACGAACACGGCGACAGGCGGCTGGCGAAAAGATATGTCCATTCTTACCGAAAAATGGGACGACATCTACTCCAATTACGCTGACGCAGAACTACCTTTATTCCGCTATTCTCCGGCTCCAGGAGATACTTCAGCTGTACCTAAACCAACTGAAAGTAACTATGACCCAGATCAGTCAGTTTTGTATCCATGGAGCGACTACACGCAAATCGGGGCAAACAAAATTCCTTCGACGTATCATACTGCCTCCGCTTCGTGGCAATCATTGGTCAACTTTGCGACCTATTATAAAAAGATCACGTACGATTCCGGCTCAAAAATAGGGAAAGCACCCTTTGGTTGGAGACCCCTCATCAACGGAAATAATGGTACCGGCGGCGTAGACGAGGAGGATTTTTATCAACATTACCATGAGCAAGATATCAACCCCGTAGTGGCAAGGGTTCAAGTTATTGTTCAGGCCAATACCATTCCTGACCCTAATCCGAATGAAGAAGAACCGAGAAAAAATTTTCGAATTAATCTGAACGCGATTCCCTACGTTACGCTTTGGAACCCGTACAACGTAGAAATTAACAAGAGCGAACCATACGTACAGGATCGGTGGGCTGAGAGTAAGAATGCAGACATCGGCGTCAGCACTCAGAGATCATTACCGATCACAATGGGGATCATAAATGGAACCGTCCCGCCGCCAGGTGAATTCTCTGGTACTTACAAGCTGTTCAACGGTGGCAATCAGGGAACTATTGACGGTGTGACCGAAAGCTATGACTACAATATACAAGAAAATATCGACTTGGGATACGGCACGGGAAGTGGCTTTGGCACTCGGTCTCAATATTATGGAATACGAGCGGTAACAGCTTGGCTACCGCTTGAGTTCAATTTGAAGCCGGGCGAAGTGAAAATTTACTCGCCTGCTTTCGGTCGAGACGGCGCATGGAGTGGAGGCGTTCGCCTGAAAGAAGGGTTGAATGCTGGTGATGATGCAGGTTTAACCGTGCACCCTCCTAACCTTATAGATCCAGAGGATAACAACACTTGGAAACACCTGCACAAAGTACAGGGCCGCCCCCGCCAAGAGCTCCATTCAACTGACCTTGTGAGATTTTCTCTCAAAACAGATCGATTTACAAAACCCTACAGTAATCAGGTCTTGTCTACGCCTGGTGCAGGAGCTTATTTTCAGGTCGGAACCCCCTTTTACCCTAGAAGCCTATCTGACATAAATAACGGAGAGGTCGCCAAAGGAGCAACTCTCGTACGAACCAATATGGTAGCAAACCCTGACTGGGATTGGGCGAGAAAGTATTGGCCATCTGATGAACTTCAAGAGGTTTCATACTATGTGAATGAGCTGGAAGATGATGGGGATAACCCACCTTGGACTAACATATTCTCAATTTCGTTCGGCCCACGTTTGACGATTGGCGCGGGCTACGGCAACACTCAAGGTCGCCCTACGAAAGGCGTTCTACAAAGCAGCCCATTTGCTGAGAACACTTTTTCAACTCCTGAAGAGGAAACCCCTTTTCACCCCGGAAATACTGCTTACGACCTTTCCTACAGCTCGATGGCGAAAGACAGCCCCCTGTCACCCGAGGTGGGAACGAAAGGCTACATCATTTCAGGCTTTCAATCCGGAGAAGGCTTATCTCGGCTCGTCATGGCTGAGATTCCCCTGAAGCCCATGGCTTCTCTGGTCGAATTACAAAGCTGGAACGTACGTGGAAAAAATCCCCTTCCACCATTCCAATACAATTTGATCGGGAATAGCGATGCGACTCCTCTAATCCAACAAAACAGTGTTCTTCCCAGTGATCCGTATTTAACTAACGTGGCGACCAATCTACAGCACGATGATGCCTACTGCGCCAACCATTTACTTTTTGACGACTGGGTATTCTCGTCAATCGCACCACTACCAACCAATTTCGGCAGCGATATTTCCAAAGACATCGAAACGGTCTACGAAGAGTTTCTTGAAGGAGATTTTCAACTGACCAACCGCGCCTATCAGCCTATTCCTGAAGACCGCGATTTGTCCGCAGAAGATGCCTCCGCGTTGGCAGACTCTATCATCAACAGCCCTGATGGCGATGGTTGGCAGAAGATAGCCTCGAGGCTCGTCGTCGATGGCATGTTTAATGTCAACTCCACTTCAATCGAAGCATGGCGTGCCTTGCTCGGCCATGCACGGGAGCAGGAGGTGGCCCACCATACTGAAAATGGAATGACTCTTGATTCGACAAAGCGAGATCATGTCGTTTCCCGTCACACGGTGGCAGCCGACGTCGAAGCCGGTAATAATCTGGGAATGGGGGCCGAATTTCCATACGGTTCCGAATATTCCGGCTTCCGAACACTTAGCGACGATCAGTTGTATGAACTTGCCAGACTTATCGTTGAGCAAATCAGGGTGCGAGGTCCCTTCCTGTCTTTGTCCGAATTCATTAATCGCCAATTATCCACAACCACCTTGGACTTACCACTGGCCGGAAATGAAGTAAATCTGGCGCTGGCAGGGGCTCTACAAACCGCCCTCGACAGACTAAGTGATGATCCATTATCCGCATTGAAAAACGAAGGCGTTAATGACCAACTTTCAAGCGAAACGATGGATCCCTCAGATTCAAAATTGGAAGACGTCGGCTACGCCTTCGAACAAGCAGCCGAAGGGTTCAGCACCCACGGGCTCCCCGGCTGGATCCGGCAAGCAGACATTTTGCGTCCGCTCGCTCCGGTTCTCTCGGCACGTGACGACACCTTCACCATCCGCGCCTACGGCGATAAACGCGATGCCGCAGGAAATGTCATTGCCCGCGCCTGGTGTGAAGCCACCGTGCAGCGCAGCCGGGAATATGTCGATCCGGTCGACGAAGCTGATTTTATCGACACACCTACAAGCGAAAAAAATCGACTGTTTGGTCGAAAATATACCATAAAGTCATTCCGCTGGCTGGATGAGGATGAAGTTTAGTCCGCAACCCTGCCAGCTAGCACATGACAGATACATGAAACTCTTATTGATACCCTTACTCTTGTTTACCTATCTGCCGCTCAGCGCGCAGCAGGCTAATGGTGAAGTCAAACGCAGCTGCCGTATTCTTTTCCTGAACAAGCCAGCGGATGCACCTAAAGAGGCTTATCTCTATGACGGAAAGACCTCACACAAGGTGTTACTGCCGAGCAGGAACTTTTCTCAAATCGTCGAATTACCCAGCGGTCCCTTGCCTGACGGCAAGTTGACCATCGGGCTGAGTCCAACGGAGGTAAACGAGCCAGAGGACTTTCCCAGTGGTGCACCCAGTGTTACACTCCCTGATACTACGACTGATGTTTACCTTCTTTTAGCCTACAATCCAAGCAATCAAGTGTTACCCGTCGCAATTCGGCCGATCAATATTGATGACAGTAAGCTCAAACCGGGCGAAACTCTCTGGATCAATCTAACCAATCACAAGGTGGCGGCCAAACTCGGAGAAGCGCAATTTTTCATCCCACCGATGAAGCAGACTGTTGGTCCACCACCACTAAAGGAAAGCGGTTATTATAAGGCTCAATTCATTTACCAGCGGGAAGGCAAAGGTGACTTCCTGCCTATCATGCGAAAGTCATGGTGGTTTGATGCTACGAGTAAAAACCTGGGCTTCGTTGTTGGTTCGGGAGGCAGGCTGCCTAAGATATTTACACTCCGCGATCGCCGTAGCCAGGTTACAAATGGTGCCTCAAATTAAGATGAGATCTAACGACAATGCGGCACAACGCTGTTATCACGCATGAAATACTCATATTTGCCCCTACTCCTTCTCACTCTCTGTTCGGTCTGCGCTGAGGAGTCGCAGTCAATTGACAATCGCACCTGTCGTTTACTTTTCATGGGTAAGGCAACGGCAGCAATAAAAGAGGCTTATTTGTTTGATGGCTCGACTTCACAAGCGGTCTTGTTGCCAAGCAGAAACTTTTCGGACGTGGTCGAGCTACCCGCAGGCGAGTTAACTATTGGTATTTTACCGGAGGCACGTAGCCAAGGTGAAGGCTTTCCCAAAGGAACCTCCACAATAAAGCTAGCTGCTGAAATAACGGATTTTTTGCTGCTCGTAGATCGCGACCCCGATGTTTCTGACACACATCTAAAACTTACCTTGATAGACATTAGTAATGATAGGTTAAAAGCTGGAGAAACGCTTTGGATCAACTATACACCGCATCCCGTCACTGCGAATTTGGGAAAAGACAAATTGAGCATACCGCCCATGCGACGTGCCATACACAGACCATCACTTGAGAAGAGTGCCTATTATAAAGCTGAATTTACTTATCAGCCAACTTCAGACGGCGACTTCCAGCCTATTATGAGAAAGTCGTGGTGGTTTGACGCAACCAGCAGGAATCTGGGCTTTATCGTCGAGACCAATGCCCGACTGCCCAAGATTTATTCAATCCGCGATCATAGGGATTGAGTTCTTAGAAGCTCGAAACTCCTAAAAATCAATTAGTTACCCGGCTTCGTTTCCCGAACTTGCCCTCCTGCAGTGAATGGGCAAAGAGAAGCTAAGGGATTGTATGTTCCTCTGATTTATTCAGCTTAGACGACATGAGTCGACTTCTCGGTTTGCCCGTCTTATTATTATTCGTTTTCGTCCCATTAGTAGCAGGGGCCAGGTCTGACGGGGGCAAAAACGGGCCATTTCGTAAATTCATAAGCGCTAAGGGCTCGGTCGAGATTCTCGTCAGAGAAAGGGGTTGACGACGCGCACGCCGTCGTAGTCCTGCCCATGGTTTAAATCTTCGCTCAAAAGAACCTCGCACTCGCAGCTGCGGGCGGCTTCGAGAATGGCGGCATCCCAATAAGAAAGCTGCCAACGCTCCTTGGCGGAAAAAGCACGCTCGACAAGTGCCACATCCAGACCCAGAACCGGGTAACGCTTCCACGAACGAATCAAGGCGCAAGCGTCCGCGTGAGAAAGCGGATCGGGACGGGACGGTCTTGTCGATTGGACGTAGAACTCCTGCAAGACTTGGACAGAAAGACTAAGATCGCGCTGAGACAGGATCTCCGCTGCCACGATTTGCTTGTGGCTTTCCAGAGGATCCGAGCTGATCCGATACAGGAGAATATTGGTATCAACGAAGCGCATCACGGTCGTGCAAACTCTCACGGTCCAAGCGATTCGAAGCAGAAAATTTCGCCCCCTTCATGCCTTGAAGGGTCTTTTCCTCCAGTTCCATGAGTCGCTCGAACTCGGTCTTCTCCTGCGAGACTTCTTCAAGTAATTTCCGAACGATCGCCGAAACCGAGGTTTTTTGCTCGGCGGCCCGAATCCGCGCCCTGTGATAAACCTCTTCATCTACAGAAACTGTGATATTTTTCATTAGCACAGAAAACTATTTTTTCAGTTCGGGGTCAAGTTTTATGAGTTAGAGGTGTCCACGCAAACAGCCGGAAGCGGCCTCCCGGTTCAAAACCGCAGACGATACTCGCCACCGACTTTAGTATCGAACTGTTCGACCTGGTCTTCGTAGGCGACGGTGCAGGGTCGCCCTGCTTGAGAGTGGATAACCGCTTGGGTCAGCTTGCCGCGTTTCCACTCCAAATCGACTTCAAAACCGCCGCGAGCACGGATCCCTCTGACACTCCCTTCGGGCCAGGCCGCGGGCAAGGCGGGAAGAAGATGAATGGTATCCGTCTGGCTTTGCACCAGCATTTCGCAGTAGCCGGCCACCAGACCGAGGTTGCCGTCAATTTGAAAGGGCGGATGCGAACAGAGCAAGTTGGGGTAGAGCCCGGCCCCCCCTTCCCCGTAAATCACACGTGCTTCACGGACGACATGAATGAAGTTGCGCAGTAGCTTGTAGGCCCGGTCCCCTTCCCAGAGGCGGGCCCAGAAATTGACCTTCCAGGCGCGGCTCCAGCCAGTGCTTTCATCCCCCCGGGCGTTGAGTGTGACCCGCGCCGCTTCGGCTAGATCAGGCGTTTCTTCAATGGAGATTTGACGGCCCGGGAAAAGACCGAACAGATGCGAAACGTGGCGGTGCTTATCGTTCGGGTCGTCCCGGTCCTCCTCCCACTCCTGCAGCTGTCCCCAGCGCCCGATTTGCGGTTTAAGCAGACGCGAACGCATATCGATCAGCTCGGCTCTGAATTCGGGATCCACATCCAGAATTCCCGCAGCTTCGATCGTATTGGTGAAGAGATCGTGGATAATTTGCTGGTCGTAGGACACCCCATCCTCCACCGGGCCGTGCTCGGGCGACCAGCCGTCCGGTGCGACCAGAGTGCCGTCCGGACGTTCCTTGAGACGGTCCTGCCAGAAATGGCAAATCTCTTTCAGGATCGGATATGCAGTCTTGCGCAGATAGCCTTCATCCAAACCGTACGCGTAATGCTCCCAAAGGTGCTGCGCATACCACGCACTCCCGACGGTGTTCCATTTGTAGTAGGAAACACCACAGGGGTTATTCATGGTTTGCACTGTCCAGCCGCGTACATCGCCGAACTCGCCACGAGTATTTACCTTACTCACTTCCCGTATGCTGTCGATGTAGTCGATCATGGGGAGATGGCACTCGGCCAGATTGGCCGGCTCGGCCGGCCAGTAGTTCATCTGGAAATTAATATTGGAATGATAGTCACACTGCCAGGGCGGATTGTTGGAGTGGTTCCAGACCCCCTGCAGGTTGGCGGGCAAGGAGCCCAGCCTTGAACAGCTGATCAAAAGGTAGCGGCCAAACTGACAGACCAGCTCCTCGAGATCCGGGTCATCCGCACCCTGCTTGTAGGCCTTGAGCCGGGTCTCGGTGGGCAAGCGTAGCACTTTCGCTGCGGACGTACCCAGGTCGATACTGAAACGCCCGTAGAGCGAGCGGAAGTCGGCCTGATGACGCTCGTAAAGAAAATGTACACTCCTCCTGGCGGCAGCATCGACACGGGCGGTCACCGCTTCATGCGGATGTGGCCCGATCCACTCGCGCCGGTGGTCCTGAATGAAGTTTGTCCCGGCAGAGAGAATCAAAGTCAGGCTGTCACAATTCTCGGCAATGAGCGAAGCGTCGGGAGACTGAATTCCCCAGGGATTCGAGACAGCCCCACCATCATTTGCTGATCGAACCAGCCCGCCCTCATTCAAGACCAGAAGCTGAGCCTCATACTCAAAACCGTTGCCGATGGCCCCGGTCGAAGTCAGACGATTGCCCACGGCCGTGATTTTCGCCTCATGGCTATCGGTCAGCTGAATGCGCCCGTCGATCGCACCCGGCTTGTCCGCGGACAGTTGCATCACGATCACGCCGTCGGGGTGGCTGGCAAAGGCAAGCTGTTCGTAGCGCACACCTTCGTAAAGGTAGCTGACACGATGGACCGCATGACTGATGTCGAGCTCACGGCGATAATCCTTCACCTTGGCAAAGTCGTGGCCCAAATGCAGGAGGATATCCCCAAAAGCCTGATAGGCCCCCATGCTGTTGACGAAAAAGCCCTTCTCATTCCGCTTGGGTGATTGGCCGAGCATACGGTCGCCGCTCCAGAGGCTGATCTCGTTAAACTGAATGCGGCCCACTTCCGTCCCGCCGAAAAGCATGGCGCCCATGGGCCCGTTGCCGATCGGATAGGCCTCGGTCATCCAAGTCTGTGCAGGCCTGTCTTCCCAAAGAACCCTCTCGGGGGCGGCCTGGGCGGGAACGCTTCCGGCAAAAAACGAGAAAAACAAAATCCTGATTATAGATCGTACGCCAGCGAGCGGATTTTTTGTTATTTCAAAAGCAGGCATCTGGATAGGAAGAACCTTATTTCCAATGCATGCAACTAATACGACATTCAAAGCTGGCAAATAGAGCGCACTTTTTCCGCAGAAAATCGAGCCGGCAAAACCGTGCTATCGACCGCATTCTTACTGTATTGAATATTAAAGCCGTCGGGAGCCATCTTCAAACACAATGGCACAATCCTCTGCTTTGATCTTTATCCAATAATCGACCTGAAAGTTATTGTTTGCCCGAATCAGGCCGAAAAGAGCTGTCGGCGGCTTGATTCCAAAGTCCGTCATCTCGAGATCCAATTTTCCTTTAACTTCGATCAGATTTTTTTCGCTCAACCGAATCTCCGCGGTATGCCTCGTCTTTCTGCGCTGACCGCCAAAAAGTAGATCCCCCTCTACTTTCAGGATCAGGTAAGCCCCGTGCTTGTCACTTTCGATTGTGCCCTCCCCGACTATCTTGGAGAACCAGAAGTTAATGCTCGGGTACTTGTCCGCCTGAATCACCTCCTCCAGATCACGTTTCATTCGTTTATTGTCACAGGTGAAGTTATTCGCATCCACCGCCACCCGGACCTGAGACTCAAGATCCTTCCACATCTCATTGAGGCTCGGACTTTTCGGTTCGCCTTTCAACAACACCGCTAGACTTTCACGCAATGCTTTAGCGCTGACATTGATTCTGGCCAAACCATCGATGCTATTTTGGCTGCAATCCCAATGTCCGATCGTCGAGGTACCGCGTACGCTGACTTCGGCAGGCGCTTTCTTCAGACGGTAGATAAAATCACCCTCCGTATCCGCCGCTTGCCCTTGAGCCCAAACCGCCCCTGCGCATAAGAATGCGGCTGCCAGAAGCATGCTGCGATTGATCCATGCTTTCATTTCAGATCATGATTGCGGCGTTTGAAACTTTTTAATTTATTGTAACTTCGGCGTCCAGGAAAAGGAGACCTTAACTTCATTACCGGTTTTCAAGGTTCCCAGAAGCGCCGTCGGAGGATCGATCCCGAAATCCGTCATACGGATATCCGTCTCTCCTGAGACACTTACCAGCTTTTTGGCGGCGTCCCAATCAATTGCAGCGGGGAACTGTATCCAGCGGGTTTCACCGGCAATACTCAGTTTGCCCTTCGCTTTGACGTTGAGCACCTGGAGGTTTGCCTTTTCCGGATCCGGATCGGCCTCCACGATTTCCAGCGAGTCCAGGACGAAGAGCACGTTTTCGTGCTTCTTTCCCTCCAGCGCCTTGAACATCTTTTTGTCCATGATGCCCTTGCCGCTCTCGAGGCTTTTCACCGGGATTTTCACCTGAGCTTCAACGGGGAGGCTAACCTCAAGGTCACGCTCTCCATTTTTAGTCGTGGTGACCGTCAAACTGCCGGCGATGTTTTTCCCGACAATTTCCCAGTCATGGAGCGAGGAGGTGCCGGTGATAAGAATCTTTCCGGAGTCTTCCGATTCGCTCGAAAAGACAAGTTTTTCAGACCCCTCTGCCTGGGCTGCCGATAAGAAGGGCGAGACGGCCGCGGCGAGGGCAAGGAGCAGAAAAACGGGAATATTTTTACCTGTGATAGGATTTTTCATGATCGTTTACTTGTAAGCTTTTTAAAGTGGAGCCGGCAGGGGTTCGGACCCTTCCAGCCCAGCACATTATTGGGTTATATCTTGAGACCTTAGAAGCTGATGGCGCCTTCTAGCATGATGCCATTGAACTCACCACCATCATAGATACTACCCTCGGGGAAGCCGTCATAGGACTGGGTCACGTACTCAATTTTCGCGAGAACGTTATCGGTGATAAACCATCCACCACCAAGATTGATGCGATCAATCTCAACGTCTTCACCGGTTGCGAGCTCGGCGTCGACCAGATTGTAGCGACCACCGATGTAAAAGCGCTCATTTTCACCAAAGCGGTAGAGCACTTCCGCAGCATATTGATTTGCCGAGTAATCGGCATCACCCTTCGCTCCGGATACGGTTTCAAGCACGCCGTAGATTTCAAGCCCCTTGTACTTTACGAAGGGGTTGACCATGATGGCGACTAGCTCGTTGTCAAAGCCAGGTGCAAAGCGACCGCTCCTGAAGCTGCCTTCCATCACGTTATAATAACGTGAGCCCGAGCGGTCGCCATCATAGAGATATTGGGCCGCCGAGTTGAACGAGGCATATACGGAACCGGTGAGCCGAACCCGAAGGTCCTCGGTCAACTGAGCATCATATCCAAGTTTACCGACGTAGGACGGTTCGTTGGCAACGCCCGGATCGGCACTGCTCTGGTTTAGATTGCCGTTGCTCACACCTACCATACCAAAGAAATCATCACAGAAGTAATAAACTTCGGCACCGACCTCCGTCGTGAAGGAATCCATGATGTAATTACCCACAAACGGGTTGTACATGGAGTCGGCATTATCTGTCCGGCGGAAGTGGTTATCCCCGTAGTTGATTTCCATGTGTCCGACCTTGATACGAACGTTTTCCATCAGGCCCGCAAGGAAGCCCTCCTGAACAAAGTCCAGGCTGTCGACTTGCAGGTAACCCCCTTTGACCCATGCTTCCGGGTGGTGCTGGGAAGAGAGGTAAGTCCGCAAGTGCATCCGAACCCCTTCCGCCAAAGCGACATCAAGGTCTAGGTTAGCGGTCGCAAGGTTGAAGTTGTTGGTCAGTGACTTCAAGCCCCCGGAATCGTTATCCTGAGTCAATCCCTGAAATTGGAGAGTACTCGCACCGCCAATTCTCACCTTGACGCCATCAAAAGCGACATCGGTTTCCTTGGGGGCTTCGAAGACGTTGATGCCTTCTTTACCCGGTTGACGGTAATACTGCATGTCCCGGGATAACCAGTTGTCCCAAGTCATCTCAACATCGGCCATCTTTTTCTCTAGGGCCTCGAATTCCTCCTTAGCCATTCGATTGGAGGCGACTTGTTGTTGAGCCGTTTGCAGCTGTTGGCTGAGCGTCTGCATTTGCTTCTGCAGTTGGAGGAACTCCTCCTTGGTGACATACTCCTCAGCCGAGAGCGAAGGGGCAGCCAGCAACCCCAGGGAGAGCGCCCCGAGGATAAGTTTGGATTTATTCATTTTCATTATGTGTCTCCTGTTATTTGTCTTTAGTTATACTAAGATCGTAATGTCTTAATATAACTAATTCTTATACTATATTAGACACTCTTGTCCAGTTTTAAATCGACACTAGTGTCGTTTTATCAGGAAAAATCGAACCGAGAGCTCTTCAGTGAATCACAAAATCGATTCCGGACTGTTTAAGCGTGCTTTTTGAGCGCACGCTCGCGCTCAAAATCGATACATTCGGCCAGAGTAATTCTCTTCAGTTTTTCGGCTATGGCCTTGCGCTCAACTTTCCAAAAATCGTGAGTCGGACATGCGCGCTCATCGCTGCATATCTCCTGCCCTAGCAGGCATCTGGAATTCCAGTCCTTACCGTCAACCGCTTCTGCGATCTCGAGAAGCGTGATGCTTTCAGGCGAGCGAGCCAAACGCGTACCGCCAGCCCAACCACGCTTGGAGACAAGCACCTCACTATCCACCAGTCTTTTGAATATCTTAGCCAGATAGGATGGCGGCACTTCCGCTTGTTCCGCAATGTCACGCACAAACTGCCCCGATCCCCGCTCATCATCCACGTAGGCCAGGGCCTTGACTGCGTAACCAACACCTTGCGACAAACTTAACATGAGAAACTCATGACATTAATCGACACACTTGTCCATAGAAAAGAATGGGGCCGCTCCACGGTGACTGTCCCGAAACTCGGTGGTATTTCAAGCCGTCGTCAGGAGCGACACCAATTGCAGGAAGGTCCGCCTACGCTTCTGCCGAGAAGCCTCCGGCGTGACATCCTTCACCGTTGCACCGCTCCTGCGAAGGATGGCAGGCCGATAGGGTTTGGCTCGCTACGCTCGGTCCTGCGGACTCATCCTTCGGATGCCCCATCTCCGCTGCGCTACGTCGAACCGGGGTTCTCATCCCTGTCACATTTCCCCGAACACAAGAAAGCCCCGGGCAAGTTCTCTGCGCCGGAGCTAACTGAATTGGCAGGCCGACAGGGATTCGAACCCCGAATGACTGGACCAAAACCAGTAGTGTTACCATTACACCATCGGCCTATCAAAGGAGCGGGACAGTAGGATTCATAACGGATGCGTCAAGCACTCGATTGAAGAAATCTGGAATATCCAAACGCGAAGGCATTCGGCGACTCGGTTACTTTTCAACTTCGTAGCCGAAGCCCTTAGGCTTTGAACACTGGCATTGGTATCAAAGCCGCTATAACAGTTCCAGCACGGTCTCCAATGTATCGGCCTCGGTTTTGGGTTTGTCGCGACGCCAGCGGTGAATACGGGGGAAGCGAACCGCAATCCCGGATTTATGACGTTTGGACGGGCTAATCCCTTCAAAAGCGATTTCAAAGACCAGTTCCGGCTCGACCACCCGCACCGGCCCGTGACTGTCCAATGTGTTTTGTCGTATCCAGCGATCGACTTCGCGGATTTCCTTATCAGACAGACCTGAGTAGGCCTTCGCGAAAGGCACCAACTCACCACCCCGCCAAATGGAAAAAGTGTAGTCCGTGTAAAGTCCGGCACGTCGCCCATGGCCCTGTTGCGCATAAACCAGAACCGCATCGACCGTGTAGGGATCGACCTTCCATTTCCACCACTCGCCTTTCTTCCGGCCGGCGAAGTAGCCGACCTCTTTGTGTTTGAGCATCAGCCCCTCCACCCGACGCTGCCGTGATTCTTCACGCAGGGCGGCGGCCGCCGACCAGGATTCCACCTCGACCAAAGCAGACCTCTGCAGAATGTCGTCCGCCACTTTTTCCGTGTACCTCTCCAAAGCCTTCCGGCGACACACGGTGCTTTTTTCCCGATAGTCTTCGCCTTGTCGCTCCATCAAGTCATAGGCCATGAAGACCACCGGCACCTCGCGTCGTAGCTTGGGACCCACTTTTTTCCGCCCGAGCCGTCGCTGCAATTCGGAGAAAGGGGCGGGGCCGTCGCCCGCCCAGGCCAACAGCTCACCATCGAGCACGACCTCGTCCGGCCAGGCCTGAGCCGCCTCAATGACTTCAGGAAACTGATCGCCCACCAATTCTTCACCACGTGACCAGAGCAGGACCTCCCCACCCCGCTTAATCAGTTGGGCGCGGATCCCGTCCCACTTCCATTCGACTTGCCAGTCGCTGACAGGGCCGAGCGTTTCCGGTTCTTTATCGTCGAGTGGATAGGCCAGACAAAAAGGGTAAGGTCGGGCCGGATCGTCCCGCGCCGACTCCGAGTCGAAGAGCGCGCGGTAATTTTCGGGCGTCGGACGCCAGTCCCCCATCAGGCGGTGCGCCATAATCGCCGGCTCGACACCCACTACCTCGGCCAAGGCGCGATTGACCAGCGTTCTACTGACGCCGACGCGAAAGCCCCCGGTAATGAGTTTGTTAAAGACAAAGCAGGCATCCCCGCTGAGCTCTGCCCAGGTTGCCACCATCTTTTGTCTCTGATCTTCCGTTTCGAGACCGCGCAGTGCCAGAATCCTTGTTTCCACCAACTCATGCAGAGGCGGCGCCGTCGATTCGCTTCCGTCCTTGCCCCGGTTATTCATCAGCAATGCCAATGTCTCGGCCAGGTCGCCGACATGATTGTAACACTCCTCCAGCATCCAGAGCGGGAAGCCACAGGCACCGGCCGCCCAATCACGCAGATTCCCGGTTTTGACCACCCGTTTGATCCGTTGCCCTGTCAGGAAATATACCGCCCAAGCCGCATCAGCGGGTGGGACCTCATTGAAGTAGCGCTTCAGCGCTGCCAATTTTGCCGTCGTGCGGTTGGAGGCATCCAGCTCCATAAATAGTTCGGTAAAACGCTTCATTCAGATACGTCCTCCCTGTGCTCACGCCCGCCTTCACTTTCACCTTCACTCTCACCTTCACTTTCACTCTCACTTTCACCCACAAACCGACTCGGCACCTCATAGGCCTCAATACCACGCTCTTCCTGAAGCCAGCGAATCAGAGGCTGAGCATAGCCATGGGTCACCCCGACACGACTCGCACCGCTGGTCTCAATCGTATTCAGGATTCCCGACCAGTCCACGTGATCGGAAAGGATGAATCCCCGATCCAAGGCGCGCCGGCGGCGATTCCCCCGGACCGTCATCCAACCGGAGGCGAAGCCCAATGAATAGGGGGCAAAACGACGGATCCAGGGCGTGTTTTGGGCGGAACCCGGCGCGACGATCAACCCGCGGCCTCTGAGTTCGGATTTGGTTTCCGCATTGGCGGGGAGGGTGTCCGGCAGTGGCCGACCCGCTGCCCGATAGTGCGGGTTCAAGCGCTCCACGGCACCGTGCACCCCGATCGGACCAATGGAGGCATCAAGACCACAAAGCACCCGCTGTGCCTTCCCGAGGGCATAAGCGAACAAAACGCTGGTTCGTCCCTCTTTCTGGTTATCCCGCCACCATTGGTTGATTTGACGAAAAATCTCCTCCGGCTCGGGCCAGTTGTAAACCGGCAGCCCGAAAGTCGACTCGGTGATCAAGGTATCGCAGCGGACCGGCTCAAAGGCCTCACAGGAAACGTCCGGAGCAGTCTTGTAGTCACCCGTTACCACCCAGACCTCCCCGCGATGCTCGACCCGGATCTGTCCCGAGCCCAGGAGGTGCCCTGCCGGATGAAAGGATACGGTCACCCCGCCGATTTTTAGCGGCTGGCCAAAAGCGAGACCTTCGATCTTGGCATCTTTGCCCACGCGCTCACGCACGACGCCGATCCCCGGAGTAGCTGTGAGATAGGCCCCCATACCATAACGGGCGTGGTCGCTGTGCCCGTGCGTGACAAGGGCACGAGCCACTTTCCGCCAGGGATCGATGTAAAAATCGCCTGCCTCGCAATAAAGACCCTGTTTTGTCGCACGAATGAGCGGGCTTGATGTTGACCTGTTACTCACAAAGCACACAAGCTAGCGAACCAAACCCGACAAATCAAATTTCTCGCCACGATGGGCTCCACTGTCATCCTCATTTCAACACCGTTTATTACCGCAGCGATCGGTTGGTTTACCAATTGGGTGGCCATCAAAATGCTGTTTCATCCCCGGAAGCCCATGCGCGTTTTCCTCTGGAAATGGCAGGGCCTGATCCCACGACGGCAGGAGCAGCTGGCCGCCGAGGCAGCTGAGATCATCGAACGGGAAATCATGCAGCAGCACATGATCGTACATGAGATCCGGAAGATCGAACTCGGTCCGTATCTGGAGGAAGCGGCCCACACCTTGGTCTGGCAACGTATCGGGCCGCAATTAAAGGCGATCCCGCTGCTGGGCGGCTTTATCAATGAGAGCACGCTCGCGAAATTTGAAGTCATTGCCGCCAGTGCGATGAAGGACGAGGCCGGGCCGCTCATGGAAAAAGTCGCCACCCAGTTTGAAGCTTCAGTGAATTTGAAGCAATTGATCGAAGAAAATATCGCCGCCTTTGACCTCGAACGACTTGAAGCAATTGTCAATGAGGTGGCCAAACGTGAATTCCGCACGATAGAACGACTTGGCGCGGTACTAGGATTTCTAATAGGTTGCCTCCAGCTCCTGATTCTCTTGCTCAGCGGGGCAATAACGTTATAGCAAAGCAAAAATATAAAGCTAATTTAAATTTAACACTTCAAAGATTATGGCAACGAACGAGAAAAAGGATCAAAAAAAACAGGCCGAAGCTAAGGCTGCCTGGAAGACCACCACCTTATTCATTGTATTTGGTTCTCTGATTTTTGCCGTCTTCTGGTGGGCTCGTACCAACGACGAATCCGAAGTGGCTTGGAAAATCCGCAACCTGCTGGGCATTCAACTTGTGGATAAGCCAGCTGAGGAAGCGGCTGACAATAAACCTCTTGCGACCGATCAAATTGATGATGAACCCGCCGAGTTGGAGCCGGGACCGGAACCGGTGGAAGATTCGGCCGTCGTCGAAGCAGCTCCTGAACCGGAGCCTGAGGCCATCCAATGGCCCGCCTTCAGAAAACGTTCTGATTTGTGGCCGAAAACGCTCAACATCATGGTCGATCAGGAAGTCACCCTCTTGTATCAAGGCACTTCCTATGGGGAAGTGACTTTTCAATCCGGACAGCCACTATCCGTGATCAACCTTTCTGAAAATGGCTATGTTTTCGGTCGCACAGGTGGCAATGAAATGGAAGTCCACGTTTCCGAAACGAATTTTGCGACTTGGTTTGAACAAACACACGGTGATCTCTACGAGATTACCGTGCCGGAAAAGGAAACCAACCGTCTAGCGGATGATTTCGAAGATAAATTGATCACCGAGCTGCGCATCTGGTGCCTGAAAAATTACCAAACCCCGCTTGTTGAAATTAATGAGGACCATCTTGTCCTTCGCTGGCACTCCCGCTCACGAGGTGATAACGAGGCAAACTATTCCCTGGAAGCTCTGAGCGTTGCCCGGGCCTATCTCCGTATTCAAGCAGAACTGGGTGGAGAGGACAACTATGCCAGTTGCGAGGTCCGCGATCCCGACACCGGCCAGCTGATGGGATCCAAAGGCATCTTCATCCCCAGATTTTAGGCTATGTTTCTCAACCGGGTTGCCATTGCGGGCAGCTTGAATATGATCATCCATCATGCCACTGGAGACCGATCTTAGGAATCTCAGTTACTGCGATTCACGCTTCATCGCCAAGCGTCGCAGGTCCCGGGAAGTCATGGTAGGCCACGTCGGGATCGGCGGGGCCAATCCGATACGTGTGCAGTCGATGACCACGACCAACACCCAGGATGTCGAGGCGACCGTAACCCAGACCCTGGCCCTGGCGGAAGTGGGCTGCGAAGTCGTTCGCATCACCGCACCCAATAAAAAGGCGGCCGAAGCCCTCGGGGAGATTTCCAAGCAAGTCCGCGCCGCCAAGTGCGAGGTTCCGCTGGTCGCGGACATTCACTTTCTCCCGGCTGCCGCCATGGAGGCCGCCAAGCATGTCGAAAAAGTCCGGATCAACCCGGGCAACTATGCCGACAAGAAGAAGTTTGCCGTCAAGGAGTACAGCGACGCCGACTACGAGGCCGAACTGGATCGCCTGCACGAAGCTTTTTCCCCCATCGTACTACGCTGCAAGGAACTCGGACGTGCCATGCGAATCGGCACCAACCACGGCTCACTTTCCGACCGCATCATGAACCGCTACGGGGACTCTCCCCTCGGCATGGTGGAAAGCGCCATGGAGTTCATCCGCATCGCCGAAAGTCACGGCTACCGTGACATCTGCCTGTCGATGAAGGCGAGCAATCCGAAGGTGATGGTCGAAGCTTACCGTCTCGCTGTGGCCCGTATGAATCAGGAGGGGATGAATTATCCGCTTCACCTTGGTGTGACCGAAGCGGGCGACGGTGAAGATGCCCGGGTCAAGAGCGCGATCGGGATCGGCACCCTGCTTTATGACGGTCTTGGCGATACCATCCGCGTCTCACTGACCGAAGATCCGGTGCATGAGATCCCGGTCGCAAAAGACCTCGCGGAAAAAGCCATGGCGCTCTGGAGCAAACAGGAAGACCTGCCCCTCGGTGAGACGAGATCGGACAGTATCGATCCATTCGATTTTCAAAAGCGACCGACCCGCATCATCGAACTTGGCCCGGATTGTAATATTGGCGGCGAATGCGTACCTGCCGTCATCGTCAAAGCCACACCGCCCGTTTCCGAATTCGAAAAAATCATTTCAGAAGTCTGCACCACCCAAACCAAATTCAAGGACGCCAAGATTGAAGGGCTGCAGATTGAGATCAAGAACAGCAGCGACCTGGAGGCCTTCACAAAACTTCACGAGGCGCTACACAGTGTGGTGAAATGCTTCGTTCTGGAGTTGGTGGATGTCGATCTTTCCATATTGGAAACCCGGGAATGGCCGGACGGCCTGTCGGGCATCACTTTGCTTCAGGAGGTCAAAAAGGAAGATGCCTTCTACGCAGCCAGCCTTTTGCAGTTCTGCCGCAGTCAAGGCTTCAACCTCGCCATTGATTGCAGTCCGGAGGCACTGCGTGACGAAGTCGGTGCCCAACTTAAGGAGATGGGTACCAGTAATCTAATCCTGGCATGTAGCGGAGTTCCGGATATCTATCATCCACTCGGCAACTATCGGGCACTGGTCGAAGCCGCGAAAGACTTCCTCCCCGATACGCCGATCTGGATACGCAATAGCCCCGGCAACACACTCGCGCCCAAGGATTACTTCTCGGACCGGCTACTGGAGAGCAGCGTCCTCAGCGGGGCTCTTCTCTGCGATGGAATCGGCGAGGCCGTCAGTATCGAAGCCGAGCCACTTCTGGAAAAGTCCACCACCCTGGCTTACAACATCCTGCAAGGCGCTCGCTCACGAATCTCCAAAACAGAATTTGTGGCCTGCCCAAGCTGTGGCCGCACGCTTTTTGACCTGCAGGAGGTCACCCAACGCATCCGCTCCCGTACCAACCATCTCAAAGGGGTCACGATCGCCATCATGGGTTGCATCGTCAACGGACCCGGTGAAATGGCCGACGCCGACTTCGGCTATGTCGGCGGCGCGCCCGGAAAAATCAATCTCTACGTGGGCAAGGAGTGCGTGAAATACAACGTGCCCGCCGCCGAGGCCCTCGACCGCCTGATCGATCTGATCAAGGAACACGGCAAGTGGATTGAGCCGGAATAGTCCGGTGCGTTTTTCCTTAGCCGAAAGCCTTCGCGCCCGGACCTTTTTGAGTCGCCGAAGCGCTTCCGCTTCGGATCGATGGATCGGGCGGTTTCAAGAATACCAATTCCCGGATTTTTCCGGTGGAAACGCCTATGCCGCATCTCACCCCCTCCGCCTTTACAAGCGAAGCCTCGTGGCCTCGAAACTCTGTTTCGTGGATTTTTATTACCAGAAAAAGTGATTATCTGTCTTCTCTGTCCAAGGTGTTCCCTAAAACATCAGAGTTGACAAAACACGGTTTCGGGAGTTTTCATCTCGGCCTTCCTTAGGGGTGACCTGGTATAGGTCTGAGATGCTTCCTTGCTTCGGCACAAAGCGGTCCCTTTGAACCTGATCCGGTTAAAACCGGCGTAGGGAAAGGAAAGGAGGGCCGCTCGGCTCTCCCCTTTTCGCCGCCTGAGGCCGGATCTCAAACCTAGTTATTGAGATCCAAATATGAAATACACTACATGCACACTCGTGCTGTCTACAGCACTCGTCACCGGGCTATTCGCCCAGGAAACGGACGAGCCCGTTTATAAACTCAATCCCGTCGTCGTCAAAGGCGACTTATGGGAATCCGAACTGCAAAAAACAACCGCAAGCGTGACCGTGATCGACGAAGACACGATGCAACGGAGCGGCACGCAGCACTTCGGTGATTTGGTCAACTCCATCCCGAACCTTACTTGGTCCGCCACCTCCTCACGCCCCCGCTACATACAGGTCCGCGGGATCGGAGAAAATTCCCAGTTCGAAGGAGAAACGCCGGATTCTTCTGTACGCTTTCTGATCGATGATCTCGATTTCACGGGCTTGGGCAGCATAGGTAATCTCTTCGACACACAGCAGGTGGAAGTTCTGCGCGGCCCGCAGGCGGGTGCATTCGGCGTAAACGCCGCAGGAGGTGTCGTGAAAATCGTGACCAATGATCCGACGCCATACTGGACCGGCCAAGTCGAAGGCACAGTGGGCACCGACAGTCTCTTTTCAGGTGGTATTGCCGTTGGCGGGCCCCTGCTCGAAAACGATCCGGATCAATTGACCTTCCGCTTCTCCGCCTACCAGCTCTATCAGGATGGCTTCCGTGACAACCAATTCCTCGACAGAGACGATACCAATGAACGCGACGAGCTGAACACTCGCTTAAAACTGCGTTGGATACCCAATGACGAATGGCAGTGGGACGGAACCCTGTTCTACGCAGATGTCGATAACGGCTACGATGAGTGGACGCTCGATAACGAACGCTTTGACACCATCTCCGACCAACCGGGCCGTGACGACCAGGAAAGCTTCGCGACCAGCCTCCGCGGCAAGTGGACCGGCCTGAACCGTGTCGAAGTGACCTCCATCACCAGCTTGTCGGATACCGACTCCCTGAACAGCTATGACGGGGACTGGGCCAACCCTGTCGATAAGCCCGACACTTATGTTGGTTTTGCAATCACAGAGCGGGAGCGGCTGCGCTGGAGCGAAGAGATCCGCTTCGACTCGGCGGACCGCGAGGATGCATTGGGCTTCATTGATCGTTGGACCGCTGGTGTTTATTTTGAAGAATTTGAAGAAGACACCGCATTTAATTTCATCTTCGAAGGGTTTCCTGACCCGTTTGAGACTCAGCTCGAAACGCAAACTTTCAGTCTTTATGGGCAAGGCACTCATTTATTCAGCGAGCAAACACGTCTTACCCTCGGTCTCCGCGCAGAATATTATGAATTGGATACAGCCGTAGATTTCGATGAGCCAACATTGGCAAATGATCCCAATTTTGACGACTGGTTGTTCGGAGGTAAAATTACCCTGGAACATGACCTCAGTGAGACAAAGACGCTTTTTGCATCCCTCACCAGAGGCTACAAAGCCGGTGGTGCCAACATCTTCCCCGGCCTCGAACCAGACGTCCCGACAAGTTATGGCACTGAAGACCTGTGGAATTATGAAGTCGGCCTTCGCGCGGATTGGCTCGAAGGAGCGATCGTCTCTCAACTCACCCTCTTCTATTTAGATCGGAATGATGCGCAATTGCGCAGTTCCACCGGGCAAGGCCTGGATTTCACTTACGCAACTTTCAACGCCGGTGATGCCGAACATTACGGGGCTGAACTGGAGGGAACTTGGTTTATCAACGAGAACTGGTCCGTCAGTGCCGGACTTGGCCTGCTCGATACCGAGCTGGATGCCACCGGAGATGAATTATCGAGCGCGCCATCATACACCTACAACGCGCGTATCGATTATGTCGCGAACAACGGGTTCTTCGCTAACCTCGAAGTCGTGGGAAGCGACGAGTTTTTCGAATCAAACAATCCGGGAAATCGCGACCAACGAGCCCGTAGTGAATTTGCGGTTTTCAACGGCTCCATCGGTTACCGTTACGAGAACTGGACGTTCACACTCTGGGGCCGAAACCTCTTCGACGAAGAATACGAAAAACGCGTCTTTTATTTCGGCAACGAAGGTCCGGCTTACAATGACACTCGCTACGAAAATCCGGCTAACCCACGCCAGTTCGGGCTGACGGCAAATTACAGCTGGTAAGTTTGCCGATGCTCTTTGCATCGTAACTAGTACCGGATTAAAAGCTTTGATCTTTATCGATCAATTGTAGCGATTGCACGAGAGTGCCGTCGATTGATACTCGGAAACGACTATCGACCTTGCTCGCGCAAGTTCGCTACGAAACCTGTTTTCAAAGAGATCAAAATTTCTTCAAATCGTATAAAAGCCCCGCCTGCTTACGCTGGCGGGGCTTTTTAACGAATGCTTTCAAAGACAGATTAAATAATCATTCCCGCCGCAACCGTCTCGTTGGTCTGCTCGTCAATCAGGACGAAACTGCCGGAGATCCGGTTGGTCTTGTAACTGTCGGCGATGATCGGCGCCGAGGTGCGCAGGGAAATACGCCCGATGTCATTCAGGCTGAAAACGAGGTCGTCCTCGATCTTGTGGAGGGTGTTGATGTTGACCTTGTATTTCACCTCCGTCACCAGAGCTTTGACCTCATTGGTGGTGTGACGCAGGACAAATTTACCGCGACCGGCCAGCTTCTTGTCCGCCGAGAACCAGCAGATCATGGCTTCGACATCCTGACGGGGCTCCGGCGGATTATTCGGCTTCACGATCATGTCACCGCGGGAAATGTCGATCTCATCCTCCAGGGTCATGGCCACGGACATGGGCGTGAAGGCTTCTTCCAATTCCCCGTCCATGGTGTGAATCGCTTTGATCTTCGACTCGAAACCGGATGGCATAATACGCACCGGGTCACCGGGCTTGAAAACCCCACCGGCGATACGACCGGCAAAGCCACGGAAGTCGTGCCACTTGTCGGAGTGCGGGCGAATCACCCATTGCACCGGCATGCGGGCATCGACGTGGTTGGCGTCGGCCCCGATGTAAACGGTTTCCAAGTGATAAAGCAGCGTGGGGCCGCTATACCAGGGCATATTTTCGGACTTATCGACAATGTTGTCCCCGAGCAGTGCGGACGCCGGGATAAACGTCACTTCGACGATGTTGTCCAGACGCGAGGCAAACTTCTTAAAATCCTCCACGATTTGATTGTAGGTCTCTTCCGACCAGTCAACCAAATCCATTTTGTTAATGCAGACCACAACGTGCTGAATCCGCAGAAGGTTGGCGATGAAAGCGTGACGGCAGGTCTGCTCAATCACGCCCTTACGCGCATCCACAAGAAGGATGGCAAGGTTGGCCGTCGAAGCCCCCGTCACCATGTTGCGGGTGTATTGAATATGCCCCGGGGTATCCGCGATAATGAACTTGCGCTTCGGCGTGGCGAAGTAGCGGTAGGCCACATCGATCGTGATCCCCTGCTCCCTCTCGGAACGAAGGCCGTCCGTCAGGAGGGCAAGGTTGACGTTCTCGTCGCCGCGGGACTTGGAGCTCTTCTCCATGGCCTCCATTTGGTCTTCAAAGATCGCCTTGGAATCAAAAAGGAGTCGCCCGATAAGGGTGCTTTTACCGTCGTCCACGGATCCGGCAGTGGTGAACCGCAGCAGATCCATGTCGAGGTAACCGGCTGATGAATTTTCTTCGCTCATATTTTTTCTAAAGTTTTTCGGTTTTTCGGTCTTCCAGTTTCCGGTTCTATCAAGCTGTTAAACTGAAAACGGGTGAACTGGTAACTGGTTAACTGATTTTTAATCTCCGATTAAAAATACCCTTCTTTTTTGCGGTCCTCCATAGCGGTTTCGGAGCGCTTGTCGTCGGCCCGGGTCCCACGCTCGGTCTGGCGGGCGGCGGCGACTTCGTCGATAATGTCATCGAGGTTGTCGGCGGTGGACAGAGCCGCTCCGGTGCAGGTGGCATCGCCGATAGTGCGGAAGCGAACCGTCATCTTCTCGACGGTCTTCTTTTCCTCGGGCGTCATCTCGATAAAGTCGCAAACCCCCATAATCACACCGTTACGCACGAAACACTCGCGCTCGTGAGAGAAGTAAAGATTCGGCAGCTCAATGTTCTCCTGCTTGATGTACTGCCAGATGTCCATCTCGGTCCAGTTGGAGAGCGGAAAGACGCGGAAATGCTCGCCGTGGTGCTTCCGTCCGTTGAAGATATTCCAGAGTTCAGGACGCTGCTTTTTCGGGTCCCATTGGCCAAAGGCATCCCGGTGGGAGAAGAAACGCTCCTTGGCGCGGGCCTTCTCCTCGTCGCGGCGACCGCCACCGAGAGCGGCATCATATTGCCCTTCTTCGAGACCTTCCAGCAGAGCGACGGTTTGCAGGCCGTTCCGGCTGGCGTAGGGGCCGGTTTCTTCAACGACTTTACCCTCGTCGATCGCCTTTTGCACCGAAGCCACGACCAGTTGCGCGCCAAGATCTTCGATAAAACGGTCGCGGTATTCCATGGTCTCCGGAAAGTTGTGGCCGGTATCCACATGCATCAAAGGAAACGGCAACTTGGAAGGCCAGAAAGCCTTCTTGGCCAGATAGGCCATAACGATAGAGTCCTTTCCACCGGAAAAGAGGAGGACTGGTTTCTCAAACTGTGCCGCCGTCTCGCGAAGAATGTAGATCGCTTCGGACTCAAGCTGCTTGAGGTGGGTGATGGTGTAGTCTGTAGCCATTCTAAAGAAGTTAGAATTAAGAATTTAGGAGTTAGAGAGTTGAATGAGGGGGAGGACTTTTTCCAGTAGCTGCTCCAGGCATTGCTCTTCGGACTGCCCGTCGGTCGTGATGGTCCAGTCAGGAGCGCCCTCTTCCGGAGCTTCGAAGGAGGAATCCTTGCCGGTAAAGTCCTTCACGCCTCCGGCGGCGGCTTTGGCGTAAAGTCCTTTGACGTCCCGCTCGGCGCAGGTTTCGAAAGACGCCTCGATATAAACAGGCGTGAAGTCTTCGGTTCCTACAATTTCCAGAGCATTGGCACGGAGCTCCCGCTTGGGGGTAATGAAAGACGCGATGACCACGATCCCACTGTCGAGAAAGAGCCGGGCCACTTCGGCGATACGCCGGATATTCTCCTGACGGTCCTCGTCGGAAAAACCGAGATCCGCGTTCAGACGACTGCGAATATTGTCACCGTCCAAAATTTTGGTGACATAGCCCTGCTCCGCCAATTTTCGCTCCAGGGCATTGGCCAGGGTGCTCTTCCCCGAACCCGAGAGTCCGTAAAACCAGAACACGTGGCCACGTTGCTTGAGCTGCGCCTCCTTGGCGCCGCGATCCAGCATGCGGTGAAATTCGGTGTGTATGTTCTCTGGTGCGGGCATAAAAAAGAGCCGTCAGTTAAACGGCTGATTCGTGTTTGTAAACGGGGTTTTGTTAAAGAAAGGTTTTTAAGTCAAGAACCTAAGTTAAGATTTGAGGCCATAAAAAAGGCACCCGCATATTTCGGGTGCCCGTAAAAGAGAAAGTAATCGATTCAGGCGCTCAGCTCTGACCGATAATAAGGACATATTAGGTCGCATTACGCTTCGTGCCGTTACCTGGGTTTATATTACCATCGTCGAGGATATCGTCCAATTCCTTGAGCATATCATCATCCAGGCCGGCATCGTAGGTAATCACGACGCCTCGATTCCCCGCACCGGTTAAGCCTGCACTGATATCGTAAGTCACCTGACTTCCGTCGCCCAAGGGCTTTGATTGTATCTCTTCGGGAAGATCTGTGACCGGAAAGCCTCCGGGAGCCGTTCCATCGTAATAAATTCCGTCAGGCATCGACCTCTCCAGAAGCAGTACATCAAGGGCCTGCTCTAACTTTTTCAAGTCGTTCGCTACCCGTGTGGCCTGCGAACGGGTTCTGCTTTTATTGAAAGCCGGAATAGCCATGGCTGCGAGGAGCCCGATTACAACGACCACGATCATGATCTCAACCAGGGTAAAGCCGCGTTGTTTCGTTTTCTTATGCGTATTTATTAGGGTTACAGTAGCTATTACTAAGCATGATATATACGTTAGCTAATGTATTATATTAGCTAATTTGATACATGTAAGAACCCGACCGCGGTCAAGGACACACAAATGAAAATTTGTAAAACAGTGCGTGTGCGGGTGATGTTATCCCACACTTCCCAAGGCTCGCCGGCCTGTCTGAATTCAGTCTTTCCGGTGAGAAGGAATAGTCCGAAAGCTCTTCAGCACGCGCATATAATTGGCTCTTTCCAGGGCCTCGGGATCGGGACAGTGCTGATAATTGAGACAGCCGCGCAGTTCCTCCAAGGAACTGTATTCCTTGTCCTCCATCCAGTGGGTCAATTCCTTGAGCACCTGACCAATTTTCTGCGGACCATTCATGAGAAGAGCGGAAACCATCTGTACACTATCGGCCCCGGCCATTATTGATTTGGCAAGGTCGAGCCCGGTATGGACGCCGCCACTCACCGATAGATCGACTGGCAGTTGCCCGCTGAGCATGGCCAACCAGCGCAATCGTAGCCGTAGCTCAGGCGAATGAGAGAGGTCGAGTGCGGGCCGCACATCCAGTTCATCGGTATCAATATCCGGTTGATAGAAACGGTTGAATAGTACCAGGCCGTCGGCACCGGCATGGGACAAGCGCTTGGCAAAATGCGGCAGCGCGGTAAAAAACGGAGACAGTTTGACCGTGAGTGGTATCTCGATGCGGTCCTTCACCTGAGCCACGATACTGACACAACGGTCCTCGATTTCCGCGGCCGTCACGTCAAAGTCGGTTGCCAGGAAATATAGGTTGAGCTCAAGCGCGTCCGCACCTGCTTCCTCGATAAAGGAGGCGTAGTAGACCCACTCCCCTTCCCTCGTGCCGTTGAGAGATCCGATTACCGGTATGGACACAGCTTCTTTCACGCGTCGAAGTTGCTCGAGGTAGGCTTCCAATCCGCGCTCCAACAAATCGACTTCCGGAAAATAGGAGGCCGCTTCCGAGAATGAATTTTCGTAAGCACCGATGTGTGCCTCCGAGCCGATCAGATTCTGGGTGATCTGCTCCTCAAAAAGCGAGTACATGGTGATCGCGGCGATACCGCCGTCTTCCAATCCGCGAACTTTATCGAGATCGTCCGGTAGTGGCGAGGCTCCCGCGATCAGCGGATGTTTGAGCTGAAGCCCGAGATATTTTGTGCTGAGATCCATGGCAATTACGGCTGGGGTTCAATCAATCCTCAACGGAATTATTGTAGGGTTTGGCCAGGCGCTCGTAAAGCTCGAAGCGCTCGTCGACGAAGGCCTGGGCCTGCTGGCCGAGTTCTTTGGCTCGGTCCGGATCCTTCATTTTCAGCATCCGGAAACGGGCCTCATTATCGGTGTAGGCGTAGAGTGGCTCCTTCGGTTTACGCGAATCCAGTTTGAGCGGATTTTCGCCGCTTGCATGCTTCGCCGGATCGTAGCGGTAAAGCGGCCAGGCACCGGAATTCACCGCCAGCTTTTGCTGTTCCATACCGCTGGCCAAATTATAGCCGTGGGCAATGCAATGACTGTATGCGATAATCAAAGACGGTCCGGGATGACGCATCGCCTCGTAAATCGCATTGACCGTCTGGGTATCCTTCGCGCCCAGCGCGACACGTGCCACGTATACGTTTCCGTAGTTCATGGCGATCAGTCCGAGATCCTTTTTGCCCACCGACTTGCCTGAAGCGGCAAACTTGGCAATCGCACCGATCGGGGTGGATTTGCTGGCCTGCCCACCAGTGTTGGAGTAAACCTCGGTATCCAGTACCATGATATTGACGTTGCGCCCCGAAGCGAGCACGTGGTCGACCCCACCGAACCCGATGTCGTAGGCCCAACCGTCCCCGCCGACGATCCAAACGGATTTCTCGACCAAATAGTCGGCAACATCGAGCAGGCGCCTGGACTGGGGCGAGTTAATGTCTTTCAATGCGACCTTGAGCTGCTCGACGCGCTTCCGTTGCGCGGCGATGCCCGCTTCGTCAGACTGCTCGGCGGTTAGCAAGCCCTCCAGCAGCGATGGATCGAGCGCCTCCTTCAGTGAACTGAGCATGCCCCTCGCAATCGCCACTTGCTTGTCGACAGCGACACGCATACCCAGCCCGAATTCGGCATTATCCTCGAAGAGCGAGTTGGCCCAGGCCGGGCCGCGGCCCTCTTCGTTGCAGGTGTAGGGAGTTGTCGGCAGGTTGCCTCCGTAAATGGATGAGCAGCCGGTAGCGTTCGCCATGAGCAGGCGATCACCGCAAATCTGGGTGAGCATTTTGATGTAAGGTGTCTCACCGCAACCTGCACAGGCACCGGAGTATTCAAAAAGCGGTTCCCTGAACTGGGTGAACTTGACGTCATCCTTCAGCGTTGCCCGGTCGGGCTTGGATAAGTTCAGGAAGAAATCGTAGTTCGCTTTTTCCTTCTCGAGAATCGGCGCCTGCATTCGCATGTTGATCGCCTTCTCTCTTGGATTCGACTTGTTCTTGGCCGGACAGACCGCCACGCAGAGCGAGCAACCGGTACAATCTTCCGGCGCCACTTGAATCGTAAACTTCTTGTCCGGATAGTCTTTCACCCGGAAGTCGACCGAACGGAAACAGTTCGGTGCGCCCTCCAGTTCCTCCGGGCTGTAAAAGTTCGAACGGATCGCCGCATGCGGGCAGGCCTGCACACACTTGTTGCATTGGATACAAACACTCGGATCCCAGATAGGAATCTCCTGTGCGATATTTCGCTTCTCCCACTTACTTGTGCCCACATCCCAAACGCCGTCGGGACGGAAGACGCTCACGGGCAGGCTGTCGCCTTTGTTCTGGAGCATGACCGATGTCACACGCTGCACGTAGTCCGGCGCTTCAGAGGAAACCACGGGGGGCATCTTAAACTCAGCCGTGACCGCATCCGGCACGGTAACCTGCTCAAGCGCAGCCAGGGTCCGGTCCACCGCTGCGAAATTCTTTTGCACGATTTCCGGCCCCTTTTTCCCGTAGGTTTTCTCGATCGCTTGCTTGATTTTGGCGATGGCTTCGTCCTTGGGCAGGACGCCCGATATGGCAAAGAAGCAGGTCTGCATAATCGTGTTAATGCGCCCGCCCATGCCCGCCTCACGGGCCACGGAATAGGCGTCGATCACATAAAAACGCAGCTGCTTGTCGATGATCTCCGCCTGCACTTCTTCCGGTAAATGGTCCCAGACCTTGTCTGCCGAATAAATCGAGTTGAGTAGAAAGACCCCTCCATGCGCCGCCGACTCCAGCACGTCATACTGCTCCAGAAACTGCGCCTGGTGACAACCGACAAAGCCGGCGTTCTTGATCAGGTAGGGCGCCCGAATTTTCTCCGGACCGAAGCGGAGGTGCGAAATCGTGACCGCACCGGACTTCTTGGAATCGTATACAAAATAGCCCTGAGCGTAATGATCCGTGCCTTCGCCGATGATCTTCACGCTGTTCTTATTCGCCCCAACTGTACCATCGGAGCCCAGCCCGTAGAAGACGGCACGAATCACATCGTCCGCTTCAATATCGAAATTATCGTCCACCGTCAGGGACAGGCCGCTGACATCATCGACAATCCCCACGCTAAAGCGCCGCTTGGGGGACTGCGCATGCAATTCCTCATAAACCGCTTTCGCCATCGCCGGGGTAAAGTCCTTCGAGCCGAGGCCGTAGCGCCCGCCTAGCACAACCGGGCAAAAAGAATCCGGCAACAGCCCGGTTTGTCGGGCCTCTTCGATGCTGGCCATGACATCGAGGAAGAGCGGTTCACCCAGCGCACCGGGCTCCTTGCAGCGGTCGAGCACCGCAATCCGGCGAACCGATTTCGGCAGGGCCGCCACAAAGCGCCTTAAATCGAGCGAGCGATAGAGACGGATCTTGAGCACGCCTGTTTTCCGGCCCACCGCATTCAAATAAGCCGCAGTCTCCGCAGCAGTCTCGGCACCGGAGCCCATCATGACGATCAAATCCTCTGCGTCCTCCGGACCCTCGTATTCATAAAGTGAGTACCGCCGGCCGGTCAGCCCGGCGAACTTTTCCATCTCCTCCTGCACGACATCGGCCACACAGGCGTAAAAAGGGTTCGCCGCTTCGCGGGCTTGGAAAAAGACATCGGGATTTTGGGCCGTACCCCGTATGGTCGGCCGGTCCGGAGTCAGACTATTGGCACGGACCCGGGCAATGGCTTCCGGGTCGATCATCGCCTCGATCACCTCATCCGCCAGCGTCTCGATCTTGTTGATTTCATGCGATGTGCGAAAACCATCAAAGAAGTGTAGAAAGGGCACCCGTGACTTCAACGTGGCCGCATGCGAGATCAGGGCCAGATCCTGTGCTTCCTGCACCGTGTTCGAGGCCAACATGGCAAAGCCGGTTTGGCGACAGGCCATGACATCGGAATGGTCGCCGAAAATGGATAGCGCATGCGTGGCCAGCGCACGCGCGCTCACATGCATGCAAAAAGGTGTCAGCTCACCGGCAATTTTATACATGTTCGGAATCATCAGGAGCAGACCCTGTGATGCTGTAAAGGTCGTACTGAGCGCACCCGCCTGCAGGGCGCCATGGAGGGCCCCGGCCACCCCTCCTTCGGATTGAAGCTGGATCACATCCGGCACATCCGACCAGATATTTTTCTTTCCTCCGGCCGACCACTCGTCACAAACCTCGGCCATGCCGGAAGAAGGGGTAATGGGGTAAATCGCGATCACCTCGGAAGCGCGATAAGCCACGGATGCGACGGCTTCGTTCGCGTCTGTCATGCTCATATTAGCTGTATTCATTTTAACACTTTCAATAAGTATTTCTAAACTCATAACGTAATTATTCAAGCATTTCTAATACTACATGCGCTGACATAAGTAGCTCTAATCATCTCAATTAATGAATTGCAGCCGTGAGAAATGACTCACCACTTGCCAGTCTCACCCCAAAGTGATTCTTTGCCGCAATGAAAGAAAACACTGAAGCACCCGCCTACCCTGCCCTCGTCGTCGACGGCAGTAGCTCGTGCTTCTTCTCTGGCATTCTGGGAAAAGATGGCGAATGGCTGGCATCAAAAACGGCGGATGAACCGGCGCTGGAAAGTCTCTTTACCACCGTGGATGAGGTATTGAAAAGCGCCGGTCTGAAACTTGAAGCTATCGAATCATACATTTACTGCGAAGGCCCCGGCTCGGTGCTTGGCCTGCGCCTTTGTGCCATGGCGATCGAAACCTGGCGGCGCATACAAGGCCGCACGACACAGTTGTATTCTTACAATAGCCTCAAGCTGGTGGCGGCCCGGTTATTGAGTGAGGGAGAAATAAAGGAGAGCACCCTACTTATCTCGGACTGGAAAAAAGACACCTGGAACAGCCTGCAGGTAGAAGCGAATACCTTAAATGAGGTGACTCCCATTCACGCGGGCGAGCTCTCTCAATGGGAGGGTCCGGTCTATCATTTACCGGCGAGAAAAGGGTGGCAGAAGGCGCCCGACAATACCGTCGAAATCGCTTACGAGCCGAAAACCATTCCAAAACTCTGGAAGCATTCAGGCCTGTTTGAGCCACGCTCCACAATTGAACTCTACAACAGCGGCATCAATACCTTCCAAAAATGGACACCGCAACGACATCGTGCCACGCCGGAGCAATCCGAAGGCGGGCGTGCCACGACGGAGTCAGAAAATCAAAATAGCGCGAGCAAGACCGCATCATGAAGCAACCCTTGAGATGTTGGGCTGAGATCGACCTTGCGGCCTTTGAACGAAACCTGAAGTGCATCCAGAATGCCCTGCCCGATCACATGCGCTATGTCGCCGTGGTCAAAGCCGATGCCTATGGACATGGTATGCCGCAAATGGTGCGCCGCCTTATGCAGAGCGGCGTCGATTATTTTGCCGTAGCCAACATCACCGAGGCGGCCGAGATCCGGCACATGGGCAGCGGTTGGCCGATACTTCTTTTAAGCCCCTTGCTTCCCGGTGAGGAAAGCCAGGTCCTGGCGCACGATTTGATCGCCACGGTCAGCACGGCCGGTGAATGCGAGCGGCTCAATGAACTCGGCAAACAACACGACCAAAAGGTCCGGATACACCTGAAGATTGATACCGGCATGGGCCGGCTCGGTGTTTGGCATGAACAGGCCGAAGATTTCCTAAAATCGATTGCCGACTACAGTCATTTAAAACTGGAAGGCCTCTACACCCACTTTTCCAGTGCCGACTCGGATCCCGAATTCACCCAACTACAGCGACAGCGCTTTATCCGGATCGTCGAAAGCATCGACTACAGTAAGCTGCTGATCCATGCGGACAATTCCGCCGGCATCGACAGCCTCAGCAAGGACAGCCCCTTTAACGCCGTCCGCATCGGGCTCCTACAATTCGGGATCGCCCCCTACCCCAAATCCGCTCTCGGTGCCGCCAGCGTTGAACCGGTGTTCAGCTTTCACGCGCGTATCGGCCTGGTAAAAGAACTGCCCGCCCACACCGATATCAGCTACGCCCGCAGCTACACGCTCGAGCGCGACTCCCGCATCGCGATACTCACAGCAGGCTACGGCGACGGCATTCCCTTCGAGCTCAGCAACAAAGGCAGCGTACTGATCCACGGACAGCACTGCCCCATCCTCGGACGCGTTACGATGGATCAAACCATTATCGATGTCACCGATTGCCCTGAGGCGGCCATTGGCGATACCGCCACCCTCATCGGCAAAAACGGAGGCAAGGAAATTACCACGGTCGAGTTCAGCGACCTCGTTGGCACCATCTCCTGGGAAACCCTCTGTTCGATCACCAAACGGGTGACGCGCCTCTACACCGGCTCGCGGGAGATCTAAAGATCCTAAAGCCGCGGCAATGTCATCCCGCCGTCGACCATGATAACCTGACCGGTGGAGTACGGGAACTCGCCGGAGGCAAGAGCCCCGACAGCTTTACCCACATCCTCCGGATAGCCCCAGCGCTTGGTGACGCAGAGCCCGTCTTCGATCAGCTTGTCGTATTTGTCGCTTACCCCGCTGGTCATATCCGTCTTGGTCACGCCGGGCCGTACTTCATACACCGGGATATCATACTCCCCCAGACGGGCGGCGAAGAGCGCACTCATCATGGCAATGCCGGATTTGGCCACACAGTATTCCCCGCGATTCACGGAAGCTACGGTGGCCGAAATGGAACCGATGTTAATGATGGCGAAAAAGGCATTCTTGTCGGCGGCTTTTTGCTCAATCATCCAGTTGGCCGCGGCCTGCGAGAGAAAGTAAGGCCCCTTCACATTGGTACCGATCACATAGTCGAAGCTTTCCTCGCTGGCCTCGAGCAAGTCCTTCCGTTCTTTCGGGGCCACCCCGGCATTGTTCACCAACACATTGAGCTTTCCGAAGTGGTCCTTGATTTTGGCCAGCATCGCGCTCCGCGCGTCACTCGATCCGATGTCGCCCTGACAATAAAGCACATCGGCGCCGAGCGCTTGCAGTTTTTCGATCGGCTCGCCAACGGCCGACTCGTCGCGCATGCCGTTGATGGCAATGTCGAAGCCAAGCTCGGCCAGCCGTGAGGCACAGCCGAAGCCGATGCCGCGACTACCGCCGGTGATCAGAGCCACGGGTTTGTCATTCGTTTTACTCATTTTTGTATGTGGTTGAGTTGTTGAGTCGTTAAGTGGTGGGTCGACGCGAGCGTCTTACAGTTTACCAGTATCCATTTGCCGGTTTAGAGAAACTGGAAACTGACCCACCGGATACTGGAAAACTGCGCAAGCTAAACCTCCAAGGCAGGCAATTCGAGCCACTTCCTTTCTTCCGAACTCTTGATCCCATATTCGGCGAGCTGCACACCCTTGGCGCCTTCGAGGAGGTTCCAACGGAAGGGCTCGTCGAGCACGACGTGGCGGAGGAAGAGTTCCCACTGGATCTTGAACGCGTTGTCGTAGGTCTCTTGCTCCGGCACCTTTTGCCAGCCGTCGAAGAAATCGATTGGTTGTTCAATATCCGGATTCCAGACCGGACGTGGCGTATTCCCGTAATGCTGGATCCAGACATCACGCAGCCCCACCACAGCCGACCCCTTGGTCCCATCGACCTGCATGGTGAGCAAGTCATCACGACGCACACGGACGTTCCAGGACGAATTGAAGTGGCAGATCACGCCGTTCTCCAGTTCGAAGGTGGAGTAGGCGGAATCGTCGGCGGTGCACTTATAAGGCTTTCCCTCTTCGTCGATACGCTCGGGGATGTGAGTGGCCGCAAGGCAGCTGACACCCTTGACCGGGCCGAAAAGGTTATCGATGACGTAGCGCCAGTGACACAGCATGTCCACGATCATGCCGCCACCGTCTTCCTTGCGATAGTTCCAGGAGGGACGCTGGGGCGGTACCGTGTGGCCCTCAAAAACCCAGTAGCCGAACTCGCCACGCACCGACATGATGTCACCGAAGAAATCGTTTTCCACCAGGCGCTTGAACTTGATCATGCCGGGCAGCCAGAGTTTGTCCTGTACCACCCCGTTTTTCACTCCGGCATCGCGGCAGATCTCGTAGAGCTTGTAGGCATCCTCCGTCTTGATCGCGGTCGGCTTCTCGCAATAGACATGCTTCCCGGCCGCGGCAGCCTGCTTGACCGCATCGAAGCGGCGGAGCGTGCTCTGCGCATCGAAGTAGATCGGATAGGCCGGATCGTTCATCACACTGTCGAGGTCCGTCGTCCACTTCTCGACCGAGGTCTTTTCGATCAGCGCCTTGAGCTTGATCTCGTTACGTCCGACCAGAATCGGGTCGGGCATGATAAATTCGGTCGGACTGACTTTGACGCCGCCCTGTTTAATGATCGCGTCGATCGAGCGCAACAGGTGCTGGTTGGTCCCCATGCGCCCCGTGACGCCGTTCATAATGATGCCGATTTTGTGTATTTTCATAAGTGTTTTGGTGGGTGGTTGAGTTGTTGAGTCGTGTGTCGTTTAATTACGACTACCGATGATCACTGCAAAATGGCTTTATCCATCCGCGTTGATCTGTGTGAATCCGTGGTTCTAAACATGTTCTTTGTAAGCCTCGATAATATCGGAAAGGTAAGCGTCCTGATCGCGTGCCCAGTGGCGGGTCGAAAACACCTCCACTTCAATCGGGCCGTCGAAGCCGGTGCTTTCCACGAGTCTGCGGATGCCGCGGTTATCGATGCAGCCTTCGCCCATGAGTCCACGGTCGGTGAGAAAGTCCTTGGTCGGTGTCATCCAGTCGCAGACGTGGAAGGCAATGATGCGCTTGCCGGCCCGTTTGATCTCCTGCGCGAGCTGTGGGTCCCACCAGATGTGATACACATCGGCGGCGATACCGACCCACTCGTCGCCGAGCTGGTCGATCATATCGTTACACTGCCCGACCGTATTCACCGCGCTGCGACAGTCGGCATACATGGGGTGCAGCGGCTCGATGGATAATTTCACCCCGACACTTGCGGCATGATCGATCAGCGAGGCGATGCCCTCGGTAATATGGCGACGGTTCTCGGGAAGGCTGAGTTCCGGCTTGGCCCCGCAGACAAGAACGACCTGAGGGGCCCCGACTGCGGCGGCTTCATCCAGCGCCTTGATATTGTCATCACAGGCGGCCTGCTTCTCGGCCTCATTCAAATAAGGGTAGAAGCCACTGCGGACGAGTGAGACGGCTCTTAAACCATGATCCTCCAGCATCCTGCGACTCTCTTCCAACGGACGGCCCTCCAGCCACTCGCGCCAGAGCCCGACACCGGGCACTCCGGCCGCCGAGTATTTGGCGCAAGCCGTAGGTAAATCCCACGGCTTGGTGGTCATGGTATGAATAGCGAGTCGGGATAAATCGTTCACGTGGTCGGTTCTCCGGTTATCAGTTGGTCAGTGATCGTTTTTCAATAAAGCGTTCAACACCTTGGTATCCTCAAGGAATTGCTCGGGCGAATCGTCTTTGACGAACTCGAGAATGACGTAGCGGTCTTCCTCCAAACCACGAACAGCATCGAGGTAAGCCTTCCAGTCCCCGGTACCATCCAGCAACGGATAGCGGTCCTTGAAGCCACCCATCCCCCAGTGGAAGCAATGGATATGGGCGAGCTTCGGGAGCGCCGCCTCAAGCTCTGCAAGATTGCTGGCGCGGTCCCCTTCGCTGGTACGGGGCTGCCAGTAGAGTTTAAGTTCGGGAAGACCGACCTCGCGAAGCAGTTGGTGGGCGGACGCCTGTGTATCCGTCAGAGTATTACGATGATATTCCAGAGCGATGGTGATGTCCAGTTCACGGGCGGCCACGACCGCGCGCTTGAGATGCTCGACGACCTCGGCGCGGTAGTCGGCCCCGGCATCAGCCGAAGCTTTGCGCCCGGCCCAGACCCGGATGACGGGAGCACCGAGGGCATCCGCTGACTCCAATTCCTCGCTGATAGGGCCTGACTCACGATCACATTTATTGTAGGAACCGTAAGAACTTACCTTCAAACCGGCGGCTTCTGTCTTGGCCTTTACCGAAGCGGCGAGAGCCGCCTCCCCCGGAGGCACGTGGACATCGCCGCCCCACTCGATGCCCTCAATTCCCGCTTGTTGACAGAGGGCGATCACTTCCTCGACGGAGTGTTGGCGAAAGGTGATGGAGCAAAGACCGGAGTAAAGCATGGCGAATCAGAAGCGGTGGGTTTTTTCGATGTGAATGATGGTCATTTCACTGTCTTCGAGAATTTCGTAACTATGGGCGAGCGCGGCATCGAACTTGAGCGCTTGACCGGGCGCGAGGGTATGGACCTCACGCGGCAGGGTAATCCGAATGCCCCCCTTGAGCAGCCAGCAAATCTCAAACTCATCTCCGTGGGCCTCGGGCTTCGAAAGTTCATCCCCTTTATCTGCTTTGGCATGAAAACAATCGATCCCTTTGAAGCTGACTTTTTCAAAATCAAACGGCCCGGACTGATAGACTTCCGCATCTTTACATCGGGCCGAGCAGGACTCCGCCAAATTGAGTAAATCGGTGGCGGATAGACTGAAGACCCGGGCCAAGCGGTAGAGCGTGTCCAACTCGATCATGTTCTGGTTACGCTCCAACTTGGACAGCCCCGCAATTGAAATGCCGGACTTCCTGGATACCTCTTCCAGAGTCATGCCCTCACGCTTACGCAAATCGCGCACTACGGAGAAATCAAGTGTAAGGTCAGCAGCTGACATGCGTTTTTTATTTGATTATAAGATAAATTAAGTCAAATAATTTATTTGCTAAGTTAAATATGGAGCCTTTTCAGATCAACGCTACCCTTGCGGCCATCGGTTACGCGGTCGCGGCTGTCTTCGCCAAACAGGCGCTCAGCCGGGGAGCGGGCATCCTGCGCTTCTCTTTCGCCGTCAATCTGGTTTTCGTTCCGATTTTTGCGACTCTGCTACTGAAGCACGAGGGCACGATCCCGTGGTCGAGCATCCATCAGCCTATCCTTACCGGGGCGCTGTTTTTTAACGGCCAGCTCTTCACATTTGCCGCCATCCGGATTGGCGATGTCAGCCTACAGACCCCGATGATGGGCACCAAGGCGGTCTTTGCCGTGCTGATCGCTGTCGTCTGCGGCACCGAGGCAGTCGGTCTACCCATGTTTATGGCTGCTTTTGTCGCCATGCTGGGGGTCGGTTTTCTCGGTATTTCCGGCAACGGAACCGAACGTGTCGGGATCTCCATCACGCTGGCGGGACTGAGTTCGCTCTTTTTTGCCGGCTCGGACACGATGGTCGGTTTCTACGCCGACAACTTCGGTGTCTCTGTTTTTCTCTTTATCGCGATCCTGACCAATGCAGTGCTCTCCTTTGCCATGATCCCCTACTTTCGCGAGCCGCTGCGAACCATCCCGAAAGCGGCCTGGCCATGGATCATGGCGGGCTGCCTTTTGATGGGCCTGCAAGCCCTGCTTCTTAATTACACGCTCGGCCACTACCAGCATGTGGCGGAAATCAACGTCCTCTACAGCACGCGTGGTATGTGGAGCGTTATCTTCGGCGCCTTGGCCGTGCGTTTGTTCCAGCGCAGCTCGGGCGGCAACCATCGCCGTATCTATATTCTCCGCTTTCTGGGCGCCCTTCTCATGTGCCTGGCCATCGCCATCCTCTTTAATTTTTAAGTTATGAAAGTATCCAACAAAACGAGCAGCCCAAACGAGAGCCAAAAGAGCTTCGCCACCGTCCCCCAGGAAATTCTGGATAAATTGACCCGTTTTGAAATGCCGGCCGTGCGCGGCATCGACCCCAGCGGAGAAACCATCGAAGTCACGGGGCGAACCATTCCGGTTTACCGCTGCGAGGCGCTCGTACTCGGAAGCGGTGCCGCCGGCATGCGGGCCGTGGTCGAGCTGAAGCGGCGCGGCGTCGACGTGTTGGTGGCCAGCACCGGTCTGTTCGCCGGGACCTCCGCCTGCTCCGGTTCGGACAAGCAAACCCTCTACACCGCCAGCACCGACTACAAAGGCGACAATTTCATTCAATATGCCGAGGGACTCTGCTCGGGTGGCGCCATGAACTTCTCCACCGCCTACATCGAGGCAGTCGGCTCGATCGATGCCATCGGCGGTCTGCAATACATGGGGCTGCCTCTCCCGCACGATGACCGTGGAGCCATCCTCCGCTACCAGACCGACCACGACGAAGCCGGCCGTGCCACCAGCTGCGGGCCGCGCACTTCCAAGCTCATGGTCAAAGTCCTCTTTGAAGAAGCGCTCACGCTGGGCGTCCGCATCCTGCCCAGTTGCAGTGGCATCCGTATCGTCAAGGAAACAGTTGAGGGCAAAGAGCGGGTGTGTGGTGTCATTGCCCTGCACCGAGAGGAAGACCGTAACGAATACGGCCTGGTCTATATACAATGCGAAGACCTCGTTATCGCCACCGGCGGGCCGGGCGAACTTTACCGCGACAGTGTGTACCCGCACCACTGCCACGGCGGCCTCGGTATCGCCCTGGAAGCGGGCATCGAACTGTGCAACCTGACCGAGAGCCAGTTCGGCATCGGCACACCGCGCACCAAGTTCCCCTGGAATCTATCCGGCACCTATGTACAGGTCATGCCGCGGGTTTACTCCGTTGGCGAAGACGGCGAGGAAATCAACTTCCTCAAGCGCTACTACCGCACGACCCGCGAGATGGTCTCCAACACCTTCCGAAAGGGTTACCAATGGCCCTTCCACTCACAGCGTATGCTGGACTACCGCTCCAGTCTCTTCGACCTCGCCGTTTTCCTGGAGTGTCAGGCCGGTCGTAAGGTCTACCTCGATTTCCTGCGCAATCCGGAACCGGTCAATGAGGGCGAAGAGTTCTCCCTCGATAACCTCGATCCCGATGTGCGCGCCTATTTGGAAAACAACGAAGCCCTCTACGACTTGCCTATCGACCGTCTTCGCCGGATGAACCCCCTGGCCATCGAACTCTACAAAATGCACGGCACCGATGTGAGCAAAGAACCACTGGAGTTCGCCATGAACAACCAACACATGAACGGGGGCATCCTGATCGACGACTGGGGCCGCACCAATCTGAACGGTTGCTACGCCGTCGGTGAGGCCGCCGGCACTCACGGAGTGACCCGTCCGGGTGGCTCCGCGCTGAATGCCGGCCAGGTTTTTGGCAAGCGGGTCGCCGTGGCCATCAAGCGTGCTAAAAATAACCACAACGACCGCAGCTTCGACCCGGCGATGATGGAGAAGGCAGTTACGGACGCATTGAGCGACGCCGACAGCTATACCCACGAAGACACCGGCCTCACCACTAAAGAGGTCAAGACCGAGGTCCAGGCCCGCATGAGCGACTATGCTGGCATCATTTGCTCGGAGCCGGAAGTGAACGCCGCTCTGGAAGCCGCCCGCGAACTGCGCCGCAAAATTGAAGCCGAGGGCTTTCAGGTCCGTTCGGCCTCAATGGTGGGCAATGCCTTTCGCTGGAAACACATGGCCTACGTCTCCGAAGCGGTCCTGACCGCACTCGATCATTACATCGCCAACGGGGGCGGCAGCCGCGGGGCCCGCGCCATCTGCTCGGACGACGGCACACAGTGCCCGGAAGCCCATAGCGAAGACCTCAGCCGTTTCCGTTTCATCGAGGAACAACCCAAAGACAAGCAGGAGAAACTGGTGGTGAGCTACGAGAACGGGAGCTTTAAAATCAGCGCCCTACCGGTGGACCTTACACCGGAAGTCGAACGCGAGTTCTTCGAAAAGGGATGGGGACCGTATCTGATCAAGGAGGGCTAGTTCGCCAACCCAAGAGCGGTCTTAAAACTCTCTTTCGAGCTTATACCGCATTGGCATAGTTTGGCCTCAAAATCGGAGGGTCCAGCTCTGTCTGGACCGCGTAGGCATTTGACGATACCGATTGCAAGTTCGCTGCCCGGACGGAGCCGGGCCCTCCCGTAGATGATTCAAACGACAAGAGCATGCCTTCTGAACAACAGTTACTTATTTGAATGCAACATCACACATCCGGTCGCTGGTTTGATGAAAATTTACCAATAGCCCGGAAAAACCATTCGCAAACCAAACTTTATCCGTCCCTATTAGACCTTAGTTATGATAAAGTTTCCAATCTGCCTTGTCCTTGCCTGCTTCCTTGCCTTCGGCACCGGTTGCCAATCCACCACTTTCGAGAAAACCACTAAGCCGAACCTGGTTTACATCATCTGTGACGACCTCGGCTACGGTGACGTCAGCGCATTCAACCCGGAGGGTAAAATTGCCACCCCGAATATCGACCGTCTGGCCGATGAGGGGATGATGTTTACCGACGCCCACACGACCTCCTCCGTCTGCACCCCCACCCGCTACAACGTGCTGACGGGGCGCTACAATTGGCGGACAGATCTCAAGAGTGGCGTGCTGAACGGCTACGGACCGCCCCTCATCGACGAGGACCGCCTGACCTTTGCTTCCCTGCTTCGCGATCACGGCTACCAAACCGCCATGATCGGCAAGTGGCACCTCGGTATGGACTTGCCCTTCGTGGATGAGGCCGGCCGGGGCAAGGCCATCGACTGGTCCAGGCCGATCGGGCGCACGCCGACCAGCAACGGCTTCGACTACTTCTGGGGACATGGCGCCTCGCTGGATTTTCCACCCTATGTCTATATCGAGAACAACCGCTACACCTCCACCAATGTCAGTGTAAAAAGCAAAAAAGACCTGGGGATCGATTGCGTATTCCGCACCGGTCCGATCGCGGACAACTTCGACCCCTTCACCACCCTCGACGAATTCTGTGACCGGAGTGCGGCCTACATTCAAGACTGGGACGGCGAAAAACCCTTTGCCCTCTACGTTCCGCTGACCAGCCCCCACACCCCCATTCTTCCGACCGGAGAATGGGATGGCAAAAGCGGCATCAACAACTACGTTGATTTTGTCATGCAGACCGATGCCGGGGTCGGAAAAATCCTGGATGCGCTCGATGCCCGAGGCATCACCGGGAACACCATCGTGGTCTTTACTTCGGATAACGGCTGCTCGCCCCGGGCCGACTTTAAAACTTTGGAAGCGCATGGCCATCAGGCCAACGGCATCTTCCGCGGAGCCAAAGCCGACATATGGGAAGGCGGACACCGTGTGCCCCATATCGTCCGCTGGCCCGCGAAAGTTGAGCCCGGTACCCGCAGCGACCGGCTTACCCTGCTCGGCGATATCGTGGCCACGATGGCGGACATTGTCGGCGCAGACTTCGCCCCGGATGAAGCGGAGGACAGCGTCAGTTTCTACGCCACGTTGACAGGACAAGAAGAGGACCCTTCGACCAAACACCAGGCCATCATTAATCATTCGGTGAACGGGACCTTCGCCGTGCGCACCAAAGAGTGGAAACTCTGTTTCAGCGCCGGTTCGGGCGGCTGGGCTGAACCCAAGGACAAGCAGGCGCTCGCAATGGGCCTGCCCAAATACCAGCTCTACAACATGGTGAACGACCCGGAAGAATCCAATAACCTCTACGAGAAGCACCCGGAAATCATCGAGCAATTGACCGAAATCGGCACACAGATCGTAGTCAACGGCCGCAGCACGCCAGGCGAACCGCAGCCCAATGACACCGCCAACGATTGGCGCCAGCTGGACTGGATGAAGGACGCAGGCCAGTAAGCGAAAGTTAAAGATCCACCTTCGTGAAATGGACTGACTTCAAACTGGCCTTCTCAAGGTCTCCCTCGATGCAGGACACGTGAATCGTGTAACGACCCGTTTCAGGAAACTCAATCCAGCCAATGGGAAATTGCTGATAGTTGTGTGACGAATTCTGCTCGTTCTGGATTGCTTCGCCATCTGCCACTCCGACTTTCCAGACGAGGCGTCCTTCACCGGAATAAGTCAGTGCCACCTGATAATAACCGGGCTCGAGCACGTCCACGTCCCAGAAGGCTTGACCACCTTTTTCCCATTCATGTGCCCTAACGACATGTTTCCACTCCCCGAACTTTTCCATCCAGCCCTTTTTCGATTTCCGGGCGCGCTCAACATCGGCAAATTCAACCAATAGGGTCGTTTCGACCGACGGGTCGAGGCCCCAAGTGGAATCCACTTCAGGCGCCGCCGAGAGTTCGACTTCGATCACCGGGACTAGAGCTTCTTTTAGCTTTGGCGGAAGCTGAATCCGGGTCCAGCGCTCCACCATGCTGTAAGGGAGCGGGATCTTCTCTCCGCCATCGATTAGGGTGACGGACTCGAGCTCGGTCTTCAGTCCGGGCAAATATATCGTCCGCTCATCCGGCAAATTAAAGACCGAAAGATAGAGGCGGTTGTCCTTCACCGTGACATCGCCCCACGGCAGAGCGTGGCCCCAGGGGGAAGCACCCGTCCCATAGACCACGAAGGGGTAGCGCCGGATCCACTCCCCCGACTTACGGAGAGCGAGCTGTGCCTCCACCGGCACGGTACCGTCACCGCGAGGACCGATGTTCAGCATGTAGGTGCCACCACGAGCAACCGTGGCTACGAGTCGCTCGATAATCTGTTTGGGCGTTTTCCAGTTGGTATCATACCAGGCATAGGACCATGAGTCGTTGGTCGTATCGACGGTTTCCCATAGCCCGTCGACATTGCCATGGGGCACCTCCATGTCGCCATGGGATTTGTAATCCCCGAGCCCGTATCCGGCGCGACCGGAAACCAGCGCACCGGGCTGGTTTTTGCGGACAATGGCGACGAGTTCTTCCACGTAATCCTTGGGAATCCGTCCGGGCGTATCGAACCAGACAATTTCAATCGGTCCGTACTTCGTGGTGATCTCCTCCACCTGGGGCCGGCACTTGTTCTCGTAGTAGTAAGTAAAATCAGCGGCTTCACCGCCTTCGGTGATGGCCGGTCCACGGGTCCCGCCGGGAAAGGTCCAATCCTGATTGTGAGAGTAGTAAAAACCGAGGCCCAGTCCGTGTTTGGCACAGGCCTCGGCGAGTTCCTTCATCGGGTCGCGTCCATAAGGCGTGGCATCCACAATGTTGAAATCGTTGACCTCCGAGTCATACATGGCGAAGCCGTCGTGATGCTTCGAGGTAATCACGATGTACTTCATCCCGGCATCCACCGCCAACTGCGCGATGGCATCGGCATCGAAATGCACCGGATTAAAGTCCCGGGCAACCGTCTTATAATCCTCGACCGGGATATCGGCCATACGCGGATGCATGATCCACTCCCCGATCCCGTAATAAGTTTCGCCCTGATATTTGTTCGCGATCTGAGAGTAGAGCCCCCAATGGATAAACATGGCGTAGTTACCCTGCTCGAACAACTGACCGCGCACACCGTCGGAGGCCTTAAGCTTGGCGACCTGCTCGCCCCACATCTCGTCCATACTCTCGGCGTGGACGGATGGATACGTGGCGAGAGCAGCAAAGGCGAAAACGAAAATTAGACGAAGTCGAAGACTATTTTGCATCATGCGAATTAGATATAAGTTTTAACGCTCACGCAGATTGGAGAAACAATCCGGATTCGGCCGCTCAGGCAATTCCGAAAGCCACTCAGACAGCCGCTCTCGCAAGGCTTCCACCTTCTCCGGATTTTCAGCCGCCAAATTATTTCTTTCCGCACGGTCTTCGGCTACGTCGTACAACTCAATCCGGTCGCCGGAGGCATCCCGGAGCAACTTCCAGGGACCGGAACGGACCGCCGCATAGGCCCAGTTGGTGCCATCGCTGGCATTGGGCCAATACCAGAAGATCGGCTTGGAACGTTGCACATGCTGGCCCTTCAGGACAGCACTTCTGTCCTCACCGTCCGATTCATAATTCTCGGGCGACCTGCCCCCCAAGTTAGTCCCGGCTAAAATGAGAGAACTGATGGTTTAGGTTCTAGTTGTGGTTGTGTGGTTGCAAGCCTGTTCGTGCCTCCTTGCCCCCCTAGGGGGGGGGGCGCGCGATTTTTCCGCGAAGGCCGCAGGCGTTTGGTTGTTCAGTGAGCTGTGAGGACGGACCTGATTGTAATCCTCCCTCCAGCGTTCGATCTTGTTTTGGACATGGTCGATATTACGCCACCAGTGCTCGTTCAAGCACTCGTCGCGGACCTTGCCGTTGAAGCTTTCGACATAGGCGTTCTGGTTAGGTTTACCCGGCTGGATAAACTGATGGTTGATTTTCCTTTCGTAGGTCCAGGCATCGAGTGCGGTTCCCGCGAACTCGGGTCCATTGTCGGTGAGTAGGTTCTTTGGTTTGCCCCGTAGTTCGATAAGCCGGTCCAGCCACACGGGTGACATGCTGGCCGCTAATGGAGGTGGAGACTTCCATCCAGAGAGCTTCCCGGGTGTAGTCGTCCACGACGTTAAGGATCCGGAGCTTTCGTCCCGAGCTGGTGCTGTCGTGCAGAAAGCCAACGATTAGCTCGTTAAAGAAAATAATAGCCCCTTACTTGCCTTCTTTCGGTGCCCCCTGCTGCGGCCCTCCCGCCTCGGCCCGCCGCTTGACCAATAAGGCACGCATTTCCTTCAAAGCCTCGGCATAAGCTGGATCGCCCGCCACATTGCGATTCTCACCCGGATCCTTTTCCAGATCGTAAAGCATCTCCGCCCCGCTTTTGGCATACCAGGTGTAGTTGTAGCGCTCGGTGATCACGGCGAGGCCGGGACGTTCCACTCCAAAGCGGCTGTAGGCGGCTTCCCGGAAGTTCTGCCCGGGATTCTTCAGCAGGGGCACCAGGCTCTTGCCCTGCACGGTATCCGGGATCGCGACCCCCGCCAGTTCGCAGAGCGTGGGGAAGAGATCCGAGGACTCGACCAGCGCCGAAGTGCTGGTCAATTGCTTATTGGGCAGGGAGAGGATGAGCGGTACGCGCGTCGATAGGTGCATGGTGTTGTGCTTCCCCCAGAAGTCATGCTCGCCCAGGTGGAAGCCGTGGTCGCCCCAAAGAACGATGATGGTGTTCTGGCGCAGCCCCAGTCGCTCCAACTCGGCCATGACATTGCCGACCAGTTGGTCGACATAGCTGACGCTGGCCAGATAACCGTGCCGCATCATGCGGTGGAAGGCATCCGAGCCGACATCGTAGTCGCCGTGATGGTAGGCCCAGAATTCCTCACTTCCGCGGAGGTCGCCGTGGGGCGCACCGCGCGGGAAATAGCGGTTGTCAGCCAGTTCGATGGACTCGCGGTCGTAGAGGTCCCAATACTTTTTCGGGGCGTAGAACGGGAGGTGGGGTCGATAAAAGCCACAGAAGAGCATGAACGGTTCACCCGCGTCCTTGAGGCGCTGCAGGTCTTCGATCGTGCGGGCCGCGATCCGCCCGTCCGTATATTCCGAATCCGGCACCTCCCCGATTTCGTAAATCAAGCCACGCCCCCGCTCGGAAAGCCGGGCCATGGTCGACTCCATAGCGGGCGTGCGGGAGCGCCAGCCTTCCGGCCGCCAGGGCGGTTCGCTCCAACTGCGCTCGGCGGTGTCAGACTGGGAATGGAAGACTTTGCCATTGGAAATGGTGGTATAGCCCGCCTTGCGAAAGACCTCGGGCAGGGTCGGCGCATGGGGCACATCCTCGTCCGCCTTGCTGCGGTAGTTGGTAAAACGCTCCGAAGTGGGCAGCATGCCGGTCATCAGGCTGACCCGGGAGGCCCCGCAGACGGGGACCTGACAGTAGGCCCGGTCAAAGCGCAGCCCCGCTTCCGCCAACCGGTCCATATGCGGGCTCTTGACCTGCGCTGCCCCGTAAGCCCCAAGCTGTGGGGCGAGATCGTCAATGCACAGAAAGAGAATATTAGGCCGTTGGTAGGCAGCCGAAGCGGGTGCAGCAGTGCCGACAGAAGCCAGCAAGAGGATACCCCCAAGGGATGTGCCAATAAGCTTAGAGAGAAGCCATCGCTCGTGGCGTGCTCGCTTGCGAGCGCCTGGCAGGTCTGATTCGCACTGGGTCGGAGCGTCCGTCGAGCGGACACGCCACCTTGAAATGTGATACCAAGCCTGACAGCAGGGTTTACCGAAAAAAAGACTGGTTTTCATAACCTATAATAGGATTGATACCACCCACTCTCCGCGGGGCGGGGCCGTTGGAGATCACAGAGTACACGGAGTATTTTCTCCGTGCCTCCGTGGTCTCAAGCGGAACGGGTGGTTGAATTGATTTTTGGCATCAAGTAAAATTGGCTCTGGTTATTTAGGCACACTGACCGAAAAGTTTTTATAGCGGGCCGCCCGGGTATACATGTGTCGCAAGCCGATGCGGCCTTCTGTAATAATGGGGTATTTCTCGTTGGTCAGTTTGAAATAACGCGTCTGGTGCTCACTGGCCGCCTTTATATAAATCACCCGGTCCGTTTTGATGATGGTCATGCGGTAGGTCACACCGGGTTCAAAGATATTCTCCGGCCCCTGGTTCTCGGTGTAATCGGGGACCATCTCAGAGTGGCCGTTCATGCGACCGGTCAGCGGCATGTAGCGGCGTCCCCGAATATAGCTGGTGGCGTAACTGATGTGGTAGGTGTTCATGCCCCGAAAGTATTTACTCATCTTGGGCACGCGCCGATAGTCGTTCCATTCGGTGATGTCCTTTGGGAATCCCTCGGCCCCACTGCCAGTGGCCTGGATGTAAATGATGATGACGCCCCACCCATCCGTCTCGGTCCGGGTAAAATCATATTCGATCTTCAAATCCCCTTCAAAAGATTCCTTGGTCCAGAGCACCATGTGGTGGGCGTCATTCTTCCACTCGGGGCCCGCCTGCAGTTTCATGCCATTCTTGTTGGTGGTGACGGTGCCGACCTCACCGTCGAGGAACCACTGCTCGGTCCAGTCACCGGTGCAGAGATCGGTAAAGACACTCGCCCAGTCACGCTGATCCGCCTGCTCAAAGGCCAGTTGCTCGGATGACTTGGCGGCCGGCTCACTGGACGCGCAGGCTGTGAGCGAGAGGGCCATGAAGGCCGGGAGGAGATTATTAAGGACTTTCATAAAAGTGCGTTCAGGTCATTTCCTTTACATGAATAGGACTGGCAATAATACTGGAAACGTTCTGGAACTCGAACAGCCATCAAGTGGCCCGGTCGAATTGCTCGGGGGTAATAGCAGCCTCGATAGCTTTGCCTTCGGCGAGGCGCGCGAGGTTTTCGAGGGCGATCAGCGTGCTGTCGCAGCGGCGGTCCTTGGTCGGGCCGGCGATGTGCGGGAGCAGCGCCACGTTGGACAGACCACGCAGTGGAGAGTCCTGAGCCAGCGGCTCCTTCTCATAGACATCCAGGGCGAACTGGAGGTCATCGGGCCGGTCTTTAGCCACCCGGATCATGGCGGCCTCGTCCACCACCGCACCGCGGCCGATATTGATAAAGGCGCCACCCGACGGGATGGAACGAAGCAAGTCCTCGGTGACGATGTGGTGGTTCCGCTCGTGGTAGGCCGCCAGTTCGATGATGACATCGTTCTGCGAGAAGAGAGCTTCCAGCGAGTTGCAACGGGCCACGCCAAGTTCTTCAAAAATTGCATCCGGAACGGACGGTGAGAAAGCGGAGATTTCGACGCCAAAAGGTTTAAAGAGCGGCACCATCTGCTGAGCGATGTTGCCAAAACCGTGGATGCCGACACGCCGCTCGAAGAGGCTTTGTGTCACCGTTTGCAGTCCCTGCTTCCAGCCACCGTCACGGTGCATGGCCACCGACCAGTAGGACGCGCGGCGCATGGCCGAAAGCGTGAGCAGAAGTGCGCACTCCGAGATGGTCCGACTGATGGAGTTGCCCCAGTTTGTCACCTGCAGGCCCTGGACCAATAGCTCGCGCGGCACCAGCTTGCGGATGCTGCCGGCGAGATAGCTGACGTATTGTAAGCCGCCTTCCCCGACCGCCAAATCATCCGGCAGGCGCGGGCAGGCCCAGGCCGCCATCAGGGCATCGGGCTTTTTATCGGCGAGGATGCCGGGCCATTCCTCCGTCGATTCGAGCGGCAATGCCAGCCATTCGATTTCCAAAGGCAGGGCTTCAAGCTTTTCCAGAACCTTCGGCGGCAGGAAGTCCTTCTTTTCGTCCTCGGTGAGCGCAATGAGTAGTTTTTGTTTATTCATGAAATTATTTTTCTACATTCCTGCGGCTTTCAGGGGCAGCATAGGTCAGCTCCATCATCCGTGTGTTTGTGCGGCAAAGTGCGGGCCTGCTTCACGATGACCTTAAGACTGTCGGAAAACTTGTCCGCCAACTCCCCCTTTTGCGGCAGCGCGTTCGTCGTCTCGCCGGGGTCTTGTATCAGATCTGTCAATACACGATCCAGCACCTCGTCCGTTTCCGCATCCCACCATTCGGTGTAACGATAGCGCGCACTACGAATCGAATGCCCGATAATATCGTCATGCGGACGCCGCGGGTAAGAAGAATAAGCGAAACGCCGATGCGCCGACCGGGGGTTTTCCAGAATCGGCACGAGCGACTTGCCCTGCAAATGAGCCGGAGCCTGCAGACCGCAGAGCTCAGCCAGAGTCGGATAAAGATCAATCAGTTCGACAATAGCATTCGTCTTGCCCCGAGCCGTGCCGAGCTTCGGGCACGCCACGATCAGAGGCACCCGCGTGTCGCACTCGAAGTTTGTATGCTTACACCAAGAGGAGTGGTCACCGAGTTTCCAACCATGATCGCCCCACAGCACGACGATGGTATTCTCAGCAGCCCCACTCTCCTTAAGCGCGTCCAGCAACTTACCAACATTGTAATCCGTATAGCTTACGCTGGCATGGTAGCCATGGATCAAACGTTTGTTCATTGCCTCGGAAAACTCCTTCGGGTTCGGCTCAGGGCTACCGTCTGAAGCGGGCGGCACATCCGAGTAGTACCGCATTTCGCCTGCGCGCTGATTCGCGGCATGTTCGGGATAACCGGGAGGGATTCCCAGATTATCAGGCATGGAAAAGCTATCCCGTTCGTAAAGATCCCAGAACTCATCCGGTGCCGTGAAGGGCAGGTGGGGCTTACTGAAACCCACCGCCAGGAAGAAAGGTTGGTCCCCGCCAGCAAGCTTCCCGAGCTGGCGCACACCTGCAGCGACACGAAATCCGTCAAAATATCGGTCCGCCGCATCATCCGCTTTGCCTGCCTCTGTTGTAGGCCCGCGTTTAAACTCCTTGCCAAAGGCTGCTGCCTGTTGCTTGCCCAGTTCAACTGTTTCCGGGTCGGCATATTTCGAGCCTTGCGTAGGCACCCAGTGGTCCCAGTTGTCGAGGTCGGTGTCCGCGCCATCCCAAGCGTGGTAGATCTTCCCCACCCCGACCGTAGCGTAGCCGTTTCGTTTGAATAACTGGTTCATCGTCACGAGATCGGGGTGGCGTTGACGCCAATCACGAACGTGAAAGCTACGCTCTTGAGTATACTCCGGGTACAGGCCGGTCATGAGCGATAGGCGCGAGGCTCCGCAGACCGCTTGGTTACAATAGGCGCGATTGAATTGGAGGCCGGACTCCGCGAGTCGGTCAATATTCGGCGTGACGGCCCGCGAGCCGTAAATCCCCAACTCCGGGCGTAGATCATCGACGGCAATAAAAAGCACGTTGGGGCGCTCCGCAAAAAGCAGAACCGGAAAAAGAAATGCGGCTAACAACAATAGCCGATCAGAGTAATTGGATATGCAAGACATGTTTTTAAAGACGTTCGACTTTGAAATTACGCAGGAGCATTTTGTGACCACCCATTTGGCGCATCCCGATCCGCCCTTTGTCGATGTAGACAGGCTCTCGGTTTTTGTTTACCTGCTCATCCGTGAGATCCCAGGTATGGTCGACAACCGGTTCTCCGGTCACCGTATCAGTGATACGAAGCATGATTGATTTCTCGCGCTTTTCCACCACAACATCCAGCGGAAGCCCGTCCGGCAGACCTTTGTTTTCTCCCCGGGGTTTAAATTCGTTGTCTAAATCGTTGCCATTCATGTCCATCCAGGGGTAGCGTTTACAACGGATTTGATCCCGCAGGCTCAGGGCGATCAAATCCATATATTTAAAATACTTATCCATACTAGCGATATCCCTGAGCCGCCGCCAGGCATAGATATCTTCAACGTAAGGATTTTCCCCAATGCCTTGGGCTTGAACATAGATCAGTTTCTGCCAACTGCAGCCTGGCAGCCTTGTGTAGGTATAGGTGATACGAATATCCCCTTCGAATTCTTGGCGTGTCCAGAGAATCGCATGGTGGGCATCGAAGGGGAGCCGGTCCACGCGTTTATCGACTACGCTGGTCGTAGTAATGAAAGCCAAACCTCCTTCCCGATGCTCGAGAGTGGCCCGTTTTCCATCAAGAAACCAGTTTTCCTCCCAGTTATCGGCCATCGAATCCTCAAAAAGGATATGAGCATCCGGCTTCGGCTTTTCGTGCAAACCGGCTTTCTGCGTCTGGCAGGCCATTAAGAGCAAAGCCCCCAGACAGACCAGGGAAATCGGTAAGAATTGCATGCCTGCTCTTATGCCCGGGTCTGAAAACCGATTCAATATAATAATTATCAATCAACCGAAAGACTTAGTAAGCGCCCAATGGATCCGGCTTGCCGTCTATATTGTACAGTCTTGGCTTTACGATGAGGGGCAAGACGAGTCCGGTCGCGCTTTGCGGGACCACCGGGAATATCTCGATCTACCATTTCGCGGGCCAGTTTTCTGCTGGCTTGCGCGCAGTTTTGAGATACCTGCCGATTTTTTCTGCGATCTCAGGATATTTGTCGGAAACTTCGTTTTCTTCCGCGGGATCGTTATCCACATCGTAGAGTTTGACCGGGGCATCAGGCCCGCCTCGGCGATGACCTTTCCAGCGACCCTCGTAAAGTGCGGCCTGCCTGAAGCCTTTCCAGTGCGGAAACTCCCAATACATAAAGTCGTGCGTTTTTTGCTTTTTGGGCTGTCCAGTGAGCAGCGGCGCGATGCTGATCCCGTCCGTCTCACTTTCAACCGCCACGCCCGCCAAGTCGGCAGCGGTCGGCAACCAGTCAGCGAAGTAACCGGCGTGGTCCGTCACACCCGGCTTTACGGTGCCGGGCCACCAGGCAATGAAGGGCACGCGAATTCCCCCGTCAGTCAAATCACGCTTCTTACCGGAGTAAGGGCCGTTGGGATCGAAGCGATCAAGATTATGGTTACTCTCGTCGTGCGGGCCGTTGTCGCTGGTGAAAATGACCAGTGTATTGTCCTCGATCCCCAGGAGCTTCAGGTGATCCATGAGTCGCCCGACATAGCTGTCCATGCGAGTTATCATGGCCGCCTGTCCCTTATCCGGATTCGGCCAGTCCTTCGTTTCGTAAGGCCCGTAATCCGGCACGTTGGCCCCGTCACCGAGTTCGCGGGTGCGCTCGTTGTTGGCATGAGGTATTACCATGCTCCAGTAGAGGAAAAAGGGGTGGTCCTGATTTTTGGATATAAATTTCAGGGCTTCATTGGCAAAAAGGTCGCCGGCAAACAAAACCTGATCCGTCGAGTAGCCAGCACCGCTGTCACCGCCGACCGGAACGACCGTATTGGGCAGCTGAATTTTCTCATCATTGCGCCAAAGAAAATCGGTGAAGTGGTTGTGAGCATGGCGCTGATTGAGGTAACCGAAGAATTCATCGAAACCGTGTTTGGAGGGCAGCCCCATCTCGGCCTCACCCACATCACCGAGTCCCCACTTGCCCACCAAAGCCGTGCGATAGCCAGCTTCCTTTAAAACGGACGCCACACTGGGGTCGCCCGGTTGAAGCGCTTGAATCGCCAGGCTTTGTTTGCGACCGGCATTGCCACGCACACGCGTGCGACCGTGATGCTGACCGGTGATGAGGACCGAGCGCGAGGGAGCACAGACAGTCGCTCCGGCATAATACTGCGTAAAGCGCAGGCCTTCGTCGGCCATACGGTCGAGTTCCGGGGTCATGATCACATCCTGACCGTAGCTGCCTAATTCGCCCCACCCGAGGTCGTCGGCCATGACCCAGATCAAATTGGGGGGGCGGTCGGCCTTCCTCTCCAAAGACATCGGCAGTTTAGCCATCGACCAAGCCGTCGAAGCGACGAGTGCAAATGAAACAAGAGAACTTATAATCTGTTTGCTACGCATTATCGAGTTACGGCTTTTAGATGATCACTGTTAAACAAAGTTGTCCCAACCCAGGGCATCCTCAAATGTTGATCATTTACTTTCAATTACCTGAGGTCAAACCAACCGGTCGCCTCTTTGACCGTCGTTGTACCCGAGGACTTCTCCAGTACCAGACGACCACTCAAACGCGGACCTTCTTTTAAAGTTCCATCTGAGATACGGACGACCTCACGCGGTTTGTTCTTGGGACTTCGGTGCGGGTGATCGCCGATGTAGCCCCCGTCGTATTCGACATCGAACTCAAGAAGTTCGAGCGTCAGCTTGTTTGATGAGAGAAGCCCCCGGAGATAATTCACATCCGTCTGCGTGCCCCAAAGTGCCCCGTGCACAATCTGCCAAATGCCGTCCTGCTGATGGACTGTAATGCGGTGGTGCTCCCCGCAGAGGTAAACATCGACGCCGTGTTTCACCATCGTCTTCCATAGGTCGGAGTCAGTCCCCTCCTCCAACATGCTCGCACTTGAATTTTTGCTGTTCACCGGCCCAACAATCGGGAGGTGCCCTTGCACGATCACATAGTTCGCATCGGCGTGATCAGAAAGAACTCGATCCACCCATTCGAGCTGGGCTTCGCCTACCGTATAGCCAAAGGGCACGCCTTCGCCACGATCCACAAAGGTGTCGAGTGTGACGACGAGCAAATCGCCATGCCGTGCCCAAAATGCCCGTCCCAGGTGCTCCTCTGGCCCGTTTTCGGGCATGCCCATTTGGCGGGTAAATTCTTCACCGAACGCCCGCGCAATGTGGTCTCGCTTCAGGCCGCCATCATCGCCGTATTCATGGTCGCCGGGAGCGACATATATATTCAGGCCGTATTTCTCGTAGCGTTTGAGAAAGCCGCCCCAATACTCCTCGGTTTTGATCCGGACCTGCTTCGGGTTGTCCCACCAACGAGCATCCATGATGTCCCCGGCGTTGAGATGAAAGTCGGGGCCCTCCGTTTTCAGACGGGTGAAATACCAGTCGAGCGCATCTTCCCACCCGGGCTGCGGATTACTAATGTTCCAGTTGAAGATATCCGGCGCGCTGGTGAAGCGGATCACTTCGTTATCCGAAGCGGCGTCACCATTCGAACATCCGGACAAGGTCACAAAGGACGCCAGCAAAGCAGGAAGAAGGAATAATCGTAATCTCATAATAAATACTATCTAGTGCGAAAAATTAAACAAGCCAGCCTTTCAACGTAGGGTAAAGGCTGAAGGTGCCAGAGTTCTCGGCTTTATCCGAATCGAGTGGATCGCGCCTTTGAACCAGTGCACTTTGTTCATGCGCACGCCGATGGACATGCCGCCGCTATCGATGGGCTGAAATTCCAGTTCGCCCTCCAGTTCGAGTTGCCCGTTCACATAATTCCGCACCACGCCGTCGTTCATCACGATGGCGAGATGCGCCCATTCGCCCAGCGGGTGGCGCTTGTCGTTATCGAGCAAGACGAGGTAGTCCTCGCCGTGACGGAAGAAGCTGTCCAGCGCCCAGGTGCCTTCCGCGTTCCGGGTCTCGACCATCATGCGATCCTTACTGACCGTGCCAACGTGGAAAAACCGCGGCTCGTCCGACCCGCCGGCATCGGGGCGAAAGATAATCTCGACCGTAAATTCCGTCAGGCCCGCCAGCGGATTTTGCTCCACGAAAATAGCATCGTTCACGCCGTCGAAGAGCACGGCCGGACCGACCTTGGGGTCGACGATACGCTGCGGCTCGCCGGAGAAGCTGACGCCTTCAAGGGGCGAGTCCAAGAGGTCGGCGAGGAGGATCACAGTCTCTCCATCCTTCAAATTTCGGGAAGATTGACAGCCAGTGAACAACGCAAAAAGCGAAATGAAAAACAGTCTATTTAAAATCGAATGCATCCTTGGATTTGGTATATGCTAGAGCGTATTTTGAGACCAGATAGGGTTCGGTTGCGTCGGCACCGGCGCGTTGTAGGTTTCACGCCAGCGCTCGAGCATGGCGGTCAGTTCGGCTAGTTTTTCGGGCATCTTATCCGCAAGGTTCTTCTGCTCGCCGATGTCTGCTTCGAGATCGTAGAGTTCGTAGGCCATGTCCTCGAAGTAGTGATGCAGCTTCCATTTGCCATAGCGTAGGGTCGATCCGGGCCGGGTGCGGAACAAGGGGTCCCGCCCGTCGTCCGTCTCTGGGTTGTAGGCCTGCAGGTAGATCGGGAAGTGCCAGACGAGCGGTCGCTTGTTGAGCGTGTTTGCTCCCTTGAGCAGGCCAAGCAGACTTTCTCCGTCGAGCGGTTTGCCCGCATCGAGGCCCAGGATATCGAGATAGGTGGGATAAAAATCGAGACCGGTGACCGGGACATCCGACGTCGTGCCCGGTGCCACCACACCCGGCCAGCGAACGGTTAATGGCACGCGGACTCCGCCCTCGTAGTAGGATCCTTTGCCGGCTCGGTAAGGATCCTGCGGCGAAAAGTCACGGATGCCGCCGTTGTCGGAGGTGAAGACGACGATCGTGTTATCGGCGAGCTTGAGCCGGTCGAGCGTATCCAGCACACGGCCGACGTTTTGGTCGAGGCTTTCGACCATGGCGGCGTATTCCGGGTGCACGTCGTCGCGGTCGGCGTATTTGGCGACCAGCTCGGGTTTCCCCTGGATCGGCGTGTGCACCGAGAAGAAGGGCAGGTAGAGAAAGAAGGGTTCGTCCTTGTGTTTCTTGATGATCCGGACCGCTTCAGCACCCATGCGGTCGGTGAGATACTCGCCTTCGGGTCCGTCGGGCAAGTTCGGGTTGTGGTAGGGGCTGAAGTAGCCGCCTCTCCCGGGGCTGCCTCCTTGCGTTCCCGCGATATTGATCTCGACTCCCTGCGCCGTGGGATCTTTCCCGAGGTGCCACTTCCCGACCGAGGCGGTCGTATAACCCTGCCGCTGAAAGACCTCGGTCAACAGAACATGTTCGTCGGACAGGTAACGCCTATTCGGGGTGGGAATGATTTTGCGCGTGCTGGCCCGACCCCGCTCGGAACTTCCGACCGTATAAACCCCGTGGAAGGTCGGATTCTGACCGGTCATAACACAGGCCCGGCTGGGCGCGCAATTGGCCGCCGGGGCATAGGCCTCCGTAAAGACCATGCTCTGGGAAGCCAGCCGGTCCAGGTTGGGGGTGTGGTAACGCTCATCCCCCATGAAACCCACATCCATCACGCCCAAATCGTCGGCCACGATATGAACGACATTCGGAGGAGTCCCGGCAAAAGAGACTTGGGTCAGGATCAAAGCACCCAACAGTTGGAAAAAATATCTCATGGAGAAAGCAATAGCCGACCGGAACCGGCCTTCAAGCTGTGTTTAAGGGTGAGGTTTTCTAGGGATGAATGGGTCAACGCAAGGCCCGGAACAATAGTGCGTCATGGTTTCAATGATTGATTTTATGCATCAGGTCTAATTCAACTATGAAAACTGATATTTATTAATAAATTCAAGAACGAATCGCCAACCGCCAGGTTTTACGAGTGACTGAATGCATGCCCACAGATCCCTGCATAAGATGGGCTGACAAATACGACGCTTTTTTCAGCTACCAATCCGACCCTGACCAGTTAAAACACAATCATGAACTCCTTCAGCCGCGCTCGCTGCATTTTCACTATCCTGTGCCTTAATTTCGTCGTGAGTATCGTCCCCGGTGAAACATTCCGCGCGGCACCTCTCTTTAGCGACAACGCCGTGCTCCAGCGCGACATGCCGGTGCCGATCTGGGGCCGTGCCGCACCGGGGTCACCTATCTCAGTGGAGTTCGGCGATCAGAAGATGCAGACACGGGCCGATGCAAGCGGTGAGTGGAGGGTTCATCTGGAACCGATACCAGCCACGAGTGACCCTCGTGACATGATCCTGCGGAACGGGAACGAGCCCGAGATTCGTTTCCGCAACATTGTCGTGGGCGAAGTCTGGATTTGCTCGGGACAATCCAACATGCAGATGCGGGTGAAGTTTGCCCCGGAGGTGGATGCCCTTCGTCCGTCGGTCGAAAACGTCCGCAGCTTTGAAGTCAAAAACACTGTCGCCGTGGCCGAAAAAAACGACTGTCGGGGCAAGTGGGTGACGCAAGCTCCGGACAGTGCGGTCGCGCTTGCATTCGCTTACTGTCTGGAAGAGGCCATCGACGTGCCGATTGGCATCATTCTCACATCTTGGGGCAGTTCCTCGATCGAAGCTTGGATGCCCCGAGATATGACCGATACCGTGCCCCACTTCAAAACCATCATGGAGGAATTCGATGCGGATACCGGGACGCTAGAGCGCATACAATCGATCCTCGACGGTCCCCGCCCGTGGCCGAAGCGGGACGATATCTTTCTGCGCCGCCAGCCGAACATTCTCTACAATGCCATGATGCACCCGCTGGTGCCCTACGCCTGCCGGGGGCTGGTCTGGTATCAGGGCGAGCGCAACACTCAGTCCATGCAGGGGATGCTGGATGAGCCGTGGTATGCCCGTAACTCCGGGATGCTGAAATACGGGCCGACACTGAAGGCTTGGATCCGGCGCTACCGACAGGAATGGGGACGAGCGGACCTGCACTTCATGGTGGTGATGCTGCCCGGCTACTTCAAACCGCTGGAAAGCGGCCCGCAACTCGGTGCCGAACATCCGGCGACTCACTCTTGGGCATGGATGCGGGAGGCCCAGCTCAAAGCGCTGGAACTGCCCCACACTTCGGTGGTCAACACCATCGACCTGGGGGATCTCAGGAACATCCACCCGAAGGATAAATTACCGGTCGGTCGGCGCCTGGCTTTGCTGGCTCGGCGGGATACCCTGGACGAAGCGGTCGAAGCCGAGGGACCGGAAATGCAAGCGGTCGAGGTGAAAGAGGATCGTCTGCTCGTGCACTTCGATCATGCCAAGGGCTTGACGACAACGGACGCTGGGCCGCCCACCGGATTCTGGATCGCGGACGAGTCGAGGGTCTGGGTTCCCGCTGAAGCTGAACTGGATGGCGAAACCGTCGTTTTGCATTCGGATGAGATACAAATCCCACGCTACGTACGTTATGCCTTTGCCGGAAAACCCGAGGTCAACCTCGTCAACGGCGCGGGCTTACCCGCCTACCCTTTTCGGACAGACGATTTTAAGCCATAAGCTGACAAAGTTGAGCCAAAAGCATGCATTCAACCCGCTCCTGATCACGCTTCGTAGAGGCTCTGCTTGCGGATGCCACGGCTTCGTCCAGAAGCCGCAGCTCGAGGACAAAGCGAAGCATCGTCTGTACGGCGCTGCGGACATCCGCAAGCGGAGCCCCTACGGTCCCACAGCTACTACCGCTGCGAAGATCTTTCTCCGGCTTCTAACGACCTAATTCGTCCGCCCAGGTCTCAACCCCAGCGGGTCCCTGCAGAAACCCGCGCGACTGGAGAAAGCGATCCATCCTGCTGAGCGTGGTCACCACCCACTCCCTGCTGTTGTCAAAGAAAGAGTGTCGCTGCCCGGGATAGACTTCCACCTCAATGCCGACGCCGAGCTCTTCAAGCTTCGACTTGTATTGGCCGATCTGTTCGACGGACATGAATTTGTCGTCATCGCCCCACATCGCCAGCGTGGGCGGGATACCGGTATGAGCGTTGTGGTAAGGGCTGAAGTCTTTGGCAATCGATTCATCGATCAGGCGGTTCAGCCGCATGCCAAGAATGGGATTGAAGAGGACGATTGCATCGGGAACCGTCGAGACGCTCAGGTCGTCGCCGTCGTTATTGATAAGGGTCGACGTCGCCAGTGCCGCGGCCAGATGACCGCCGGCCGAGCCCCCCGCAGCGGCGAGCTTGTCCGGATCGATCCCCAGGCTTTCCGCATCTTGACGAATGTAACGCATCGCGCTTTTGGCATCCTTTAGGCAAGTCTGCCGGGTGTAACCTTTCGCTTTGTTGCGGAGACGATACTGGGCCGAAACGGCCACCATGCCCCGGCTCGAAAAATAATCGCAGGCGTAAAAGAAGGCTCCGGGATTTCCCTTGGAGAAGCCCCCACCGTGGAAGAAGACGATCGCGGGACGGGCCGTAGCCGGCTTGCCCCCTTCCGGATAGAACATGTGCAGCTTCAGGAACTGCCCTTCGATTGTCCGGTAAACCACTTCGTCATCCGGCGCAAACGAGGCGGACTTTTTCCAGGCGCTGCCTTGAGCAAACAACGGGAGAAACAGAACAATGAATAATACCAGATGGCGCATGAGAAAAATTGAATAATTCGTGAACCATTCATTAAAGTTAATACACGTTGATGAAGGACTTAAAAAACGAGGCTATGCTGGCCAGAGAGAACGTTCATTATGGATTTTCTTAATGCGGCGTGGCAGGGATGAGCCGACTCGGCTTGGACTCGTTCCCGTTTTTATCGACGGCCGTGACCTGGTAATAGTATTCGGTATCGTTGCGAAGCATGCCCACATCCCAGCCACCGTCGTGGCTGTCCTGGATATCCACGAACTCGCTATCGATCAGCCCCTCGCCGACCGGGATGCCGAAACTCCCCGGCTCCTCTGGCTTCGTGGTGCGGTAGACCTTGTAGGTCGCCACATCCACCTCCGGGTTATCGTCCCAGTCCAGCCGGACATTCCCCACCAAACTCTCCGTGCGGAGATGCTTCGGCGCGGATGGAGGACCTGGAACGGGATCTTTCACCTGCTCGATAATAAGCTGTGGTGCGGAGCCGCTCTCGCTGGAGTAATACCAACTGGGAAAACCGTTCCCGGAGACTCTATTTATGTAAAGCGATACCAGCTTATCGCCGGACCATTGGGCTTTGACGAAATCGCTCACATCAAATTCAAAAGTAAGGTTCCTCGCATCGTAATCGAATGAGACTGAATCCAGGACCTCGCCCGTTTCGGGCTTGTTGATCTCGGTCAAGCTGCTCTCGCTCCAGCTGTCATCCGCCACAGAGTGGACCCCAATTTCCACCGGGGGTCGGTTCAGCCTGGCGACGGTGATGCGCAGCCGCGCCCGCTGCACGGAACGGAGGTCGAGCCCGCTCAAGTCAAACTTGAGGTAGCTACCGAAGAGGCTCAGGCTGTTCTTTTCCCCAGATTCGACAACCGTGTCGGGGTTCCTTCCGTCCGTCTGGTTGTCGTCCACCGGATTGATGCGGACCACTTTTTCCAGCGCTTTCACAGGCGGAGGCGGCGGCAGTCCTTCGGGCAGCGGTTTGCCGAGTTTTTCCAACTGAGCCAAGTAGATGTTTTTCGGCTCGAGCTGAGCCGGATCGATGCGCTCATGGTAGAAGCCGGGCGTGTCGATACTGTCGACCGGCACGTCGTAGCCGACAAAGAGATGCCCCATCTCACTCCCCCATTCGATTTTTTCCTCGTCAAGCGGACCATCGCCGACAAAGCGCCAGTGGCTCTCGGAACGTTGTCGGCCCCCGGTCTTTAAAGCACCGATGCCGCCGCCCTTCCCGACGTGGATGTTCGTGTAGAGATTATTCCGCGCGCCCTGCCCGTGATGGTGAAGAAATATATCGTGCCCATAAACATTCGATACCACATTATGACTCGGAACATTGATGATATCAACATCGTGGAAAAATTTACCTTTGAAAAATAGATGATGGAAGAGGCAGTGGCTGGCCCCGTTCATTCCGATGCCGATGTGGCCGACCCAGCCGTTCCTGCCACCACTCCCCACAATGTCCGGACGACCGATAAAGTGGTCGAAGATGATATTGATGAAAGAGATATAGGATCCCGAAATATTTGTGGTATTATCAGTGTTGCGAAAGATGACGTTCCTCACCCAACTGTCCTTCGCATTCCTTCCATAAAACACGGCGGACGCCCCCTTGTGCTCCCAGTGCCCGCGTTTGATCTGCTCGCGAAACTCAAAGGTTAAATTCTCCACGCTGCGATGGGTGCCCTCCTCCACCCGAAAGAAGCCTTTCGGTGCCCCGGTGTGACGCTTGTTTTTGTTATTCGCATCATACCCGATCTCCTGAATTTCTACTTCGTTGAGATATCTGGGAAAAAAGAGAACGCTTTCATACATATTTTCACCGCGCAGGACAAAATAGTCCCGATCCGGCTGTATCCGCTGCAGGATAATATAACGCCCCTTCGGCACCAGGACAGCGTGCTTTTCCGGACAAGCGGCGATCGCATCGATGAAGGCCTGGGAATCGTCTTTATCATCACCGGGGATTGCCCCGAAATCCTGAACATTGACCCCGACCGGCCAATCAGGGATGGGCTCCTCCCCCTTCATGTAGCCGACGTTCGTAAAATCACTCAGACGGCTGTTTTTTGTATCCCAATTTTCCCCCGCTTTACCCCAAAGCTCGGAATATTGCTGGGCACCAAAAGAGCAACAGGAACAAATCAAACCGACCAGAAGAATCAAGTCATTCAAACGCATCGTGCTTTTGTTGATTATTATTAAAAACTGTCAAATTTTCCGTACCATGATTCCGGTGAAAAGCAACGATCATGTCTCTCACCCTCGTTTCACGCAGAGTTTTGGGCACAGCATTTACTCCGCAATTCTAGCGTTATTAGGTCTACAAATACGCGAGCACCATGGGAAATATCCAGTTTGCAACATTTGAATTACTCGAAAACCAGGTAACTCACTTGCTCGCTGGTATGCCCACGCTCGATGTCGCCAGTCTGATCTTCGTCGAAAACAAGATCGAGGCTAGTCGTCGTGACCGGCGTCGTGCCGTAGAGCACGGGCCAACCCCCGTCCACGCCGTCCATGCCGGAGGCACTGACCGCCACCTCAGAGACTGTCGACAAACCGGTAAGGGAATAGGTAAACGGCTCGCCATTGCCTACACCCTTAACGATATCAGCACCGACAGCTGCGGTAAAGTTGATGCCTTCGACCGTTGCTGAGCCGGACTCCAGGATAATAACGCCGATCGTCTCGTCCGCACGCGTGGTAACGGAATCCTCACCCACATGTTTACCGACAAAGATCGAGCTGGCAGTGGCGGGGTTGCCCCGGTTGCCATCACAGGACCAGAAGCTCGACCAGTTGGCGTCGTTCGCGCTCATGACCTGTCCGAGCACGACCGGGCTGGTGTAAGTGTTGGACGTCGCGACTTGCTCCATCAAAGTGTTCGACCAATTGTTTTTCTTGTTCGTGCCGGTCGAAAGCAGTTGGAACGCCTCCATATCGACCCCGTGCTCCAGCGCGTTATAGACACCTTCCTCGACGACCACGATGTGCACGTCATAGGTCCCTATGGCCTCACCGGACGGATTCTGCACTCGAAGCTCGAAGGAGTCGGCACCCACGTTGCGGATGCGTGCCACGACCGGCAGTTGGTTACTGTCCGAAAGGGCCACCGAGGCCACGATGACGGGTGAGTTGTAGGTCGCCTGCAAGTTGACCACAGTCCAGCTATCGCCGATTCCGTTCAACGTGGCAGTGGCCAGTTGTGGACCGTTCAGCGTCGGCGCAACGCCGATTTCGGCACTCAAGGTGATGTTATCAATCCAGACTTCGGTTCCGCTCCACTTTGTGCCATCCGCCTGGAAGTAGAGACGGAATTCGCGGGATCCGGACTCCGCAACGGCACTCAGACTGTCGAGTGGTATAACATAGTTGTTCAGTCCGGCTGAGACCGTGAAGGAGGCAATGGCATCCCCCACGCTGCTGAAGCCGACTTCGTCCGAGAAGAGGTAGATGTCGAGCGACTCACCACTGAAGTCGAAGCTGAGTTCTTGTGGGAGCATACCATCGACATCGGAGGACACGCTAAAAGCGAGATAGTCGCCATCGAGGACAGTTGCGTCATCAATATCACCGTGTGTCCATTTTAAGGATGGCACCGGATTACCGCGGACGCCGAAAGTCCGTGTGTCGTAACTCGCATTGAGATCTGGCCCCTGAGCCAGTGTGCTTGCGCTGGTATTGAGATCCGTATCGACGGAAGCCGAGGACGAACCGTTAAACGGATAGTCCGCAGCAAGGACGATATTACTCACGAGTGAAGTCACGGATTGCTCTCCGCTCAGGACGGATTCGTTCCCGTTGTCGTCCAGTGCGGTGACGACGTAATAATAGGTTGTGCCCTCGGTGATATTCGAATCTTCGTATTGATTCGTCGATAGATCGAACGCGATCTCTGTGTAGGGACCACCCGCCGTCTCGGAACGATAGACTTTGTAGCTGGCAAAATCCGCCGCTGAGCTGCTATCCCAAGTTAAGCTGTTATAGCCGTTCTCAGCGGTCCCGGCGAAGTTAGCGGGCTCGTCCGGGGCGGCCGTGTCTTGATTGATGAAAATTTCAAGAGTCGCCTCGACGGGATCGGCGATACCGTCGCTGACGCTCACCGTCCAGCTGTTCAGACCGGCATCAGTATTCAAAGGTGTGCCAGACAAGCTTCCATCCGTTCCGACAATCAGCCACGCAGGCCCGCTAACCTTGGCGAAGGTCAGGGAGGCACCGACATCGTTATCATAGGCGTTGTCCGCAAGGGACGCGCTGTAGGCGACGTCTTCATCAGCAGCCAATTCAAGGACAGGATTCGAGTTAAAGGCTGGGGCTTGATTGATCGAAATCAGTGACAGGGTGTTCGTGCCGCTGTCATAGGCAAAGCCATAGCCATCACCTAAACCATCCGAGGTCACTGCGGCCCATGAGCCCAAGGTCGTGTAGTCTTGTTCATTATAGGTCAATCGGCCATCAGACCACAGGGCTTCGGCCCAGGACAATCCGGTCTCGGATCCGATCGCAGACCATCCGAGGTCTCCGTCGCCGGAGGCACCGGACTCAACCGGATTGGTCAGTTGCATCGAAACTTGGGTGCCGGGTTCAAAATTGATATCGATGTGATTAACATCGGCACGGTTACCACCGAAATTACTAACGATTAATGTGCCAGCTGCGCTTCCGCCGAAGTTTACCTGAAAGGTATCCTGACCGAATGTGAGCAAGTCGGCGCTGACAGAGCCACCGCCCAGATTGGCATTGCCGCCGCCATGAAAGTTCCGGGAGCCCATGTCGGCAGCGATATTCAAGGTGCCTCCGGATACAGTAAGATCGCCACCATTGAAGAGTAGTGAACGACCCATATCCATGCTTCCTCCGTTTATGATTAACTCACTGCCAGCATTCAATGAGCTGTCGCTGGTGTTCTCAGTGAGATCGGCAGTTCCCTCGTTCATAATAAAGAGAGCACCGGCCAGACTCATCCCCCGCGTGGAGGACACTTGGGCCGAAGCTCCGTTCATTTCCCAGATCGAGCCTGCCCCCAGCTTCAGGCCGCTGAAACCTGTCTTGGTAACGGCACCATCGGTGTGGATGACATGATAGCCGACGTGGGTGAAACCGGAATCATGCTTGGCGTTGATGGCAATCGTGCCGAGCGCACCGCCGGTAGGAAGTCCATTCGACCAGTTGCCCGGATTCGAAATCAGGCTGTCATTCGCATCTGCATCGGTAAACACAGTCGGTGACGAACCGGCGACCACGGTAATTTCCAGAACAGCGGTATCACTGCCGTTGTGTCCGTCGGACACGCTTACCGTAAAGGAATTCAGACCCAGATCATCGGTCTCGGGCGTACCGTAGAGGTCACCATCAGCGGCAATATTCAGCCAGTCCGGGCCAGACACTTTGCTAAAGCTGAGAATATCGCTGACATCCACATCGCTAGCACTACCGGCCAGGGTGCTGGAATAGAAAGTATTCTCCGTGGCGTCGGCACCAACGATCGGATCGGAAGTGAATACAGGAGCATCGTTTACATTGACGACGGTGACTTCGAGGACGGCGCTGTCACTGCCACCATTCCCGTCGGTTACCTCTACGGTGAAGCTATTCAGGCCGACATCATCGTTGCCGGGTGTTCCGGAGAGAACCCCGTCGGATGCCACGCTCAGCCAAGCAGGACCACCGGTCTTGCTGTAGCTTAAAGTATCATTGTCATCATCGCTGGCAGTGCCGGACAGGGAGCCGTTAAAGCCTGCTTCCTCAGTGGCAGCAAATCCTGTAAGCGGATCATTCCCAAAGACCGGAACGTCATTCGAATTCGTCACCGTGATCTCCAGAACGGCCGTATCGATACCACCATTTCCGTCGGATACCTCAATGGTAAAGCTATTCAGGCCGACATCATCGTTACCGGGTGTTCCGGAGAGATTGCCGAGCGGGGCTACATTCAACCAGGCCGGACCACCAGTCTTGGTGTAGGCGAGTATATCACCATCCTGGTCGTTGGCACTGCCATAGAGGCTGCCTTCGTAGACCTCGTCCTCCGCGGCAGCGTCGCCGGCAATCGGGTCATTGATGAATACCGGAGCATCGTTGATATTCTCCACCGTGATTTCGAGGGTGGCGGTATCACTGCCACCGTTTCCATCAGAGAGCTGAACGAGGAAGCTGTTCAAACCGGTATCGCTACTCGATGGAGTCCCGGACAAATCTCCGTTTGCTGCCACACTGAGCCAGGCCGGGCCGGACAACCTGGAGAAGGTCATTGGGTCGCTCTCGGGATCCGACGCGTCACCAGCAATACTTCCGGTGTAGGCGACCGCTTCTGAAGCATCGAAACGCTCGATCGTATCGTTCGAAAAGGCCGGAGGCTGATTGGCCGCCATTGCTTGAGTGAGCGAGAGCGTCCCGGTGCCGCCGTCGAAGGCGAACTGCACGCCGGGCTCGAGGCCGTTCGCAGCCGTCACCGTCGCCCAGGAACCGAGCGCGGCTGTGCCCTGCCCGTTGTAAGTCAGGTTACCTGAATTCCAATAGGTCTCCGCCCAATTGGAAGCACTGCTGACACTGAGCGACATGCGAGAGCCCGGGAGGAAGTTGATCGCCGAGTTCGAACCGAAGCCGAGGATATTCTCCACGCTGAGAGACCCAGCCGTTGTGCCTCCGAATTCAGCTGTCGTGTTGTCGCCACTCAAATCGAGGCTGTAGGCAGTCATCGTGCCACCATCGAAAGTCATCGTTTTGGTATTATCGCTGATGTTATTACCTCCGATGTAGCCGCTGGAGAGATTTCCGTTCACCGTGCCTCCGTTCAGCGCAAAGATCGGTCCCGCTGTTCCGGAAATCTTCAGGCTCCGCCCCAGGTTGAGCGTGCCTCCATTAATCGTGATCGCAGAATTCGCATCGGATAGCGACCAGTCCCTGCCATTTTTTGTGTTAATGTTTCCACTATTGAGCGTGAAGGAAGAGCCGCTACTCACGCCAAAGCCACGAAAGCTGGTCGCGGTTGTGGCCGTCGGCCCCTCCGTGATCCACTGACTGCCGTTGATGAGCTTCAACCCTGAGATTCCCGTGGGCTGCAGTTCCCCTCCGGTGTGGAGAACCTGATACCCATCCAAACTGATTGCGGTATCCACCGATGCATCGATATCAATCCGCCCCCACTGGCCAATCGGCAGACCATTATCCCAGCTCGCCGGATCCGTAATGAGTCCGCCACCGATATAGGTCGTGCCAACCGAGAATCCGGCAATCGGAGTCGCGCTGGTCAGCTCACTGATGGGCGACTCTCCGGAATTGTTGCTGGCGGTGATCAGGTAATAGTAGGTGGTTCCGTTGTTCAGGCCGGAATCAGCGTAGTCACTTTGCATCAAACCACTGGCGATCTGGCTGAAGGGGCCGGTGGCTGAAGTCGCACGATAGACGCTAAAGGTGAAGTTGGCGGTTCCTTCGGCATCGTGATCCCAGTCCAGTTGGATGCTTCCGTCCCCCGGTATGATATCCCGAAGCAGTGGTGCATCGGGAACCGCCGGGTCGACGGTAAGGATCACCGTCGCCTCGTCATGGCCGCCATACAGGGCACTGACCACCACCGTAAATTGGAAGGTGCCGGTATCACCTGCCCGCGGTGTCGCCGTGACGGAACCGTCGGGAGCAACCTGCACCCAATCCGGACCGTCCAGTTTCGCATAATACACAGTGTCACCCTCCGGATCGATGGCTGAACCAGCAAGGCTGTCCGAATTAGTTACATATTGTGTCGCCTTGGGCAAAATAATCGGATCCTGACTGAAGGCAGGAGGCAGACTGTCATCCAGATAGCTCTTGGCGGACGCGATAATTTCATGGCTACTCTCGGATTCGTTCCCATGCTTGTCCACCGCCGTCACACGATAGAAGTAGGGAATATCGTCACGCAGCATCCCAACGTCCCAGCCCTCCCAGTGTTTGTGTTGAATGTCGATAAAGTCACTCGTTGTCAGGCCCATCCCGATCGGGAAGGTGTATTGCTTCAGGTCTGCAGATACATAACTGCGGTAAACATTGTAAGACACTACATCGGACTCAGGGTTGTCGGGCCAGTCCAACAAGACGTTACCGATCAAACTCGTCGCTCTCACCTCGGTTGGTGCGGAGGGAGCATCCGCAACAGGGTCTGCCACCTGTTCGATGATGAGGATAGGTCCGAAGCCGTTATTAATGCTGTTAATGGCACTCGAGAAACCATTGCCAGACAAGATATCGAGGTTGAACGACACCTCCTTGTTAGGGTCATTGGCCCATTGGTCCTGCACGAAGGCAGTGACGTCGAATTCCATCACCGTTGCCTGGGTGTCTTCGTTGACTTGATACGAATCCAGTAGAGCCACCTGCGCAGGCTTATTGTTGAAAGTGATCGTATTCTCTGTCCAGGCATCATTCGTCACAGAGAAAATACCCAGTTCAACTGGAGTGTTCTTGAACTCCTCTGTGGCCAGGCGCAAACGGACTCGGTGAATATTCGTCAACTCCGCAGGATCAATCGCGCTGAGGTCGAACTTTAGGTAGGGATCATTCGTGATGGAAATTTTCGTCCTCAACGGAGTGTAATCGTCTCCAGAGAAAACCGGATAGGTTTGATCCGGATTTGCGGCATCGACGCTACCGTTGCCCACCGCCTTAATCCGAATCACATCGCCGGTATAGGGATCCGGCGCTTGCAATTGAGGCGTGGCGGGAACAGGTTTCCCGACTTCCTCCATCTGAGCCAAATAGAGGTTGAGTGGCGACAACTGCGTCGCATCGATATTTTCATACCAGAAATCAGGATTGCTCTTTGTCGGCAGGGAAAGCGAATCGACATCATAGCCGACGATGATGTGACCGTCCAACTCCAGATTGTAGGCATAAAGCGTATCGTCCGGGTGCACAGGATCCATTCCCAAATCCCCGTCGGGAGAGTAGATCCCCCAAAACGTCTCATTGATCGGATTATTACTGTTCGGTGAACCCGCATAATAGTTTACCTCGAAATCGGTGTAGAGATTATCCCGCACACCCTGCCCATGATAAGCCGCTGCACCTCGGGGAGATTTCACGTGTGAGATGACGCAGCCATGCGTCTGCTTCGTGTCAAAGCCGTGGGACCATGCACCGGTGAAGAGAATATTGTGAAACAAGTTATCATCCGTATCGTTCAAATGCATCGCCATGTGGCCGACCCGGCTTCCCTCCTGTTCCACCGCGACTTTGTTTCGGTCAATGAACTGATCGATCACAATATTTTGAACTGTAATGTATTGGCCACCCGAGGTGGAAATGCAGTGATCCCCGTTTTTGACGTAGATATTCCGCATCCAGCTGTGGGTGCTTGAGTTTCGAATCCCATCGCCCCCTTTGTGCGCCCAGTGACCTATCTTTGTTTGCTCGCGGAATTCAATCGAGAGGTTTTCGATACTCCGGTGAGTACCACCCGGCATGAGGATAAACACCGACTCTCCTGTATTCCGATAACCGTTTCCCGGTGAAAAATAATCGGGGTTCTCATACCCGACTTCTTGAACATAAACTTCATTGAGATACTTCGGGAAGAACAGGACGGTCTCATACATATCCTCCCCTTGCAGCACCACGTAGTCCCGGTCGATGCTGATCTGCTTGGTGATAATATACCGGCCCTTGGGCACAAATACGGCCTTATTGACCGGGCAGGCAGCAATGGCTGCAATAAAAGCATCGGAATCGTCCTGATCATCATCCGGGACCGCGCCGAACTGCGGATCGGTTACATCCACACCCACCGGCCAGTCCGGAATAACCACATCACCATTCATGTAGCCGACATTCGTAAAGTCAGGTAGCCTCGGGTCCCAGGTAACGTTACCCTGCTGGTCAGTCGTCCATAACTGGGATTCAGCAGCTGGTAGGTGGGCTTGAAAAAATGCCATACCTGCGATCAAAAGCGACAACGAGATTTTCTTCATGGGGTCTCCTGGGGTTGGGAGTGAAATGTGGCGGGGTGCGACAAAAATAATAGTATGCCACCATGACATAGAGACAAAAATTAATAATTATCCGTGTCAATGGATATTTATTATACTGCCCAAATTTTACATACAGGCCTTTTACTTAAAGGTATTATCGGAAAATAATTCGAAACTTCTCTCACTAATTAGTTGTCAGAAAAGAAAATATATTATTAATCATTATTATGATTCATTTGTTTACCCCTTCGATTCTTTTATCGCTCTGCATTGCCTTGGGCCCACTCGTGTTGGTCGCCGAGCCGCCCGCCGAGACCACCGTCTACCAGGCGGCAGAAAAAAAACGGGCCCACCTCGAAGACTGCCGCCGCTACCAGCGCATGAGCGACGAGGCCCAAGCGAAGATGGTCGCGATGACTTTCGCACAGGCGAAAGCCAAAGGCTTGCCGCTCTGCTCGCGGTGCCCGGGGAGCACCACCCCCGGCAAGGGAAACCCCGAGGACGGCGGGCTTGAATCCTGGGTCAATCCGGCTCCAGACGAAATTCGCGAGGCACCTTTCAAAGCCAGCCCGTACGCGCCGTTGGTTGCCACCGGTCCGAACGGAGCGCTTGCTTACGACAGCTACTCGGAAAAAGGCGACCGGCTTCTCGATTGGTCCAAGTGCGGCTATAAAATGAGCAACGAGCCCCTACCGGACGTGCAGGTGCTGAAAACTTTAGAGCCGCTATCCGGCAAAGTCACACGGGAGGGGAGCATGGCCTACCCAATGGGACCAGACAGTCAGAAGCGTATCCAGGACGCCCTGAATACGATCGCACAGAGGTCGGCTGACGGCAATGGTCTCAAGGGCGCCCTGCTTCTGAGCCAAGGCACCTATTACCTGTCCGGCGGTCTGCATGTTCCTTCCGGCGTGGTCTTGCGCGGCGAGGGCTCGGGCGAAAATGGCACCGTGTTGATCTGTCAAAGCGACAGCGGGAGAGGCGATGCGATCTCGATCGGGTCGGGCGAAGGAATCGATCACGTCGGCGAGTCCGACAGCGTGCGCATCAGGGATGACTACGTGCCGAGCGCCAGCTACTCTGTCAATGTTACCGATGCGGACCAGTTCAACGCCGGCGACTTTGTGTGCGTGCGCAAGACGGTTAATCGAAGATGGATCGACGATCTCGGGATGGGCGAGCGCCTCCGCCACATTCGGGGCGGCAAAGAAGGCCTGAAGAAGCGGCCGTGGAAACCCGAGTCCTACCAGTTCCGGCACATTCGCCAGATTGCCAGAATCCAAGGCGATGCGATTACCTTCGAAGTTATGCTGCCGCAATCCTTTGCCAAAGTGCATGGCGGCGGCGAGGTTTTTAAAGTCAGCGTCGATCCGCTGGCCTCGCAATCCGGCGTCGAACACCTCCGGATCGTTTCCAATTACGACACGTCGGTAAAGGATACGGGCAAGCAGGCGAACTTCAAAAACTTCCGCAACGGAATTTCGGTAAGCTCGGCGATGCACAGCTGGGTGCGCGACTGCACGGTGCTGCACGTCAGCTTCGCCGCCGTCAAAGTTGCCGATCATACGATGCACGTAACGGTCCGGGACTGCAACTTCCTGGAACCGGTCGGCCCGAAACGCGGAGGCAATTACTACGCCTTCTCCATCGCCGGAGGCACCGGCCACCTCTTCTACAATTGCTACGCCGAGGATGCGCGCCACTGCTTCGCCGGAGGCTCGCGCAACATGGGGCCCTATGTCTTTTTCAACTGCACCTCCGTGCGGGGCGGCCAATCGGAGCCCCACCACCGCTGGGGCACCGGCTTTCTCTACGACAATGTGACTACGGAGGACGGTTCACTCGCGGCCATCAACCGCGGCGACTCCGGCAGCGGCCACGGCTGGGCTGCCGCCAACACGCTTTTCTGGAATTGCGATGCCCGGAACATCGTCGTCATGGATCCGGAAACGGAGGGCGAGAACAACTTCGCCATTGGCTTCACCGGCGACCCGCAACGCGAGCACGGCACCAAGGGTCTCATGTATGCCAACAACCGTGCGGGCTACTGGGGCACGCCCCGGGAAGGCAAATACTACGGCTTCCCGGTCATGGGCAGCGGCCACATCGAAAGCCCGACCGCTCCGGTGGAACCGCGCAGCCTCTTCGTCCGACAACTGATCGAACGGATCGGCGAAGAGCGGGCAAAGGCAGTCCTGAAATAGCTGCTTTTCCGACCGGTTCACTCCGTCTCGAGCTTCGAGAAACATTTCACAATCAACATATCACATGAAACCAAAACCCCGAAAATTCATCCCGGGGCTGCTCTTCTGGGCGGTCCTAGTGGCCTCAAACCTGCCGACTGCGCATGCAGGCTTGCCCGACGACACCACCGTTTACTGGAATGGCAGCGGGAAGCGCGTCCATATCGAGAAATGCCGACGCCTGACCGACGACCCGGCGGAACTTGCCAAATTGACCAAGATGACGCTGGCCGAGGCGAAAGTGAAGGAGCTCCCGCCCTGCTCGCGCTGCCCCGGCAGCGAACTTAACGAGGAGAGGCTGGCCGAGACATCCGACGCGGCATCCCAGAAGGCAAAGGCTTTCCCACCCGAGACCAAAGTCTATTGGGACGGTGGCAAGCGCGGTCATATCGCGAGTTGCCGCCGGTTTCCCGAGGATAAGGAAGTCAATTCAACCTACGGAAAGATGACAGCCGCCGGCGCGATGCTGTGCTCGCGATGCCCGGGGAGCCAACTGAATGTTGAGCGGAAGGCGAGGAGCAGCAACAAGAGTAAGGACTACGGCAAATACGGTCGGAAGGGCGCAAAAGCGCGAGCGGCGTGGCTTAATTACCCGGAAAAGGAGTATGACCCCAAGACCAAGGCCTACTGCGATGCGCTCTGGATGCGTGTCCACGAGGAAAGTTGCCCGATGGTTCTTCTCAAGGATAAGAAGAGAGTTATCACACTCGAACAGGCTGACAAGGAAGGTTGGCGCATCGGGGAAACCGGACAGTCAGGACGAGAGCGCTGCTGCTTTCACGGATACCGCCGCAATCACCCGGAAAAGGAATTCAATCAGGATACACCTGGCCTGACTCAAATCATGAAGAGTGGAAGGTTAAAATGGCATCAAGCCGGGTGCCACCGTTTTATTATCAAACCCGAGCATGTCCCGATGACTATGGGCGAAGCCATGGCAAAGACCGACATGAACCCTTACGTGTGTGTACACTGCATCGAGAGGGGACCGAACCTCACCACGGTAGATCTGAAAAAATTGAGGCAGCGGCCCACCGCACCGGAATTTACACCTCCTGCAGGGTGGACACCCGAACCTTTCTCACCCGATAAACGCCCTTCAGAAAAGGAGATAGATATTCTGATCCAGGAGACGCTGGCCCGGGATTATTCGATACTGGAAGCACCCTTCGAAAATCCTCTGGCATCTCTCGAAGAGTTCATGGGCATGCGGTTTTTCTTCCCCGTCGACAACTGGCTGACCTTCTATCAGGCCTACCGTGCTACCGGCGACAAGCGCATCCTTGAGTCGCTCCGGGTGTCAGCCCGGCATTACCGGGATCTGTGTAACAATTATCCTGACGTGGCTCAACTGAAGGCGCGCGACCCCGAGGGTATGGCCTTCATGTATTCCATGGCCGTCTCTGCAAGGCTCACACTTAAGTTGGCACGGAAGCATCCTGAACAGGTGAATGAGCAAGAGATTGCGGAGGCCGCAAGCTTTCTTAAGGCGATCGTGTCCACCTTGAAGCCGGTATGCGAAGGGGACGATAACCTCGATTCGGAAATGGGCATACCCAAGGAACTGGCGGATGATTTCAGGCGCCGCGCCTTTAACCGTGCCTTGAATGGGATTGGGACGATTGCCATGGCAACGGCAGCGCTTGAAGACCTGCAGGTGGTCGTCAAGACAAGCGCGCTTCAGCCACAGATTGACCGTTATCGAAAGTGCGTCCGGGAGTATTTCAAAAACTGGAAGAGCGAGGGATGTCTCTACACCGAAGCGGACGGTAAAACTTACTTTTACTATCCGTATATAGCCGGGGGCGATACCAAAAGGCAGAACGGCCTCCTACTCGGCGGGGCGGATGATCAAGGCCATTATTCACACTCGATGCAGGGGGTTATGCTGGTGCACGACGCGACCCCTGAACTAGGTGCTGACGACGAATTCATGACGGCCGTTGCCAATGCCGTATACCACAACTCCTATACAAAGAATGGGTCCATTCAATGCCCCTCTGCCGACAAGATTCAGCCCCTAAGCCGTAAAAAATTCGGAGCACCGATAGACCGCTTCTATATGTTCGAAGCCTTTAGGGATGGAGTGATTGAGGGGCAATGCTCCAAGTTGAGTCCGAGTGAGAAGGTCAGCGTGAATAGCGAGTATTCATCCCGGCTCAAGACCTTGCACGCCCAATATTTGAAAGCCCTCCGTGAGAACCCCGGGCTGATTCATTTATAGCAAACGGCGCTCATGTCGCATAAGGATTCTTCCAAAGCCCGAATATGTATAACCTGAAAGCAACAATAACGATGAACCATTTAGTCACAACCATCCTGCTTATCAGCCCGTTTTTAGTTTCCTGCACAAATCTCGCACCGGAAGCAGAAACAAAAGACCCCGATCTGCTCTTCGAGGATTCGATGACGAAAGACTGGCGGGACCACTGGTTTCTCGACGGGAAAGAAGCCACGCTCGAGCACCGCGACGGCGGCCTCTATTTCGCCGCCGGCACCGTGACCAAGCAGGATGACCCAGTGGCGTACCACGCCCACCACGCCGTGCTCTGGACCAGGCAAGTCTTCGAGGGTGATATCAAGATCAGCTACGAGTTGACCCGGATCGACGACAGCGACTACGGGACCACCCTTCTCTACGTCCAGGCCCAGGGCATCGGCGAGGGGCGCTACCAGAAAGACCTCACGAAATGGAACGACTTCCGCGAGATCCCGGCCATGGACAAATATTTCAAATACATGGACCTCATCAGCCTGAGCTTCCGCGAGAACCTCCGCTGCAAGCGCTACCCCTGGATGGATTCCGAGGGCGAGTGGTACGAGGGCCGGGGATTGATCAAGCCCATGGTCGACTACACCCGCATGCAAACCGGAGAGACCTACCGGGTAGAAGTCGAGAAACGAGCGGACTCCCTCAAGCTCCGGCTGGAACACAAAGGAAGCGGCAAAATCCTGCTCGACCACACTTGGGATTTAACTCAAGTCGCCGGCACTCTGGAGCCGCAGCTCATCGAAAAGGGGCGGATCGGACTCCGGCACATGGCCACACGGCAATTTATTTACCGGGACTTCAAGGTGAAGCGTCTTCAGTCTCATGCCACACATTAAACTTCGCATCATAAACGTAGTCGGGCCGCCTTGGCCCCTCGCCCTCTGGGCCTCCGGATAAGCCGTAGAGAATTGCACGGCAAGCCGGTCCGACTGCGAAAGAAAACAGTTGCCCGCTACTCGTGCTGTACCGAACGAATAATCCCATGACTCGATACTCCATCGCTTGCCTTCTGCTCAGCCTCGGTCTGGCGGGCTGCGTCAGCACGAAACATCCGACCACGGTCGAACTGGAGGGCGAGACCATCTCGGTCACCCCAAAGAAATATCCACCGACTATCCGTGATGTCGCCTACGGTCCACACGAGCGGAACAAGCTCGACTTCTGGCAGGCGGAATCCGACGAACCGACCCCGCTGGTATTTTACATCCACGGGGGCGGCTGGATCTCCGGCAGCAAGGAAGCGAACAGCGGCCCTTCACTCAACCTTCTTGATCAGGGCGTGTCCTACGTCAGCATCAACTACCGGTTGGCGCGCGGGGAAAACACCCTGCCCTGCAGCCTGAACGACGCGGCCCGGGCCCTGCAATTCGTCCGCAGCAAGGCGGAGGAGTGGAACATTGATCCCGAGCGCATCATCGCTTCCGGAGGCTCGGCGGGGGGATGCTCCAGCTTGTGGCTGGCTTATCACGATGACCTGGCCGACCCGGATAGCGACGACCCCGTCGAGCGACAGTCGACCCGAATCCAAGCGGCGGCCGCTATCAAAGCCCAAAGCACGATCAACCCCTGGGTCGTGCAGGAGCGACTCGGGCCCAGCGCATCCAGTCACCCCATGATTTGGGAAACGGTGGGCGCGTCCAGCCTCGAGGCACTCTTTGCCAATTGGGAGGAATACAAGGCGATCTCCACCGAGGCCTCTCCAATTACCCATCTCAGCAAGGACGACCCGCCGGTCTTCATTGTCTACGGCTCCGATACCCCCGCCCCGCCTGAAAGCGACGGAATCCATCATGTCGGATTCGGCCGTCTCTTACAGGAGCAATGCAAGCCACTGAACCTTGAATGTACTCTTGTCTTTGCAAACAAAGCGACCCGACAGGCAGCCTTGGACGAATTTATCCTGAAACGTTTTCAAGCACTTGAAGAGTAATCCCAAAGGCTCGCTTACAGGTCCCCCCGTGCCGCGGAAAGCCCTGCCTCGGCCGGACCCGTCGGCAGCGTGGCCACCCATTCCTTAAGCTTGGCGCGAAGGCGATCCACGACGTCCGGATGAGCGGCGGCGAGGTTGTGCCGTTCGACCCAATCCTCCTCCATGTCGTAGAGGTGTAGACGGCTGGCATCCCCGTTCATGACCATCCGCCATTGCCCCGCCTGCACGCCGTAGCGCGGCCACCAGTCCCGGAACTCGTCGCTGTTACGCCATTCCCAGAAGAGCGGTTTCGTGCGCTCGAAATCCCCGCCCGCCAAGGCCGGCAGGATATTTTCCCCGTCCGGCTGGAAGCCCGCGGGTAGCGACGCATTTGCCAGGGCAGAAAAAGTCGGCAGTAGATCGACACCGGCCATGACCGCGGTCCGGTCGACCCGGCCAGCCGGCACCTGCCCCGGCCAGCAAGCGATAAAGGGAACCCGAAGCCCCCCGGCCAACAAGGAGCGCTTTTGCCCGGACAACCCGCCTGTTTCGCCCACCGAATACATTCGACCCAAGCCCGGCCCCGTCGAGGCGTCGGCTGAATACCGCTGCGCCTCACCGCCCTCCACTTCCGGGCCGTTGTCCGAACTGAAGATCACAAGCGTGTTATCGGTCAGCCCGAGTTCGTCCAGGGTATTCAGGATCCGACCAATTTCCGCATCCGCCTCAGCCACCACCGCGGCATAGACGCGTTCCTGTTCACCAAGATGGTCGAATTGCTGCAGATATTTCTCCTTGGGATAGTGCGGCGTATGTGTCTCGTGAATCCAGACATTGACAAAAAAAGGCTGATCCTTGTGGCGACGGATAAAGTCGATTGTTCGCGAGCAAGTCGCCTCGACCGGCATCTGCTCCCCCGAGAGATTGTAGGCCCCGTATTCATCGAACCCGTAAACGCTCGGTGTCGGGGCATCGGGCACCCGCGTGTTCGTGAGGTGCCACTTGCCGAAGTGACCGGTCTTATAACCAGCTTCTTGGAGCAACCGGGGCAGCATTGTCTGCTCTGGATCGAGCCAATCTGGCATGCCCCGCTCAACGTGGCTGGCGACATGAGAAAAATGGCCGTGGATGCGATGCCGCGCCGGAAACTGCCCGGTCATGATCGCGGCGCGACTGGGCGAGCATACCGGGTTATTCACCCAGAAATTCTGGAAATCAGTGCCCTCCGCCGCCATGGCATCGAGGTTCGGCGTCTTGAGAAAGCGACTTCCGTGGACACCCAAGTCGCCGTAACCCCAGTCATCAGCGAAGATGAAAACGATATTTGGGCGCCCGGAAAATTGATCTAGGACCTCAGCCGCAATGTGGACATTGGACAGCAAGAAGATTAACGCGGACAGAAAAACGGCGTTGGCGGATACCATCATATCAGCGTCAATTCATTCCATTTAATCGGGAAATGGGCAAGACATACCGCTAATAAATATTATTTTATTGAACCCGGGTATGATAGCTCCTATGGCTACGCCATACAAATATCTGAAATCATGGAATACCGGAGAACCATCTGCCGCTACCTTTTGCCTGCCACCTGCCTGCTGTGGATCGCCGCATGGGCAACCGGTTGTCGAACCACGCCATCGACCGCCGCACAAAATCAGCCGAATATCGTGATCCTATATGCCGACGACCTCGGTTACGGCGACCTCGGTTGTTACAACCCGGATTCAAAAATCCCTACACCCCATTTGGATCGGCTGGCCGGCGAAGGCATGCGCTTCACCGACGGCCATTCTTCCTCCGGCATCTGCACCCCCAGCCGCTACGCCCTGTTGACCGGCCGCCATCACTGGCGGAAATTCCACGGTATCGTGGGAATATTCGGGGCATCCGCCTTCGACGCGGAGGAACTTACCCTGCCTGAAATGCTGCAACAGAGCGGCTACACGACCGCCGCCATCGGCAAATGGCACCTCGGCTGGGACTGGAGCTCGATCGTGAGGGAGGAGAAACGGGATCAATTTGACCCGACCGATCGCCGGGCCAGCTACCGCCCGGAGCTCTTCGACTGGAGCCGGGCGATTCCCGACGGACCGCTGGCCCACGGCTTCGATTATTACTTTGGCGATACCGTGATCAATTTCCCACCCTACTGCTGGATCGAGAACGACCGGGTGGTCGAGGCGCCGGACAGGATGATGGATACGAAAGCATGGAAGCCCATCAAGGAGGGTCACTGGGAGTGTCGCCCCGGGCCTATGGTGACCGGCTGGGATCCCTACGAAAATATTCCCACCACCACGGAGAAGGGCGTGCGGAAAATTCACGAGCTTGCTAAAGGCGAAGAGCCCTTTTTCCTCTATTTCGCCTTTCCTTCACCCCACGCGCCGATCATTCCAAACGACGCCTTTGACGGTCGTTCTGAAGCCGGCCCTTACGGCGACTTTGTAGTCGAAACCGACGACGCCTGTGGGCAGCTGCTGAAGGCGCTCGAGGACGCCGGCGTGGCCGAAAACACCCTCGTCATCTTTTCCGCCGACAACGGCCCGGAAAAATACGCCTACCCGCGCTTCGAGAAATACGGCCACTGGTCCTCCGACCCCCTGCGCGGCCTGAAACGGGATATTTACGAAGGCGGACACCGCGTACCCTTCATCGTCAAATGGCCGGGGGTGACCCCTGAGGGTGTTGTGAACAAAAGCCTGATTTCACAGATCGACCTCATGGCGACGATTGCGGCAACCGTCGGCTACGAGCTGCCCGACGACCAGGCGGAAGACTCACATAATCAATTATCAGTGCTCCGGGGCGCGCCCGGGGGAAGCCGCCGCAGCCACATCCACAACACCTTCAAAGACAAGTTCGCCATCCGTCACGATCAGTGGCTTCTCATCAATGCGGAGGACGGTTACCACTCGGGCGGATACGAGGCCTGGGAAGAAGCCTTCGATTACCCCGCCGACAACCAGCTTCCGGTCGAACTCTACGACCTCCGCCGGGACATCGGCCAGCGCCGCAACCTGGCCGATGCGCACCCCGCGGTCGTGACTGAGCTACAGGGCCTGCTGACACGAATTCGCGAGCAGGGCCACTCGGCCCCGCGGTTGAGGCGGGACTGATCCCTTCTTATCTCTTGGCCACAAGGTTTGAGCTTTTCAAAGGGCCTGAGCATGGCCTCGACGGAATTCTTACGAAAATGGGGTTATCCAGCTCCCGTAGTCGGGGTGATTCATCCCCCGACAGAACGTAACGGTGATTGGGAACTGGCTTGAGGAGGTCGAGCGCCTCCAGAGCTTGTGGCCTGTTCGGATGGAGCGAAACAGAACTTGCCTTCGGGTCGGGGGATGAATCACCCCGACTACGATAACGACCCTCCGGCATCCACCTGAATTCGGAGGCCCAAGGAGATACGTTGAAAGATACGGCCATAAAGCTGCCCAAAATGCGACGGCGCCTCCGGCTGGTGCCGGAAAATTTCCGATTGCATCTTTCGAATAAACACATCATGATGCGTTTTATTAGAACAACAATCGACATCAATGATGCTTTACTGGACGCACTGAAACAACGGGCACGGACCGAGGGGCGCCCCATGACGAAGATTGTTCAAGAGACGCTGGAGAGAGGCCTTTCCGCGCCATCGAAAGAAATAAAGAGAAGGCGCATCAAGACGCACGCGGTTGGCATCCGTGCGGCCTACCGCGGGATGAGCATGAACCAGGTCTATGACCAGCTGGAATCGGAGGATCATTTGAAAGTGGCTGAAGAATGATTATCCCCGATGCCAATCTTCTGATCTTCGCGCATGACCGGACTTGTCCGCAGCATGACAAAGCGAGAACTTGGTGGGAGGCCGCGCTTTCCTCCGACGAAACGATCGGCATCCCCTGGGTCGTGCTCCTCGCCTTCACACGTATCATGACCCACCCTCAGATTTGTGCGGCCCCCCTGGACGGAGAATCCGTCCGCGAAATGGTCCAACAATGGTTGGACTGCCCGCAGGTCCGGGTCATTCAAGTGTCCGAGCGCGCCGTCGGCGTATTCTTTGATTTACTCGCCGAGGCAGAAATGGGCGGAAATCTGAGCACAGACGCGCTCATTGCCGTACACGCCCGCGAACACTCGGCCGTCATTTACAGCAACGACCGCGACTTTGACCGCTTCCCCGGGATCCGATGGAAAAATCCCCTGCGTTGAATCGGACTCTGAATTAAGCTGTTTGAATGCCGCGGCGCTTTAAGCAAACGCTGAAGGCGATCGAGAAAGCTGGCGCAGTCGGCAACACAACCCTCATCCTTCCACCGCCAGTGGCCCGGGGTCGCTCCATCTGCCTGCGGTAAATGAAACTTTTATTTCAAAAATTTACCATATTGTCTCACCAGCAAGCGCGCCCACTTGGATGAAGCGTGTTCCAATGTCGCCGTGAAATCCAAGGCGTTCGATTAAGAATCCGGAAAAAGACCAATCCATCAAGAAGCGGTAAATATTTAAATAATTAAAAAATAATTATTAAATCAGTATTGACATTAAGGTTCCGAGGTTATTCGATCCCGCTGTCCTGTAATTATTAACTTCAAACACCCCTACTTTAATGAAAAACCCAATCTTATTCAGCGCTCTCGCCATCTCCCTTGCTACCAGCGCTGCCACAGCTCAGACGGTCATTCTCGCGGATGACTTTACCGGTGTCTCCAAAACCAATAATGTAGCGACCATCACCTCATGGAACACTGAGGTGGGATTTAATGCTGGCACCTCCTTTACCGCTTTCAACGACGGCGGCGGAGCTGCCAATTATCACGACGTTCAAGCCGATAAGCTAGACCCAGATGCATCCGTTTTTGGAGGAGGGACTGATGGATGGTATATTGACTTTTCTTTAGCCTTGGATGCTAGCACATCTGCCATTGATCTCACGTCCTTATCCCTGACCTCCTATGCAATCACTGGAGGTGGCGCCCTCAGGAATAAACAAGGTACTATCGACTGGGAGTTGACCATATCTGGGGACAACGGCTACACCCAGACTTCGGCGATAGGTACAAGCTCTGACTTTGGTGGCGGCCAAACAGCTACCACAACCATAGACTTGTCAACTTTCGCCGATTTAGTAGCGGGCGAGAATTACTCTGCTAGACTTTTCGTAACTAAGACACAAGCTGGAGGTGATGACACCCACATGTCTCTTGGTGATTTTTCGATGAGTGGCAACGTGACAGCGGTTCCCGAGCCGTCGTCCTTCGGACTTCTATCCGGTATGCTTGCTATTGGCTGGATCATGGCTCGACGGAGACAATAGATAATTTCCACAACCGATTTGCCGAAGCCCGTCGTGATATCACGACGGGCTTTTTGTTTCATAGCGGATCATCCGTGCTTGAATCTTTCTAAACTTAGACAACGGACAAAGTTCGACTGTAAACTCTCTTACTTGGACCGCGTTTTGTTACAAAGAAATCAGATGAATGCGGAACCTATCCTCCGGCGAATTCCATTTACCTACAGGGAATTAGTGCCATAGCGAAAGGTAACTTCACGCAAATCATATTTGGCAAAACGGGCAAGCGGCGACGTACAAATCAAGCCACTGTTGATCCTTTCTAAGTACGCTTCCTTTCAGCTCGAATGGGCTTTAAAACCGACTTTTTTTTCTCAAATTAATCTCTAGTGTTGTATCTTTCTAAATTTGTACAATATTTATTAGATGATTACCCCGCCCCGATTTAAGCGTTGGCGCTCGCCCCAAACGTCGAAGGAAGGGTTCGCTCTGGTTATCTCGCTGACCTTGATGGGCTTTATCATGGTTCTGCTCTTTGCCTTGACCGCATTTCTCACCGTCGAGACAAATTCCTCGGGGTCCCGAAGCTCCGTTCTACAAGCGAAGCAGAATGCGCGCACCGCGGCAATGATCGCACTTGGCGAGCTGCAGATGTCGATGGGGGCGGACACGCGGACAAGTGCGCGAGCGGAAATCCTATCAAGTCAAAACCCTGACGATCCTGAGGATGGCGTGTCACCCTTTAACGCCGACGAGATCACACGCTTCTGGACCGGTACTTGGGACACGGAGAACTGGAATCCGGGTGACGCAGAGGACCGGCAGGGACGCTTCAACCGTTGGTTGGTCTCACTCCCTAAAGAAGAGCGGAATAATGTCGAATCGGTGGCCGAAAACGGCCTTACCTTTAATCCGGACAATGGCGGTGAAACCGCCGTCGTCGCCTCTCTTCAAGCGATCCCCTACAACGGGACCGAACCGACAATCACTGAAGTCAGGGTTCCGCTCCAAGACCTGGATGATCGGGGAGCCATCGCCTGGTGGATTTCGGACGAGGGTGTTAAGGCCAATATAAGTATGGTCGATTCATACCGGGCCGAACGGGAGAGCAATCCAGTCCGCGACATCCCGCGCTACCTTTTTCCCCATCGTAACAACCTGAGCGGCACGGAGTGGTTCCAAAATACCGACTTCAACAATGCGGATCTGATTTCGAGCTTGCGCAAAGTCACCGACACAAGCGCTTCGGCCGAACTCGTTTTTTTCGATGCGTCGGTCAGCACCAACGCCGGCAGCGCATTGGCCGAAGACAATCTGATGGCGGACTTCAGTCTCTATAGCTACGGCGTCTTGAGCAGCAACCGGCGCGGGGGCCTTCGCAAGGACTTGTCGCTCGCCCTCTGGCGAGACCCGGAGCAAATCTTTAATTTTGATCCCTCAATTGCGATGACCAACACCGCTTTCGAAAACGATTTTCGCCGGCGGCGCATCTTCAACTATCAAGACTATCCCCAAGCCGACCAGAGCATCCGCAGTCCGTCGGCGGCGGATAAAAACTTCTTCGCTCCCCGCTGGCAGATCCTTCGCGATTACCACAACTCTTTTCAGAGGCTGGCGGATGCGGACAACGGCGCGGTGAGGGTTGTGCCTCTCCCGGATCCGGGCGGATCGGGCAATTACTACATGCCCAAGGTCCGGCTCTCCACAGACACACACTCCGGCTTCAACGATTTCCGGGTGGCAACCCGCGATCACCTCGACTACTGGGCGCCGTCCGATGTTGATGCCGAAATTCTGTCCCGGTCCGATGGACCAGTGGAACCGGTCACCAGTCCGGTTACTCCCGTTCTGCTTCGTTTCAACCTTCTGTTCCATTTGTCGGTCGACGAGAGCCGTGACAGCTCCGGGAATTTACGGACGGATCCCTCCGGCAACCAATACTACCATCCCGTGATGCGCGTCACGCCCACGGTAACCTTATGGAATCCGTATAACGTGGGCATCTCCTACGAAGCATTGGACGGGTTCTTCGAGGATTTCCCGGTGCTCAACTGGGATGTCGAGCAAAAGGTAAAAACGGTTTTCACCATTAACGGGAGAGATTTCGCACTCACCCGAACCGGTGATTTTCTGTCCGGAGGGATACTGACCAGCAGCAACGAAAGATTGTGGGTCGAATTCGATCCCGCCTCCCCCGAACTCAATGATTTCGCTCCCGGTGAAATACGGGTCTACACGGTCCAGAACGTCGCTGCGGCGGACGATTGGAATCAGGGCAACCCGGTCGCGCTAACCTCGATTTTTCCCGACACCCTTCCCGCCAATGATCCCAGCGATTTCCCCTACCTGACGCTCTCCGAAACACTTTCCGACCCGAACAATGACCTGGATGAACTGACGGAGGGTGATGTGCTTGAGATCGAAACCAGGATCACAAGCGACGCCGAAGGTGCCAGACCGAGTTTCGAGACCCATGATTTCCGCATTCGATTGGTCCGGAACTTCGACGATCCGTCCGTGGACCCGGGACTGGATACAAGTGTGACCGTCAACCCTGATGCCTTGGTTTTCCTGGGTGGCATCGAATTGCACCTGCTGCCCGGTTCGGAATTCGCAGAACCAGACTACAGCCCAAGCCGTTTCGCCAATTTCAACGTGCGCCCCATCTACCCCAAAGGCGGGCTCATGGGGGTCTATGACGGTCAAATTCCCAACTACTGGTTTGGATTTCTACCCGGCCCGAGTGATGTAAATTACGAAAAGGCCGGCGTCTCCACCGGAAGCGGCACCTTGATGCGTGGCTTTTGGGGGGCCTCTGCCGGCGGCAGTGGCGGGGAGAACTTTATCAGTCTGTTCGATGTCCCCCGACGCCCTCCGGAATCGCTCGGTCAATACCAACACGCCCACCTGGCGAACCTTTATCCGCACAATCCCACTTATCCTCTGGGCAACAGCATGGCCGACCCGCATGTGCGGCGCGCCTATGCCGTGGATAATTTTGCGAACAGAACCTTCATGGATCTCTCCTGGTTTCTCAACGATGCGCTCTGGGATGATTATTTCCTATCGACCATCGACCCCTACGATATCGACAATCGCTCCCCCGGCCGTCTTGCCCCACTCCGCGAGCGCTTTGTCGAACTGGACAGAAACAAGGACTATTTGTATGACCGCCTTCCCAATCCGGACAACCCATCAGAAGCCGGTTACGAGGACGCCGCTGCGAATCTCTTACTCCGCGGCCCCTTCAACGTAAATTCAACTTCGGTCGAGGCCTGGGCTGCCTTCCTCTCCGGCCTGGGAGGCGAGGGTATTTCTTACCTGAATCAGGGTTCCGGCTCCCTTGCCACCACATCCAAACTCGACCATCCCTTCCACCGCCTCAGCCTGCCGACCGCGAACAGCAACACGCCCTGGCGCGGCGGACCTCTCGATTTCGAGCGTGCCGCCATCCGGACCCTGGCCGAGAATATGGTCGAAGAGGTCAAAAAACGCGGCCCCTTCCTCTCGCTCTCCGACTTCATCAACCGGCGGCTTACGGACGACGAACGCGGGCTCAAGGGTGCCCTGCAAGCGGCCATCGATGCCGATCCATCGACCCAAGGGGTCGTCGACAATACCCAGCCGGCCGAACTAAGCGACGCTCCGGTCCAGAACAATATCGACGGCAACCTACTCGACCTTGCTCCCGGCGACCTCTCCCAGGCAGACATCTTGACCACGGTCGGGCCGGGACTGAGCGCCCGCTCCGACACATTTATCATAAGAAGTTACGGTCGCCATACCAATCCCGGCTCGGATAAGGTGGTCGGTGAAGCCTGGTGCGAAATGCTGGTCCAGCGCTTGCCCGACGAACCGGCCAATGAAACCATCGGACGCCCGTTTCGCGTTGTCGGATTCCGCTATTTGAATCCAGATGAAATCTAAAGAACCGCAGTTATGTCCCCGAAATCCATACCTCTCATCCCTACACTCCTCTTGCTCCTACTCTCGCTTGGTCCGGGCTTCCAAATCAGGACACAGGCCCAGCAGAGTTCCAGCCCGGATAGCGAACAGATCAAAGTACGCTTTCGCGCCATGGGCTGGTCCGGCACCTGCAAGGACCTCTTCTACCTTCAGGGCGGGAAAGCCGAAACATTCACTGCTACCTCTGCCAACCCGTCAAAATGGTTGGAATATCGCGGACCGACTCCGCTGATTCTATATAAGAAAGGTGAAACCACGCTCAACGCCGAAGGCGAAATCGTGCCCCGCCCGGTCGGTAGCTTCGACCCGCCGGGCCCCGGCGAATATTTGCTCCTGCTCAAAGAAAAGGTGAACGGGGCAAGCACTTGGAAATACCAGATTTTCCCGCTGGCTGAAACCGGAGGCGAGGTCGAACCGGGCTACCGGATCGTCAACTTTACCGACAAGGAACTCGCCATCAAAATTAACGACGAACAGGCCATCATCCCGCGCGGCGAATTTCAGCACCTCAAACCGACCGCCCGGGACGATAATTCACTCAGTGTCGCGACCGCATCCAAGGAAGCAGATGGGTGGAAGGTGAAATATCGAAATCTTTTTCGGGAAAAACCGGGGATTCGTACAACCGTCTTCCTGTCGGAATCCGGGAAGCGGGTGCAAGTCCGCCGCTTTCTCGACCGCGCAACACGAAACAATTAACACCTGTATTTGTAGAGAATAGAGGTGTCGTATCGGAGTGCTGGCGGGTAACCTTGGCGCCCGAAGCTTCTCCCGTCCTCGCTCAAGCCGTAAAGGACCCGATGACGAACCGTTACCCGCTTTGAAAACCGCGAAGCGGCAGCCGTTCAAAGAAAGAAAACCGTCGACTCCTGAGCGTCGCTTTTGCTGGTAATGAAAATCCCCGAAACGGAGTTTCGACGTGTGCGGGCGTGGCTTCCCGAAGCCTCAAGCCACGTTGCCGCTCTCGTAAAAGCGGGAGCCTGGACCCGCGCCCCTTCTGCTTTTGCCGGGAAAGGTCGGAGATGGGGATTACTCCGCCACCGGGCGATACACCCGGAAATCGTCGATCCGGATGTGGCTCCGAACGGTGCGAAAGCCGAACCACCCCTCGGTCAGCGGTTCGGGGTCGTCGAAATCGTAGACCATGGCACCGTCCCGCCAGAATTGAACCTTACTGCCGTCCGAAACGATCCGGATGTGGATCGGGCGGTTTGGCGTATGCATGAATTCCTCATCACGCAAATCGTGCTCCGGCAACATTGGGCGGGTCCCATCGCCGGGGTAGCGGCGAAAGCGGGTGGTCGTATTGCCATTGGCACCATAACCGACGTAGTAAAGGCGCATGCTGTGGTAGTTCCCGAAATCACCATTGCGCGCCTTGCCCGCAAACAGATCATCGGGGTGCTCGGGGTCGATCGCCATCCAAAAGCAGTTGAGGTCACTCACCCGGTCGTGCGGCCCACCCTGATCGACCATGGTTGCGGTATATTCGATCGCTACCGAACCTTTGAGCTTGGATTTAAACCAGACAGTGCACCCTTTCGGCGCCAGAATATCGAGTTTTCCGTCCCGGATCCTTGTCGCGCCGATCGGCCGTTGCTCCACCACCCACTGGGAGAGGTCGCCTTCAAAACCGTCCTGATAAAGCAGGCTTTCCGTTTGGGTTGGTGGTAAACCGCCCCTGGCGGCATCGGTACCGTCTGTCCCGGGATTCTGCGCTTCAAGGGGTTTGCCCAGCACAGAGGAAACAGCACATAGCACAAGTTGAGGGAACCATGCACAGCCGGATTGGGTGGCTGGCTTCATTTAATTCGAAAGTGATATGTTAAGCCTTTTTCGGTCTGAAAGGACACTTCGTCCTTCCCTTCTTTCATTATTTCAATGGACCGGCCCTTCGCATCAAAGACCGATGCGTCCCCAAGACCGGAATACTTTATGCGGCAGTCTTTACCGCTGCGCGATACAACGGAGAGCTGGCTGAGTCGGCCCGCCTCCCACGCCGCCGAGACTTCGAAATTACCCCGGGCAACCAAGCCGTCGAAGCTGCCGTTCTCCCAAGCCTCCGGCAGGGCCGGAATCACGTCAATGTGACCCTCGTGACTCTGCAGTAGCATTTCCGCCACGCCGGCCATGCAACCGAAATTGCCATCGATTTGGAAAGGCGGGTGCAGGGACCAGAGGTTCTCACCCAGTTTGTTGACGATAAATTTCCGGTAGAGTTCCAGCGCGCGCTCACCGCTTTTCAGACGCGCCCAGCAAATCATGCGGTGCGCCATCGCCCAGCCGGTCGTGAGATCCCCCCTCAGGTTCAGGGTTGTCGCGGCGGCTTCCATCCATTCGGGCTTTGAAGTGTCGATCAAAGTCCCGGGGTAAAGGGTGCAAAGATGGGAAATATGCCGATGATGGGGATCACCGATTTCACCGTAGGTGTTTTCCTCGCGGAACTCCTTGATCTGGCCGGAACTGCCGACCTGAATTGGATCGAGTCTCGGGATCTGCCGACGAATGACATCGAGAAATGGATCGTCCCGGCCGAGCGCCTCGGCCGCGCGCAGCACGTTGTTGTGGTTTTCCCAGACGAAGCCCTGGTCAAAAGTGCAACCTTCGGTGACGTAGTATTCCCCGTTTTCCAACTTAATCTCCGGTGATGCCGAGGGCTTGATCAGCAGGACTCCGTCCTCGGTTTCATGTAGCGCCTTGTCGAAGAATTTGCTCATTTCCAGTAGGGACGGATAACCGACCTCCCTCAGATAGGTTTCATCCTGAGTGAAATCGTAATGATCCATCAGCAATTGAGAGGTAAAGGCCCCCGTCCCGGGGCCAGAGTGCGTGGAGCGGCCGGAGATTTGGTAGGCGTTGGCCCCTGTCCCGAGGATCCATCCATTGTCCGCCGGATCGTCCGACAACTCGCCCGGTTTGATTTCTTCGATGAACTCTCGGGCAAAACGCCGGGCCTGGGGCTTGTAGGCTTCGAAATAGTTCAGGTAGGCATCAAAGGTTTCGGCCAGATTGGTGCTGAATGCGCCCCAGTAGTTCATCTGCACGTTGATATTGTGCCAGTAACCGGCGCACCAGGGACTCACCTCGTATTGCGTCCAAGCACCCTGCAAGTGGGCCGGGAGCGTGGTTTCCCGCGAGCTGGCGATCAAGAGGTAGCGACCATACTGAAAGAGCAGCTCTTCCAGATAGGGATTGTGGGCACCGTTGCGGTAAGCCTCCAACAAGCCATGGGTCGGAAGCTCGGACACCTGGGAATTCAAATTGACTGCAACCCGCCCGAAGAGGTCACGATAGTCCTTGAGGTGGCGGGCTTTCAAAGCGTCGAAACCGAGTGCCGTCGCTTTTTCGATTTTTTCAGCCACCCAGGCATGTGGATCGATCTCGGGGTCGAGCTTATCCTTCGGATCATTTAGGAAAATGTGCGGGCCTAGGATATAATTAGTATCCACGGCAACCAGCAGAGTTACGGCGTCCGCCTCCTCGATTTGGATACTGGATTCGCCCGTGAGGAGGCGTCCGCCTTCTGGCAGGACTTTGACCTGGATTTCAAAGTTCACCTGATAGTAGTCGATGGTGCCGGTCAGTGTGATCAAGTCGCCGTCAGCGGTCACGCTTCCGGATTTTGAATCGAGTTCGTTACGGGCATCGAGATAGGGAATTTCCGGACGCACGGTGAGCGACAGTGCTTTTGCCTCGTCTGCCGTCAGCCGAACGACCATCACATCGTCCGGATAGCTGGTGAAATACTCACGCTGATAGCCCACCCCACCCGACTGATAGCTTACAGTATGAATCGCGTCGTTGAGATTCAATGCGCGTCGATAATTCGTCACATTTTCATGCCCGATATCAAGGTAGAGCTCGGTCGCGTTGGTCGCGCCACCACGCCCGTAGGCACTGCCATTGGCAAAGGTTTTCTCCGAAAGCTGGATACGCTCCACATCGGTCCGGCCGAATACATTGGCTCCCAGCATGCCGTTTCCCAGCGGATAAGACCACCGCTCCCAATCGGGATCGAAGGGATAGCCGCGACCGGGCTTTTCGATCTCAAAGTCGTGCCCGCGGTTCGGGGCCGGCTGCCGCTCCCAGAGTTCGTAGGTTTTTTCGGACTGGGCCTTCTGAAAACTCCCGGTCAAGGAGTGGCAGCCGCAGAGAACAAAAATCAAACCGGCGCAGGAAACGAAGCTCATTCGAGCTAGGGTTCTGTTCATGGTATGTCTCATATTTGGTGTTCGGGATTCTTGTAAGGTTTTAAAATTATAAAAGCCATGGCCTTGTTCGTGCGGGATGTCACGGCAAGTCGTGTTCAGTCTACTTCCAGACCGAAACGCCGCAGAGCCCGACCTCGCGGCCGCCGAAGATAAACTCGGCGTCCGCCGGAGCGGGCACGGTGTAGGTCTCGTCGGAATAGTTGACGGCAATGCCGAAACCATCGCGATACTCCAGCATCATGCCCTCGGGCAAATCTTCCGTGGTGATACCGGCCTGATGGTAAACCTTTCGGAGCACGGCTTTCTCCAACGCAGCATTGTCCGTATAGGGACCAATGTAGGTCACCGTCCCCTGCCCCAGCTTGCGATGCGTGACAGCGGCCTTGCCCTTGTAGAAACTGTTTCCGTAAGTCGCCCAAGTTTCCGTCCCCGGCATGGGCTCGAGAATATCGCCCCAGATATTCCAGGTATAGGACTCATTTTCGTAGTCAACGGAGCCGTTTTCGGGGCTGGGGATGATATCGAAGGCAAATAGCTCGGCACCGATCAGTTCGAGAATGGGCTCGGCCCGGCGGGCCTGCCAAATCTGGCCGTCGCGGTTCATCTGACCACTGCGCGAAGCCAGCACCAAGTGCCCGCCCTTCTCGACATAACGCTCCCACTTTTCGATCAGGCCCTCGTCAAGCAACTGGTAGGCCGGGGCAACAATCACCGGATAATACGAAAAGTCCTCTGTCTCATCGATAAAGTCGACCGGTGCAGCGAAGGATTTAATGACCGGATAGTAATGATCGAAAACGAAGGTAAAATAATCCCACTCGTTGGAGAGCGGACGGCGCTCCTGCCGCCAGCGGTTATCGCGGCTGGTCATGATGCCGGTCTTGCGGCTCAAGTAATTCGCATCGGCCTGACGGGCGGGATCGTATTCCTTTCTAAGCCCACGGATCTCTTCGGCAAAGGTGGAAAAGTCGATCCCGCTGTAGCTCGTCGTCACGCCGTCCGGGTCCATGATGCCGTAGTGATACATCTCCGAACCATAGACGGGCTGCCGGAAACGGTAGGTGCAGGCAAATTCATTGCCCGCCGCATAAGCATGCCAAAGCCACATGCGCACGATGCCGGGCTCCAACAAGGGATTCGCCACCCGGCTCCAGTTGATCTGGCCCGGTTGCAGTTCCATAATTCCAGTGATCCCGCCGATCGGTCGGTAATAGTCGGCGGCCCGGACGATGTGGTGAGGCATGCCACGGCGATAGCCCTCTTCCCCCACTCCCATGTTGTAGGCGTGGGCCATGTAGGTCGTGTAGGAGACAAAATCGAGTTCGTCCTTGTGCAGCCAGGGGTCGGCGTCGCCCTGGTCGTTCTGGTAGTTGGTCGTGATCCACTGGTCCTCGGAAGCGTGTTTCCGGATGGTTTCCGCCTGGAGGTGGAGGTGGCTGGCCGTCTCGTAGGCCATGAAGCGGTCGTGATCGAGATGGTGGTGCGGATTATTCATGCCGAGACTGATCCGCGGCAGCGTGATCTGCTCGAAGTTGTTGTAGGTCATGCTCCAGAAAGCGGCCCCCCAGGCCTCATTCAGGGCATCAATCGTACCATATTTTTCCTTTAACCAGTTACGAAAGCGCTCCGTTGCATTTTGACTGTAGTCGACCGTGCCTTTGGGTTCATTGTCCAGCTGCCAACCAATGACGTTGGGATTCTTGCCATAGCGCTGGGCCAACTTCTCAATGATACCGAGACTGTATTGACGGTAAAAGTCACTGGAGAAGGAAGCCTGCTGTCGGCGCCCGTGCGCCAGGCGATTGCCGTCCTCATTCACCCGTAAAATCTCCGGATGCTTGGTCGAGAGCCAGGCCGGCGGCGTCGCGGTGGTCGAACAGAGAATGACCTTCAGTCCGTATTTCTCCGCAAGGTCGACCGCAGTGTCCAGCCACTCGAAATCGTAGACACCCTCTTCCGGTTCCAATGCCGCCCAGGAAAACTCGCCCATGTGGACAACCTCAAGGCCCAGATCGGCCATGTTCTTCATATCTCGCTCCCACTGACTCTCGTCCCAGTGCTCGGGATAATAAAACGCGCCCGTGGTGATAAGCTGTTCCGCGGGGAAAAATTCATGCTCCCCCTTAACCGCGAGAGGCAGGAGTAAGGAAATCAGAAAGAGAGGCTTAATTTTCAAAATCATAATAATGGGTAACAAGACATCTGGAAGGTTGAAACTTGGAAGCTTTTAATTATTAATCGAACCCTCTTCTTGCAAGGTATTAAAATACCATTTCCGCCCATTAAATGAAACGAACCGACACATAATTGTATATGATTAGACAATATTCGCTCTCCTTCGCACTGGGTATCAGCCTGTTGGCTACAAACTTTCTCAGCTCACAAAGTATACCCACGCAAGAAATCGCTGAAGAATGGAATTTCTATGGAAAGGGCTCCATTAACTTTCAGAACCGGATGCTTTACATGGAGGAAACCCCCGGGAGCAAAGGCGTCATGGTGGTCAGCCCGCAATCCTACGAAGGTGACATCATCCTTCGCTATGAACTGATGCCCATGTCTGCTGCCAGCGTCTGCGTCGCGATTATTTGTGCTTCCGACCCAGGCGAAGCCGAGTCACTGACTTTGCCGGAAAACTATGACGGGAGCATGGGACACTGGATTAACAGTCTGGATAATTATTTCTTCGCTTTCCACAACATGGCCCACGACCGTAAACCATTTGGCATGCGCTTCCCGACAAAGTCGGCTTTGGGAGAGCACGATGACAATGTGATGCGCAATGGTGAATTTCACTCCATCGAAGTCGGTCGCAAAGGAAAGAAGCTCTGGCTCTCCGTCAACGGCAAGCGGCTCTTTCAGGGTGTCGACGCGAGCCCGCTTCAGCTCGGCCACATTGCCTTTCGCATTCGCGGCATACCACAACAGCCCGCGTCCTGCCTGATTCGCAACGTTACGATCGAGCAACCGTAATACCACATGCGTCTCGCCTGTGACTGATGTCAGAAGCTTTCCTCACCTCAGGCCATGAGCCTGTCGAATGGGGAAGCCCGCCGAGCCTTCGTAAACCTCGCGCAAGTTACGAAACCATCCCGCCACTTGCGGGTGGCGCGAGCACGACACCTACTTAATGCTGGCATGCCGCGCATCCGCCCGCTTGGCCGACCGCAAAAGGAGAAAACTGACTCCAAGCAGCACCGCACTGCAGAAGAAGAACGCACTTCGACCTGCCAAGTCGTTCGGAATAATAACCATCAGCAGTGTCATGAACCCGCCGAAGATACCGGCCATCCAACCGATAATCCGGCACTGGGGGCCATCCAGTTCAGAGGTCATTTCGTCGGCTTCCACCGGTCGGTGGAGGTCGGACCAGAAGCGGTCCACCTCTGTTTGCCGCTCTTTTGAATAGCCCCGGTAGAAGAGCCGGGTAAAAAAGAACCACCCGGAAACCAACACAACATTCAACACCACGGTGATAATATAAAGATAGTCACTCTCCTCTCTTCCGCTCAGGTCGTGCCCGATCAGCCCCTCAAACCAGGGCGCCGTGAAGACGTGATTAATGAGGACAGCTGTCACGATGCCGACCAGGGCACAGCTCCAACCCGCCCAGTCGGGAGTGTTCCTGATAAAAAGGCAAAGGATGATGGGGACTGCGATCGGGACCGCGACGATGGCACCAAAGCTCAACATAATTTCGAAGAGTCCCTTGCCCTCGCCTTGATTGGCCAGTACTTCCAGATAAAGTGCAATACCGATGACGGCCAGCCCCATCACCAGACTGGCGATGTTACCGGCCCAGAACTGCTCCTTCTCACTCGAATTTTTGCGTAACACCGGCTTGTAGAAATTCACGATGAAGTAGCCGGCGTTTTTATTCAGGCCGGTGTCCATGGATGACATCGTCGCCGCAAACATTCCGACAATAAAGAGTCCAATCATTCCGTTGGGCAGAATATTTTGCGCCATCACCACGTAGGACAGCTCGCTGGGGTTGGCGAAGTCCGGCGAAACCATGCCGGCAATATCCGGATATATAATCGACGCCGCCATCGGCGGAATAAACCAAATAACCGAGCCCACGAGGAAAAGGATCGAGGCGAGCAGGGCCGCCTTCCGGGCGTGGGAGCTGTCCCGTGCGTTCAGGTAGCGGTTCGCGTTGGTCATCGAGTTCGTCGAGATAATTTGTTTGAGCAACACGGTCAACATCCAGAAAACGGCGAGAGCGGGGAGCGTCACGTCATTGCCGAATGCACTCTCGTGAGGAATTTGAGCGATTAATTCTCCCGGACCGCCAACCGCATGGAGGGAGAAGGCTGCGGTTACAATCGTAACCAGCATGAGCAATGTGAGCTGAATGAAGTCGGTCGCCGATACGGCCCAGGAGCCACCGACGACGGACACCAGCATGACGACAAGGCCAAGCGCGATTATGGTCGGAACAAGTTCAAACCCGGGAAAAGCCTGGGTGAAAAACTTACCAACCGCATTGAGCCAGATGGCGGCATAAATCAGGCCAATGGGGATATTCATCCACGTGTAGAACTGCTCATTGCCCTTGCCCAGTCGCAAGCGGATAGACTCGATCGCGGTCACCACGCGCGTTTGCCGCAGCATGGGCGCAAGCAGAAGATAGTTGATGAAGAAGCCGACCGCGTTGGCAACGAAGATGGTCAGTATGATCGGCCCGTCCACATAGGCTTTGCTGGCAGCACCGATGAAGGTCCAGGCGCTGAACTGCGTCATGAAGGCGCTGCTCCCCGTCATCCACCAGAACATCTTGCCACCGCCCCGAAAGTAATCGCTGGTGTTGGAAAGAAATTTCCGAAAAAGCACACCGGCCGCCAGGATGAAAATAAAATAAAGAGCAATGACCGTATAGTCGGCTGCAGTAATCATAGAGGAGTAGAGGCTTAGTATCGGGTGCGTCTGGCCGGCGAATAGTTGTCTGCTTATTTGACCGGGATCATACTACCCGCGGGTGCCGTTGCTAACGATTCTTCCTCAGTTTTGAAAGGGTTATAATTTGAAATTGGCCATTTGCCCTTGGGCTTCAACTCACCAAAGATCACTTTCTTTGCGGTGCGCAACCCTTCCGGCGTCAGATTCATATTTAAAATCACGCTTCCGGCTGAAGGGATAAGACCTCCGACTTCGTTAATACAGTAAGGCGTGTTGGTCATGAGAAGCACGGGGTAGCCTTTATCGATGAGAGTTTTCACGTAACTGTTCGGCTTCGCCTGACGGTCGTAAAAATTCGTACAAAAGATTACGTCGTAATCGTTGGCCTCGACAAATTCCACAACCGCCTTGTCTTGCTCCGGTGTCGAACTGAACTTGGTTTCGTAGGTCTGTAGCCTCGGCCAATCCTCCTCCATAATCTGGGAGAATAGCGCCGGGTGGTCCCACAGGTCGTGTGGTGACTTGATTGAGTTTTGCTGGTTGATGAGTAACACCTTCTTGTTTCGATCCAGCGGAAGCACCCCGAAATCGTCCTTCGGAACCAAAATCGCATTTTGAGCAGCGACTTTCGAAGTCTCGATGATCACCTCGTCCTTGTATGGTGTCGCCGCCTGCGAGGCATCGACCTTGCCGTGTTTCTCAAACAGTCCGTATTTCATCTTCGCACGAAGGACACGGCGCACCTTGTCATCAAGTTCGTCCGAATTAATCCGGCCGTCTTCCACCCATTTCCGAATGGTGTAGAACATCTCGCCGCGCCATTGATTCTCCGCCTTCATCAGAATCGTATCAATTCCGGCATCCAGTGCACGGGCACAGGCTTCACCTATTCCGTAGCGGTCAATCAAAGCACCCATGGTAATACTGTCGGAAGTGATCAGACCCTCGAAACCGAGTTCCTCCCGAAGCAAGCCGGTAACGACCTTGCGGGAAACCGTCGAAATATGATCGGGATCGATTTGCGGGTAAATGCAGTGCGCGATCATTATGGAATCCAGACCGGCCTCGATCAGCCTTTTATAGGGCAGCAGGTCGACGGCATGCAGACGCTCACGACTCACATCGAGTATCGGACAGGCATGATGCGCATCGGTAGCCGAATCACCACGGCCCGGAAAATGCTTGGCAGCCGCAATAACCCCGCCCTCCTGGTAGCCTTGCAGCATTGCGATTGCATACTCGGCAACCACTTCCGGATCATCGCTGAATGCACGAAAGCCGATCTCCGGATTGTTCGGATTGATGTTCACGTCCACAACGGGTGAGTGGATCATGTCCAACCCGGAAGCCTTCATTTGGATGGCAACACTGCGGGCAACGTCACGGGCGACATCAAGGCTGCCTCCGGCAACAAGCCCCATACAGGAGGGAAACTGCACCACGCCGCCACGCGATAGGTCTTTACTGGTATCGTTTTCCTGGTCGATCACCATGTGAAGAGGGATGGCAGGATTTCGCCTGGAAGCCAGTTCGCGCAGACCGTTCAGCATTTCCGCATACTGTTCCGGAGTACAGTAAGGCGGTGTACCCGGGTCGGCGATTTTCTGCATGGAGGGGACAAAATCATCGCCCAGCTCCTGCTTCTTTGCCTTGGAATCGGTAAAGTAGCGGAACATGCGCGTGAAAGGTGAAAGGCGAATGCCGCCACAATGGTAGCGTTCGATCGATTCTCTCAGTGCATTGGAAGGGATGCTACCGGACATGCCAACCACAACGCACTGCCCGATCTTTTGCTCGAGTGACATGGCATCAAGTATCTTTTCTATACTGTGGTCTTCGCTCATTATAAATAAGTCAGGTTAAAATTCTAAATTAGCTGTTTTGAAAAACCGGCTCTGAAAAATCGACCGCCTCATTATCCGGAACAAGCGTACCTTCAAATTCAGCTAATCTTTCCTGTTCGTATTCGCCGGTATAGGAGCCCTCGAAAAATCGGGCCAGGGCGACCCCGTAAAACTGCTCCCAGGACTCTTCTTCAGCACGTGGAATTATGGGGAAAAATGACATGCCGTGTTCACGCGCAGCCTCTAAATCACTCAGGGCATCTCCCATCATCAATGCACAGCCATCCGGGTAACCCGCTTCCAGCGCCTCTCTAAGTTGACAGGTTTTGCTGCCCTGCTCCTGCCCTTCGATTTTTGTGACCAGTGATAGTAGCCCGGCCTTCGCCCAGTCGTCTTCAAGCGTCTTACGGGAAGAAGATGAAATAACTACGATATCGGCATGCTCCGATGCCCGCTCCAGAGATTTCCGCACGTATGGATACACCGGATTCCCTTTGGACTCCATTATATCCGAATATAGCGAGTCACTTCGCAGGCTCCACTCCAGAACCTTGTCGAGAAAAGTGCTTTGCTTGGACTGATTATAATTAGCCAGCGCTGCGAAAGATAAAGCATTCCCGGAATGGACGTACTCCTGCAAATCCGCCTGCCCTTCAAGCAATACCTTCGCCTCATCCGACTGTTTTGCGAGTAAATCAAAAATCATGGCCAAACCCGCAAATCGGTTAATCCCGCGATGCACAGAATAAAGGTTAATCGACTCCGCGATGGAACAATACTGCGCCTCGACCGAGCCTAAATTCCATACCTCAATGGCAACCGGTTGAAAGACACGCTGGTGCTTAATAACCATTGAGTCAAAGACCGTTCCGTCGGAGTCAATTCCCAGGAAATAACGTTTAGGCGACATGAAATAAAAGCTGAATATAGAGTGAGTCGAATCCTTCAGCTACCGCGCTGCAATGCGAAGGATAGAGTTAATTTATTAAAATTAATAAGTATTATATTATCACGTCAACGTTTCTTTACGATCTCACACAAAGTTTCCATACGCCGCGGGTACGGAGGCACAAAGCGATCAGAATGAACGGGCTGCCGAATAAAAAATTTCGGAATCCTTCACCCAGAAAGGACGAAGGCCTTGGATGTTCTCCGGATGACTAATCGGAGGCTGCGATTAACGTGCCCGCTTGCGCCCCTTGGACGCTGCTTTGGGGGCTTGCCCGGTACTTTCTCGCACAACGAGCTCTGCCGGTAAGACGGAGTCAACGAAGCTGACCTGATTCTCATCTTTGACCTGAAGGAGACGCTCAGCGGCGACACGGCCCATCAATTCAGGCGAAGTCGAGGCTGCAGTAAGCGTCGGATGCTCTTCTTCGCAGACCCGTGTCGCATCAAAAGCCGTGATACTGATATCGTCAGGGACACGCAGGCCCTGGCTCGTCAAGTGGCTGACCACCCCGCGAGCCATCACACCGTTGAAACAAATCCATGCTGTCGGCGATTCGCCGTTGCCTGATTCTTTCAGTAATACCTCAGCCAGCTGACTTCCGTCACGACGATCACCGGTTTCAGCTTCCAAGCAATATTTGGTATCGAGAGAAGCGTTGCGAAGGTGCAGCGCACTCTGAACCGCCCTTAGCCGGGAGTTTGCCCGCTGCGATCCACAATTGCCTCCAATCCAGGCAAAATGCTTGTGCCCAAGATCCATGAGGTGCTGTACCATCAAATCAGCTGCCTGTTCTTCATTCGGGACCACCGAATCACAAAGCCCGGGATATTGGCAGGATATCGTCACCACCTTGGAGTGCAATTTCAGGATAGCTTGCAGAAACTCTCTCGTCACTTGCCCCAAAATAACCAGCCCGACAAATGCCTCTGGATTCTGCAGACTTTGCAGGCGTTTTGAATCAAGGTGCTGTTCCACACCCATGAAAACAAGGTTGCCACCCTCTTGCGTAAGGTACTCATGGAGACCGTGCTGCACATGTCCAAAAAACGGGCTCTGGCTGTAAAGTGTGGCTCCCTCGCGCAGAACGAGTCCCACGGAACGATTGAGAGCAGGCGTGGAAAGAAACTCCGTCGCGATCCCCTTAGGTCGATACCCCTGACTACGAGCATGTTCCAAAATTTTCTGACACGATTTCTCCGAAACACCTTTGCGGCGACCGTTAAGAACCATGGACACCAACGTCTGGGATACGCCCAGATCACGGGCAATTTGCTGTTGGGATACGCGAACTTTTTTCATCTGGTTAATAGTGATTGTTTGGATTCAATAAAAATAAGTTGCGGGAAGTAGAGATAGCAAGAACTGAAATAGTGCCGAGCACGCTGAGACGGCGTCTTAGGCAACACGTTCCCGGCATGGCATCACCGCACGTCTCCGCTACGATCTTTTATCGTCGAATTCCCAACCTGCTTGTGCGTCATCGCCCAGTGCGGTTAAATATGAACCACGAAAATAGAAAGGAAAGGCTTCAGCCCCCAAACTTTGGTGTAGACCCCGCTTGCACTTGTGGGGTCCGGCGTACTCTCCGATACGCCCGGACAGGTTTCGTTTGCCGGAACAAGTTCCAGACAAAGGCTAATGGTAGCACATCATATCGCGTCCAGGGATACAAGCAAAACGGGGATAGGATCCGGAAGAACTTCAAGTATCGGGCTGATGCTGTTGAAGAACAAAATAAGCTCTTATAAGAACACAGCGGACGCGACCTAAACCATACCCTTGTCCGCACTACCCTCGAGGATCATCAGCTACGAGAGGCAGATCAAGCGATCCGCAAGCGTTGCCTGAAGCGAGAGATCGAATTACATGGCCACTGGCAGAAAGTGAGGGCTTCTGAGAATTAGAAAAATCTTCGCCCCCAAATGGGAGGTAGCTATCGGCCAGAGCTTGAACTATGCCTTTTAGAGCAACAGGCAGGCGGGCATCATCCTGATCGTGGAAAAACCTACCGACTCGATCAGGCTGATGTCACTGATCCGGCACTTCGAGCTGCCGATTACGGTCTGGACGATTCACTGCGGGCCAGGCGGAAGATGAAAGTGTAGGAGTTGTAGGTGGCGAGTAACCATTCGGCTGAACCTGACATCAGGTTTCCCGTCTTTATCCCCCTTTTCGCCTCAGGCGATCTCTGGAGTTGTCAGATACGAGTCAATTGATCTTAAAAGTAAGTTTATCTTATGAAACGTGTAATGATTCTTATATCAGCCATGGCGGCAACCACCGCCCTCAACGCCGCCACCCTTAATTATGACGGCTTCTCCGATTACGACAATCTGACAAGCATTCCGTGGGTTGCCGGAAACTTCATGTGGGGTGAAATTGCCTCCGGCAACGGAACCGGAATCACAAATAACGGGTTCAGTTCCATCCCCAATGCCAGCCTGTTCACTTTCACTTTCGGCGACCTTGAGCTTGATGCAGCGAACTCGCAGTCGCCCGGTCCCTCTTCGCCGGGGTGGGAAGAATACCGCGAATTGGACAGCAACGTTCAACCGGTGGAGTTCTTTTACAACGGAGTCCTCTGGGCCACCGGATCTTTCGTCGACGACTTCCGCGTCGATGTGGAAAGCAACGATGATTTGAATGGAGTGGGAATGAGCGAAGTGCAGTTGACCGGTCATACGGCCGCCGGAAACGATTTCTATCAAGAGGTCAGCAGCCTGACAGGGGGTAGCCGAGTGCTGCAGTTCGAGAATAGTAACTTCGTTAACACCAGCGGACCAGATGGTTTCTTCGAAAGCGACGGAATCATGACGGCGGTGCCTGAACCAGCCAGTTTTGGCTTGGGCCTCGGCCTTATAGGATTTCTTCTGGCGTTGCGTCGCCGATGATTGAAGTTCTTCTTCGCGATCAATCGAAACTCACTGCGGAGTGATTGACCGAGTCGACCTAAAGATGGTCAAACGTCGATTCGAGCGTAGCGACAATCCTCATTTCTGATTGGAATTTGCTTTTGGCAAGGAGAGCCTGAACCTTGGCAATACGCAAGCGCTGCCGGAAGCGAGGGATTGAGTTGCCGAAGAATGGGTGGTGGCAGCGGGTCAGGGCTGGGACAACATAATAGTATTTTTGCGCCATCAAACTCATTTCTCCTATTAAAATTATACAAGCGTTTGGAGTTTTATGGCGCACCCACTACCTCGTCCGAAGGAAATTCCCGCTTGAGTTCCTCAGTACAGCCCTCACCCGTCGCTCCCAGCACAAACACTTCCCGAGTCTTCCTGCCGCTAGTCCTGAGCTGATACTCGATGCCCACGCACCCAAAAACCTCCGGGTCTTCACTGACCGCGTCTAGAATGCGTTTTCGCAACCTACTGTCCATCTGGCCAACACATTCCGGCCAGGGCCTCCAGCGAGTACCCAACCCGACCGCATACTCACCATAAATCAGAGCTTCCCTTACTTCAGCAACCCCCCTGGTTTTGCTTTGTGATGGCGCCCTCTGCATGAACCCACATCGGTTTGTCCACCCGAACAGGGATCACCGCGTTGGTCATCAGATAAAGGTTCTTGCTCGCATCTCGATGAATAAGACGCAAGCGGTGCGCTGCCTGTGCCGTCTCTGCTCCGTTCATCATTCGATCAACTGCCTGAACACGCTCATCAACATAACGCGTCGAGTCGAGAATGACTTCCGGCCCTACCTCAACAGAGCAAGGTTCCTGCTCAAAGCTCAGAGGGGTCGTGTCCTCCGCAAAGACAGCCATGGCCATGTGTTCCACCTCGATATCGAACATAGTCGTCCTTGTCGAAAGACGGCTGACAGGGTCGTTAAAGGTCACTTCAATAATATCCTTTCCGGAATAGATGTTATGGTAGCAGGGCCTGGTTTTTCCAACTTTCAACCCGATGATATAGGTTTTTAATCCTGAATTGAGAAATACCCGCTCCACCTACACCACCTCGGGGTCTTCAACATGTAGAGTATCCAGATAGCCACCGACAAACCACGGAATCGTCCTATGTTTGATGGACTAGGTTTCTTCACCGACCACCAAAACGAACAGGATCCAATGGCAGGTTGATCAAATCTTTGTGCTTCTCATTTTCACTGTTTTTGCCTGAATACAGACATGATAGTGGGTATTGACCTTGGTACGACCTTTTCACTTGTCAGCTATATAAATGCGACAGGTACCCCAACCTTGTGCCCGGCTCAGAATGACAATAAGCGTTTTCAAACGCCTTCTGTTGTGCACATCGGTGAGCGAGGCTGTGTGATAGGCGATCTGGTTGAGGAAATTCTTGATGAGGAGCCAACCCTATCCCACTGCCGATTTGCCAAACTTAGCATGGGTAAAAACGGGGACCCGGTCTATTCGGACCATAATTCGCAGTCATACTCACCTGAAGCCATCTCCGCTCTAATACTGAGAAAACTAAAGGAGGATGCAGAAGCTGCGACCAGTGAGCTGATCACAGGGGCCGTTATTACTGTCCCCGCAAATTTCAACGAGGCCCAACGAGAGGCGACCGTTAACGCTGGCCGTCTTGCCGACATCGCTGTCCTTGGACTGGTAGAAGAACCTTTGGCGGCGGCCACTTATTTTGGCCTCGATACCAAGAAAGGGGAAAAGCTAATTTTCGTCTTCGACATCGGTGGCGGCACCTTTGACGCTACTATTCTTTCCGCTACCCCGGAGGGCCTCTATGCTATCGCCACGGAGGGCGCTGACAATATCGGCGGCAAGAACTTTGATGAAGTTATTATGGACATTGTTGCGGAGCAGCACCTGGGGCAGTTCCGTGCAGACATCCGTAATGACGCCGAAGCCATGCAGAAACTCCGCCTCTTTGCTGTGAAGGCTAAATTAGAGCTGTCTGATCCAAAGAATGACGTCATCAGTCGCCCGCTCATCTTAGGCGGCCGCTCCATGCGGGTCACTTTCAGCCGCCAACAATTTGAGGAGGCTGCCGAGCCGTGGCTGGAGGCATGTGAGGAAGTCTGCGAACGAGCTTTAACCAATCAACATCTAAGCTGGGATGACATAGACGACTTGGTACTTACAGGAGGTTCCAGCTTAGTACCCTGCATAGAGCGTAAGGTTCGCGAGATGTCCGGTCTTCCTGCTACGCGTATCCGTCGCAAGCAGCCTCACGCTTCAGTCGCATTCGGCGCAGCCCTCCTTGCTGAACAACTCTACGGCGACAAGCAGACTGCCGCTCCACCACTTAAACAGATTGTCACTTCCAACGAGCTCGGCATCCGTGTTTTTGATAGCGAAAAAAAGAAGATCATTTTTCATCCAATGATCGAAAAGAACGTGCCCGTGCCGACTTCCTTCAAGCAAACCGTCTATACCCGTAAGGACGAGCAGACGACGGTCTCACTCGAAATACTACAGCGCAAAGATCCCTATACACCGGCCGAGAGCCTTGGTAGTTTCGATTTCGGCCCCATCCAGAAACCTGAAAAGAACTACCCGGTACAGGTTCACATGGGATATGACGACGCTGGACGCGTCACAGTCATTGCCAAGGACGGGCGCACTGGCGAATCCGTTGAGCAACAGTTTTCAAAAGGCAGCGACTCAGACCTCTCAGACACCTACAAATTCATGCAGCAGATTCAGATAAAATATTAAGCGGGTACAGGTTGGTGAGAATGTAACCTGGTGCTAACAAATCAGTTATCCCGATCGAAGCTTAGCATTAAAGTAAATTAGTAGCGTCGCCTCACTTGCACTCGACTAGAAACCAAGGACTTCACAGGCTTCAGTAAATATAATATCTAAAGAATTCTCATAAAGTAAGTAATATAATTTAAAATACATTGATTAGTTCTGTTTTCGCTCAAACGTGGTTGGCCAAATGACACTTTCAGCCTTATTCCCTTGAGGATCTTTTACATATTTAGCAGAAAATCCTATTATCGTAAACGTGTCCTTTCCAAATGATTCTGATATCTTTAATTCTTTTACTCCCTTAGGATGACGAACTTCGACTTTACTAATATTCAAGCCCCAACCACCGTTAGTGTTACCATAAAAATTAGCTGAAGATCGTGCCTCTAGATTAAGGTCTGAACGATTCTGCAAATGAATCACGCCAGCTTTTGATATTGAAGAAATCGGAAGTTTAAAATCGAAAGATATAACAGAGAGTACGCGCGCGCCAGAACGCCCCCCATTCCTAATTCGTGATGCCCCTGAAAGCTTTAAAACATTATTCGCTTCATCAAAAACAATTTTTGCGGATCCATCTTCGTCACCATCGTTATTTTTGTAAATATATTCTCCAGCCATTTCTCTGGCTCGCAAAATCCTAGGATCAATTTTCTTAAGATCTATAGTGATGCTGGCATTTTGGCCTGACCTCAGAGAAACTGAATCTGTATTATCGTAATAGTCAGTCATTGATCCGCTGACTTGATATGCCTCAGGAGGGAGCAAAAGTTCGACAGGTCCGCGACCGATATTTTCATTTCTAAATGAGATAGAACCGCCAGATGGCACTGTATCCACCATCATTCTGCCGTAATCAAAATTTTTCCTAAGGTTGACATTATCATTGGTCGGAACATTCACCGACAAAGACCCCCAGTTCGTATAATCATCAACCATCCTCAATTGATAGTTACCGGATTTAACTTTTTTATTGAACGGAGTTTTACCGAGGTTGGCAACGATTTGACCAGAAGCGTTCACCTGCAACACCTCAATACTAGAAGGATCGGTTTCAACCCTGAGCCCGCCATAACCATAGGTCCAATGAGCCTTCGCTTTGTGATCTTTCTCAACCACGACTGTCGTTTGTGCATCCGGCCAGTCAGCACGCTTCAACAGGTAAGCGTATTGCCCGGCAGGAAGGTTTTTAAATGTATGAGGGGTCGTTTTGCCAGTTGCGGTAAATCGCACTTTCCCCTCACCATCTAGATAGGCACTGAAAATTTGCGCCCCGCTAGGCTCACTACTCACAAGGACATCACCCGAAGCAAACTCATATTGCACAGGGATCTTCTTATCCCGCACAACCCGAAACGTTCTGGAAAAATCAGGCCAGCCTTCTTTTTGCATAACAACACGATAAGAACCGGTCGGTAAATCCGCTTCCACCGAAGGTGTTTTGCCCTGGCGCGCTTCGAAGGGCTGACGCGGCGGAACATCCGCCTTAATCTGATTCAAGACATAGGGTTGTCCGCTATTTTTAGTCTCAATGACAAGTGCACCATAGCTCTCCCTCAGGTTCTCATCAACGGAGGTCACACGGTCCTTGCTGACTTTGATCTTTTTGGTGACCGGATTGTAGCCGGTCTTTTCAATTCGAACTGTATACGTAGCAATCTTCAGGCTGGCAAAGGTTGCCGGCGAAAGCTCTGTGCCAATACCAACTAGTGTGACCTCAGCCCCACCCGGCACTGTTGTCACCTTCAGTCCACCACGGGCCTTCTCCAGCATCGACTCAAGGGATTCAAGCGCGAGCTGTGCTTTCATGTTCTCAGGCTCAAAATCTAAGATGGACCGGTAAGCATCCATAGCTTCAGACCAATCTTCATCGTCCTTTGCCATCTCAGCCTTTGTAAAATGCTGATTCACAGCATACTGTATCGTCGACTCCAGCCGCTCCAATTCACGACTCGCCTCCGGATGCCCCCCCCATACTGACAATGCCTCTGCATAAGCCTGTCGTGCTGCAGGCAATTCACTATTCTCTTCAGCCGTCTTTCCCGCCCGAAAAGAGAGGTCAGCCAGCTCCCGCTTGGGCAACTCGAGCCGGAACCACCAGTAGGCAAAACCACCTGATAATAAAAGTAAAATAAGAGCCATCAGGATGAACTCTTTTTTATGGCTCGGCTTACTCCCACCCGAGCGCTTACCCGGAGAAACAGGCGTAGCAGCTTCATTTCCTGATGAAGGAAGTTCCGCATCCACCTTAGGCGAGGAAATCACACTCTCCTGGCCTTTATCTGGAGCTAAGCTCGGCAGCAGACCACCATCCTCCGACAACTCGATTAGCTCAATCGCTTCCTCCAATTGCTTAACAGCCTGACGGTATTTCTCCTTCAGGCCCGGCGTGGGGGCCTTAGCCAGCTTAGCCTCCAGCGCTTGTTGCTTCTTTTTAAACGCTTCGTGGCGCTCAGTTTCACTTACCGTTGGCTCAATGCCAAGGATTACGTAGGCTTCGTCGGGAGTCATCTTCTTGTTAATGCTTTTTAACTAGCAACACTCCTTAGCTGCTGCCGCGGCGGCCTTACATGCCTCTAAAGCCTCTTCAGCAGCTTTCTGCGCAGCTTCTGCCTCTCTCTGCGCAATCTCTGCTTTATTCTCTGCCGCAATGGCTTTATCCTGAGCGTCCTCTGCATTATGCTTGGCGGCTTTTGTATCCTCGTACGCTTGACTTGCTTCTCTCTCCAGCGACAACATTCTCCTCAGGACGCCCAAGGCCTCCACATGCATTTGTTCAATCTCACGCAGCAAATCCTCGGAATTCTCTTTCGCGATTAGGGCTCCCTCTTCCCAGTCATTAGCCTGCGCCTCATATTCTTTTGCCAGCTGCGCGCTCTTCTGGGAATCTTGCTCGTAAGAGTCTGCAGCATTCGCGTGCGCATTGGCATCACCCTCCCTGGAAAATGCGCGCGAAGCTGCGGTCGAAGCCTGATTAGCTGAAGTCACTGCTTCAGCAGCCTCGCCATAAGCACGTCCAGACGACGCAGTTGCCTCCTGCGCTTCCAGCTTTGCCGTGTTGGCAAATGCACTTGCATTTTCCGAATCTTCACGGGCCTGATCCGCTTCGCGACGAGATTCATCAGCAGACTTTTCAGACTTGCTTGCAGCCCCATCAGCAGCATCCGCCTTATCATAGGCACTTCGAGCCGATTCCTTAGCGGAATCAGATTCTGTTTCCGCATCGTCAGCACCAACTGTAGCACGAGCCGATTCCTCATGAGACAGATCTGCGCCACTCGCTGCTCTGGCCGATTCTTCATCTGCAAAATCTGCTGCATCTGTTGAACGTGTCGCTTCATCTTCAGCGCGAGCCGCTTGATCTTCAGCCCGCAAAGCATCCTCACCCGCAAGTTCGGCTTCGTCCTCAGCCACAGTTGCAGATGCCTCCGCAGCACTTGCCTGCTCCTGGGCGGTTTCAGCTGCGGCAGTAGCAGACTCAGCCTGCTCTTGAGACCTTTGCGCGGACTCACCGGCTAGTTCGGCTTCTTCTTTCGCTGCTTCTGCAGAATCGCTAGCAACCGACGCTGCGTCCTGAGCAGTTTCCGCTGAATGTGTAACATCCCCGGCTTCGGTTTGCGCCTGATCTGCGGCTGCCGAAGCCTCTCGCGCTTGATCCTGAGCGATATCAGCACTCGCCTCTGACTGCTGTGCCTCGACTGAGGCTTGATTTGCACTGCGTGTGGCCTCATTCGCAGCAGTCTCTGCAACCCCCGCACTTAAAGCGGCATCACCCGCCTGTTGATCCGCAATATTTGCACTTTGATTACTTTGAGCCGCTGCAGCATCGGCAGTTGCGGCACTTTGGCTCGCATCCTGGGCGTAAGTCTCAGCCGCACTGGCAGATTGATCCGCAGTTTGTGCACTACCTGACGCACTTGCGGCACTCTGACTCGCGTCTTGAGCCGAGGTATCGGCTGAAGACGTGGATTGTGCCGCAGTCTGGGCCGAGGTATCGGCTGCGGTCGCCGATTGAGCTGCGTTCGTGGCAGAGCCCGCAGCCTCCTGAGCAGACAAATTAGCATCCTGAGCAGATTGTTCCGCCGCAACCCGTGTGGCTTCCGCAGCAGCGGCATCCTGCTCAGCTGTCGTCGTTTCAGTTGATTGGGGTTCGGCCATGGTCAGATTAATGATTTAAAATTATAGGAGAACAGCTTTTCAAAGGCCAAGTATCTATAAGTGTTACTTTACTGTAAAATTAATGCCAATAATAAATGAATAGTGCCACAAAAGAGTTCAAGCCAACATTATTCGATCGGCAAACTGCACTCGCAGAAAAGACTTCAAGCGCAAGTTTTCGCCGTTCATGTGTCACCAAATCTTATATAATTAACGCATGGGTCACCTCTAAATTATCGCAATGGCACACAGGATCAGGCCTTGGGCGGCTTAAACTCACCTCGGTTGAAACGCTCAATCCAATCGCCAAGCCACTCGGCTTTAAGCCGATCGAGGCTTCGTTTTTCGTTACTTAATTTTTCGGACTGCCGAATTGAATCTTTTAGAACAAGGCTGCGCTGATCGATTTGTCGCTGCTGATCAGCCGACTTGCGCTTTATTTCATTAAGCTGTTGGTTCTGCAGGTTATCCGCGCGCTCAAGCGCCTCAGCTATCTGCTTCTGAGCTTTTTTGGACTGTTTTTGGTAATGTTGCCCCAGTAAATTTTGTTCCTGCCGCAGCACATCAGACATAATGCGGCGCAATTCAGAAAAGAGTCCTTCGTGAAAACGCTCCACTTCACGATCCAGCGTTTCGGCCTCTTTTTTACGGAAACTGATATAGGTGTAGAAGAACCCAAGAACTAGCAAGGGGAGCATAGCGGCATAGAGATAACTGCGAAAACTGGTCCCGCCACCCCCACTGCTACCACCGGAAATTGCAGAGATCCCCGTAAATACCATCCCCATCATCATCAGGCCCATAATACCCTGACGCGCGGATTGAAAGCGTTTCATCAGGGTGGGTTTATCCATATCACCACGATATTTAATTTCTGGACGTGCGATGGCTTCGGTAGAATCCCAGATTTGCCGTTCGTCTATCGGATCTAGGCTGAGCTTCGTACGAAAACCAGTCATTTCCTCCAAATCTTTTTCGACCGATTGGACCGATAGCCCAATACCTTCCCCTAAGAGTTGTATATCAGCTTGAATACGTTGCTTCCCGAGACGGGTAATCAATTGGGTGTAATCAGCCCGGGTTTCATCATTAATTCGGAGCTTAATCTTCGAGCCCGCCATTGTCTGCTCTATGTCATCCGCTTCGAATCGGTCGACCTCATTTCGCAAAGCCAGATAGATTTCTCCCTGAGGCGAGAGTTGTCGTTTCGCCTCCTGCTCCAAAGACTGACGAATGCTGTCGTACTCATCAGAAATTCGAGATCGAAGATCCTCAGCACTGCGCCGCAGCGTGCCACGCTCGCCTGAACCGGAATCCAGCTCTCCCTTCACTAACCGGGCTTTGCTATTCAGTCGCTTTAGCTGCTGTTGGAGCTCGTTGAGCAATAGGTCAAAACCCGACTCCAAACGATGTGCTCTTCGGGACTCGAGAATAAATTGACGCAACTCACTCTCGGGATTGGTCAGCATTGCGAGGCGACCGGAAAGGATAGAGGATTCGATATTGACGACACCCAGCGATAGATTGACACGCCAGTTCTTCCACCATGCGGACTGCACTTGCTTCGAGTTGGTACTTTCCTTCGGTGAAACTAAAAGGCCCTGAAAGCCAATCATGCTGTTCAGCATGATCTGGAGCGCTGAAATTTGCTCATCAGTAAAAGAAGAGCCTGTATAGCCTGCCAGAAACAGCCAGTCCGCTTGGTCTGCTAAGGTAGAAAGAAGGGCCGGCTTCTTAACGATACTATCTATCGAATCAGGGACGAGCAGGCTTAAACCACTAAGATGCGCCGGAGCCTTTAGCTGCAAACGCAACGGATCCATCCACTTGGGATTGTCCTCGTCGTGTAATACATGAGCATCCTGCAATGCAGTGACGAATGAATCTACATCGTCAAATTCCAGGCGCTGCTCACCCGTGTCCATCTGAAAGCCACGCTCCTGCAGCACAACTTCACTGTAACCCAGTCGCGAAGGTACAAATACTTTACAGACATTATACTCCTGCTCAATCAGAGATGAAAGTGCAGCATAAGTGGTCTCTGTATCAATACCGATGACTAACGCTCGAATCGGAGTAGACTTTACCGACTGCTGCAATGACTTGAACTCATTTGTAAATGGAGAATCCGCCTGACCCGCCTCAAGCTCTTCCGCAAGACGCTCTCCACGCTTAGCAAGCTCATTTATTTTACGATTAAATTCAGTCGCGTGCACGATAAGCATTAGTTTTCTTAGCCATTAGTAACAAATCTCCAGACAACCAAGGCAAGAGAAAGATTTGAGTTTATCCTTACAAAATACGCCTCTGAGCCTTTACCCCTAAGACTTCCTATTCTTCACGAGCAAACAAAGAGAGTTCAATATTTAGTCTGCCTGAGTCGAGCGTACGGGCCTAACATCCAGAAGGATGCAGGCCTTGATCTTGAGTGACTACGAGGTCAGGCACACAAGCAGGATCTTTATCGCTGTGCTCATGGTCGATCCTTTCTCCTTAAACGCGTCACCGTAATTAGCGTAAAGGCCCCGATCAGGGAACAGGCAACAGAGCATCCGCCGATCCAGAAGATCGCGTCGCTTAGGCTGTTAACATCAGCTGCTGGAGCTGGCGGCGGTGGAGGAGGATCGTTACCATCAAGCATCAAGAGACTGGTGACGACCGTCAGGCCGCCAGCGACAACCCAGGGCATCATTGGGAACCTCCTTCCGTCCAGAGTGAACACTCGGCGCGGTAGCTGCACCACGAGCAGTGCATACCCGGCTGGGGATAGAAACGCTCGTGGTAGATTCCGTCCACTGCGGCCATCGACATATCCAAGGCACGCTGCTTCTCGCGAACGGTGGCAGGCATCAGACGATGGATGATCACCTTCGGAGTTTCGGTCTTCGTCAGGAAAACCAGTTCGCGGCCTTCTACCCGTTCACCGGCAGCCAGATAGGCTGAGTGCTCCAAAACAGAGAGTAATCCGCCGATACACTGAAAGCTCCATCGGATCGCCGCGAACAAACTCAGCCGATTTAATGATCTGCTCTTTCAGGTCCTCAATCATCTCGACCTCTTTCTCGGTCAGCGTTTAGAGCTCCTCAAAATACTTGGGCAGATTCTGGCCGTATAGAGGGTCCGCTGCCTTGGCTGTCCCCGATGATTAACAAGATAGGTCTAGCAGGATACGAAGTGATCGAGGTCTCTAGCAAGGCTGATGTTTACGAGTTGCGGGTTCGTTTGCGCGAGGAGCCGAAGGAGTGTCCTTGCTGCGGGGC